>PHBI01000044.1 GCA_002841945.1 Deltaproteobacteria bacterium HGW-Deltaproteobacteria-14
CCACCCGCAGCGCGCGCGCCTCGCGGTGGGTCGCGCGCGCCAGATCCAGCGCGCGCCGCCCCCGCGCCGCGTCGAGCTCGCCGAGCACGTCCACCACGACCGCGCCCGGTGCGCAGTCGGCGCGGTAGGCCGCGAGCCACAGCTCCGCCGGGCCGAGCAGCTCGGCCGCGGTCGCCAGCGCGTCCCGGGCCGCCTGGGTCGCCTCCTCCGGGCGCCGCGCCCCGACCTCCGCCCAGCGCAACAGGTCGAACACCAGCGTCCGCGTCGCGTCGTCAGTGCGGCGCACCAAAAACTCGCCGTGTGATCGCTCTGTGCATTCTGGGAGGCTGTCGACCCGATCGCGCCAGCGTTGCTGCAGTGCGGCGAGGCTGCCGCTGTAGCGGGCCGCGTGGGTGAAGAACGGGGCGGCGACGGCGGCCTCGACCCAGGGGTCGCGGGGGACGTCGTGCTCGACGAAGGGGTAGTCGAGCTCGGCGTGGCCGTCGGCGCAGGCGACCCGCCGCAGGGTCAGGGCGCCGGCGGCGCCGTTGCGGACGTGGCGCCGGTGGCTCGCGGCGGGCACGATGGACACGAGCCGCGGCGTGACGGGGTAGCGCACGTGGAAGTGGACGGGGTAGCGCAGCTTGAGGCGGGCCGCCTCCTCGAGGGAGGAGACGAGGTCCTCGGCGGCGGTGTCGACGTTCGACAGGATGAAGTAGGCGTCGACGTGCAGGCCGCGGGCGGTGGTGGCGGCCAGGGCGGCGCGGATGTGGGCGCGCTTGTAGCCCTTGGCGTGGCGCACGAGCTCCACGTCGTCGAAGCTCTCGACGCCCATCTGCAGGTTCGCGCTCCAGCGGCGCTCGACGTAGTCCTCGATGTACTCGCGGCGGCTGATCGGGCGGGTGGTGTCGAAGAAGCAGCGCGGGTCCATGGCGTCGAGCAGCTCGTCATCGGGCTCGGCCAGCACGGTGTTGCCGCGGTGGCGGCAGAGGTCGGCGATCGACACCTGGCACGAGGCCAGGGTGAAGCGGGTGCGCGGCAGCTCGTTGAAGAAGGCGATGGCGCGGTCGCGGTCGCAGGCGAAGTCGTCGTCGGCGATGTGGACCCGCCACACCTGCGCCGGGATGGCGTCGCCGTAGAGCTCGCGGAAGCGGTCCTCGTAGCGGTCGAGGAGCGCGAACAGGCCGTCGGCGCTGCGGGCCTGGTAGGTCATCTGCCCGATGATGGTGCAGAAGGAGCAGCGGTGGACGCAGCCGCGGGAGGCGACGATCTCGAGCCCGTGTACGAGGTGATCGCGGCGGACGTAGGAGAGGTCGAGCGGCACCCGGTCGAGGGACTCGACCTGCACGCCGTGGGCGCTGTCGGCGGCGATCAGGCGGCGGCCGGCGGTGTCGACGGCGACGAGGCCGCGCATCCCGAGGAGGGCGTGGCGTTGGGCGGCGGTCAGGGGGGTGTCGACGTCGCCGTCGCCGAGGATGCGGCAGAGCTCGGGCAGGAAGTACTCGCCGGCCCCGCGGCAGACGAAGGACACGTCGGGCAGGTGCGCCGCGACGTGCTCGGGGGTGAGGGTCGGCATCACGCCGCCCACGGCGATGTGCGCGCGGCAGCCGAGCTCGCGCAGGTGCGCCACGAGCCAGACGACCTTGTCGAAGTAGGCCTCGAGGAGCGTGACGCAGACGAGGCCGATGGGGCCGCCGGCGAGCGCGGCGTGGAGGGACTCGACCCCGATGAGCGGCGAGATGTCGGGCGAGACCTCGCGGAACTGCTCGTGGATGGTCATCTTGACCGGCGCCAGCACGACCTCGGTGCCGGTGCCGGAGAGCGCGCTGACCATGTGCAGCACGCCCTGGGACAGCTCCTGGCGGTTGTGGTCCTCGGCCGCGTTCATCAGCGACTCGAAGAAGAGCGCGCGCGGCACCGGCGACGCGGGCAGCCCCTCGCTCGGGCGGGGGGCCCAGGCGGCCCCGGGCGCGGCGGCGGCGAGGGCGGTCTGGGCGGCCACGCGCACCGGGTGGTGGGATGGGGAGGCGGCGACCCAGGGGCCGTCGAGGTCGAGGGTCGAGAAGCCGTCGTCGCCCGGCGAGACGGCCGCCCGGGTGCCGGCGGGTCCGAGGCGGACGCGGACCGGGTGGGCCGGGCTGCGGCCGAGGCGCTCCAGAGCTTCGCCGGCGGCGGCGCTGGCGCGGATCAGCGTGGCGCGGGGCAGCGCGGCGCCGCTGTCGTCGACGACCTCGACGCGGGCGGGCCAGCCGTGGGCGCGCTTGGTGAGGACGCGTCCGCTCTTGGCGAGGACGCGCAGGGTGTCGTCGGGGACGTGGCGCCCGCCGTCGGGCTCGACGACGTAGCTCCAGCCCCGGCGCAGGGTGTTGTCTAACGGGCCGGACATCGTGCAGACGATGGGCGTTGGCCGGCCGGGCTGTCAACAGATCGCGCCACCCCGGGGCCGCGCCGAGGGTTCGGGTCACGCGCCGTCGAGGTGGCGGAGCTCCTCTGGGGGGAGGGCGCACAGCGGATCGGACAGGAGGGGTGTGAGGTCGGTCACGCGGCCGTCTTCGTGCAGGCGCCGATAGCGCGGGTTCGTCATGCGGCTGTACGCGAAGAGGTCGAGGTGCTCGCCCTCAGCGGTCGCGCCGAATTGGTAGAGGATGGTCCACGCGCGGTCGACCACGCGGCCGGCCCTGCGCGCCGCGACGTCGGCGTCCGGCAGCGCCAGGTCCCAGGGCGCGAAGCAGCGCGCGAACGCCAGGCGGATGGCGCCGAGCGGGCCACTTGGGACCGAGGCTCCGCCCTGCAGCTCGGGGAATCGCGCCGCGACGACGGCGTCGCGATCGGCCTGGCCTGCGCGCGCGACCTCGCGTCGCTGCCGCAGCTTGGCGATGAACGTCGCGATGTCGCTCGACCTGTCCGCGATGCGCTCGGCGCTCGGCGCGGTCTGGCCGGGCTCCGTGAAGGTCTCGAAGACGAGCACGGTGTGGTCTGGGCGCGCGAAGCGCTCGCGGGTGACGGTCCAGCCCGACGCGCCGTCGCGCAGGCGCTCCACCGACAGGAGCGGCAGGCCGGTCGGGCGCAGGCCGGGGAGGTTCGCGGGTTCGTCCACCGGCCGAGGGTGCCACGCCCCGCTCCGCAGCGGCAAGTGAGGCCACGGGTGCGCGTCGCGCTTGCGCCCGGCGGTCGCATCGGGCAGTCGTGAGCGTCGATGGACGCGCCCTCCCCCCGCCTCGAGTGCCTGCACGGCTTCCTCGGGGCTCCGAGCGACTTCGACGCGCTGGCGGCGTCGCTCGCGAGCCGGGTCCCGTCGATAGCGACGGTCGCGACCCCGCTGTGGTGCGACGCGGGGCTCTCGTTGACGGCGTGGGCCGAGCGGCACCGGCGGAGGTCGCGGCGCGGGGACGTGCTGCTCGGCTACTCCCTCGGCGGGCGGCTCGCGCTGACGAGCTTCCTCCACCCCGCGTCGCCCCACGCGGCGCTCATCGTGGTGGCGGCCGACCCGGGCGGGCTCAACCCCGGCGCGCGCGCCGCGCGCCTGGCTCGTGATCGCGCCTGGGCCGCGCGCTTTCGGAGCGAGCCGTGGGGTTCGCTGCTCGCCGCGTGGGACGCCCAGCCGGTGTTCGCCGGACGCCCGCAGACGCTCCCGCGCGGGGCCGGGGAGGGGGAGCGCGAGGCGCTGGCGCAGGCTCTCGAGCGCTGGTCGGTGGCCGCGCAGCCGGACCTGCGCGCGGCGATCGTCGCCGAGCGGCGCCCGATCCTGTGGGTCGTCGGGGCCGAAGACCCGAAGTTCCTGGGGATCGCCGAGGCCGTCGCCGCGAGCGCGCCGTGCGTCCGGCTCGAGGTCGTGCCCGGCGCGGCCCACAGGGTGCCCTGGGAGGCGCCGGAGCGCTTCGCGGCGCTCGCCACCGGCGCGCTGGCCGAGTTGCCGATGAGCGAGCCCGTTGCTCGCTGATCGCGCGCTCGGCCGCGACCGCGTGCGGGGCTGTGGTGGAGCGCCTTCGGTGCCCCTCGCGGGGGCCGCTCGGGAGGTGAACTGCCTCTGCGCCGCCGCGCGCCGCCGCGCCCACGGCCAGGTCGCGTCGACCGAGGCGGCCGGCGCGCCCGTCCACGGACCGCCCTGGTCGCGTCCGACATGCGCGTTGACGCTCCCCCCGTAGGCGCGAATACTCGTACGGTGACGAGGGGATCCCCATGAAGCGCCACCTGTCGAAGGCGTTCGTCGCGACGCTGGTCGTCGCGGCGGCGGTCATCCAGGCCTGCGGCATGCTCCCGCAGCGGTATGTCGAGCGGTCGAAGCCGACCGCCACGAGCCGCCGCCTGAGCCCGCCGGTGCGCGTCACCTGGCCGGAGGGCGTCGCGGTCCCATCCCAAGCGATCGTCGCCTATCCCGCTGGCACCTCGCGCGAGTACGCGTTGCGCGACTACCTCTTGCGCGCTTCCAAGCGGGGGGCGGGCTGGGTGTCTTCGCTGTCGCTCACCGGGTTGACCGAGCCCGCGTGCACCGCGCCGCTGCTCCCCGCCACGATCGCCCGCACGCACGACGCCGCGTATCTCACCGAGCGCACCCGTGGGCGCGACTCCGACTACGACATCGAGACGCGCAGCGAGCGCGTCGACGTGCCGTTCTTGCGCGCCCTCGACGATCTCGACGGCATCGTCGAGGACGTGGACATCTGGACCTCGAACCACCCAGCGCGCTGCACGATCAAGAAGGGGGCGGCGTTCGAGATCACCGCGGGGATCCACGGGCGCAGCGGCATCGGCGTACGCAGCGGTCCAGAGCGCCTGGACCTGACCCGCTGCGCCGGCGACCCCGCCGAGGGCCGGGCGGCGGCGCCGAGCGCCGAGGACAGCCCGGTGCTGGTCCTCGGGAGCGTCGCCGCGCTCGACCTCGCCAACCGCGTCCTGCCGGGCTGGGTGCATCAGCGCGTCTTGCTGGAGATGCCGACGGCGCGCGTGCTCGGGGAGCTGACGCGCTACGTCGACGGTAACCTGTCGGTCCGCGCCGACGACGGCGCCTGGACGTACGCTCACGTGCTCGACGCCAAGGCGATCGCCCGCGTCGACGTCGAGATAGACGGCACCATCAGCGGTGAAGGCGCCGAGCCGGTGGCCGAGCCCGACGCCTGTCAGGGCTGGAAGGCAGAGCCGCGCGACTCGTTCTGACGACGAGCCGCGTTCAAGGCGAGCCTGCCTGGCGCTCAGGCCCTGCGGACGAGCTCCGGCAGGGCGCCGAGCTCGGCGTAGAGGCGCGCGTTGGCGTCGATGGCCTTCTCGAAGAGGCCGAGGTGCATCGACTCGTCCGGCCCGTGGGCGCCGGTCTCGGGGTCCATCACGCCGTTGAGGATGAGCGGCAGGTCGCCAAAGCGGCGGCCGAACAGCGCGACGAAGGGGATCGAGCCGCCGACACCGATCTGGATCGGCTTCTGACCCCAGGCCTTGGCGTACGCGCGGTCGACGGCGTCGAAAGCCGGCCCTTCGGGCTCGTAGAGCCAGCTCTGCGCTGAGCCGGGGTGGCGCGTGAGGGTGACTTCGCAGCCGCCGGGGACGTCGCGGCGCAGGGTCTCCTCGAGCATCGCGATGAGGTCCTCGGCGGTCTGGCCGGGGGCGATCCGCAAGGACAGCGTCGCCGTCGCCTCGCGGCGCAGCGCGTTCTTGCGCTGGTCGGGGCGGGGCAGGGTGGTCGAGAGGATGGTGATCGCCGGCTGGCGCCACGCCCACTCCGCGGGCGGGGTGCCGCGGTCCGGCAGGGGTGCGACCCCGGGCAAGAGCCGCGCCCCCGAGCGGATCGTCTCGGCGTTCAGCGGCACCTTCCAGGCGCCCTCGCGCCACGTGGCCGGGACGTCCATGCGCGGCGCGCGCGGGCGGCCGTCGGCGTCGATGAGGCGGGCGAGCAGCGTGACGAGGGTGGTCGAGGCGTCGGGCGCGAGGTTGCCCCAGAGCCCCGAGTGGATGTCGGCCGACAGCGCGCTGACGGTGACGTCGACCTCCATCACGCCGCGCAGCGAGACCGTCAGCCCGGGGAGGTCCGGCGACGGGTTCTCGCAGTCGGTGAGGATCATCACGTCGGCGTCGAAGACGTCCGGGTAGGCGTCCATGAAGCGCTCGAGGTTCGGCGAGCCGATCTCCTCCTCGCCCTCGATGATCAGCTTGAGGTTGCAGGGCAGCCCGCCCGCGGTCGCGAACCAGCTCTCGATGGCGCCGATGTGGGAGACCCAGCCGCCCATGTCGTCGGCGGCGCCGCGGGCGTAGAGGCGGCCGTCGCGGACGGTCGGGACGTGGGGGGCGGTGGTCCACGCCTCCCCCGCGACCGGCTGCAGGTCGAGGTGCCCATAGACCAGCACGGTGGGGCGGTCGGCGCCGGCGTGGAGCCACTCGGCGGCGACGATGGGGTGGGCGTCGTCGAGCTCGCAGACCCGCGCGCGGTCGAGGCCGAGCGCCGCGAGGTCGTCGCGGATCTTGGCCGCGAGGGTGCGGATGTCGCCGTCGTGTGCGGGCTCGCACGAGATGGCCGGGATGCGAAGGTAGGCGTCGAGGCGAGCGACGGTGGCGTCGAAGCGGCCCCGCGCGTGCGCGGCGACGGCGTCGGTCTGGGGGTGGGGCACGAGGACCTCCGGGGCTGGCGTGGTCGGACGGTGCGCATCGTCCAACCCCCAACCCGCCGGTGTCAAGGACCCCCGCGTCGGCCCCGAAGGTAGGGGTCAGGCCCCGAAGGTAGGGGTCAGGCACCCTCACTTTTCACTTTCCCCCTTTTGATGCAGTGCCTGGGCGGCCGGCCCGGAGGCAGGGGTCAGGCACCCTCACTTTTCACTTTCCCCCCCTCAAGGCAGCGCCTGCGCGGCCAGCCCGGAAGCAGGGGTCAGGCACCCTCACTTTTCACTTTTCCCCTTTTGATGCAGCACCTGCGCGGCCGGCCCGGAGGCAGGGGTCAGGCACCCTCACTTTTCACTTTCCCCCTTTTTGATGCAGTGCCTGGGCGGCCGGCCCGGAGGAAACATCCGCGGCGCGCGCCCAACCTGTGGAACGTGAAGTCGCTGCCGCCGTCGTCCTCGCTGCCACCGTCGCCGGCCGGGCTCTTGCGGACGCACCCGCATTCGCAGGCGCTCCCGCCTCGGATGGTCAACCGAGGGGGGCGCCGGCTCGGGCCCCCCACTTCTTACTCTTGCCTCGGGCGAGGCCGCGCAGCCCCTGTGGGCCCATCGCGCATAAAGTAAAAAGTGAGGGTGCCTGACCCCTCTGAATTGCGAGGCGAGTGTTTGTGGGGTCCATCGGCCGTAAAGTGAAAAGTGAGGGTGCCTGACCCCTCTGGATCGGCCGTAAAGTGATTGTGGGGTCCATCGGCCGTAAAGTGAAAAGTGAGGGTGCCTGACCCCTCTGGATCGGCCGTAAAGTGAAAAGCGAGGGTGTCTGACCCCTATGGGGCGAGGTCCGCAGGGCGAGTCCGGAGGGCCGCCGTAGAGCACTGTTCTAGATCGTCGTTCTAGCGCGTCGTAGCTTCATCTCCCGCGCGGCGTGGACTTTTCGCTCGGCGCCGAGCGAGTGTTTTCGCTGCGTTGCGGCAGAGGGGGCCGAACGGCATTGACTCCACGGATCCCCGCCTGGAGGCTCCCGACCCGCGCCCGAGCGAGCTCGCAGGCGCGCGACCGATGAGGAGAACCGCATGGAAGCGTACGACGTCGTCATCGTCGGGGCCGGCCCCGCCGGGCTGTCCCTCGCGGCCGAGCTGGCGGGCCACGCCCGGGTCATGGTCCTCGAGCGCGCCGCCTTCGGCCACACCGGCGCCACCTGGTACTCGTACGCAGACCGGGTCCGCGACCACGGCCTCGATGACGCCGTCGCGTTCCGGACCGACCGCCTCGTCTTCGTGAGCCCGAACCACCGCCACGAGATGAAGGACGACTGCGTCGTGCTCGACCACGGCCGGGTCCTCGACATCTGGCTCGAGCGGGCCACCGCCGCCGGCGCGACGCTGGTCCGCGGCGACTACCAGACCCACCGCGTCGACCGCCACGGCGTCACCGTCAGCTCGAGCGCCGGCGAGCACCGGGCGCGCCTCCTCGTCGACTGCACCGGCCCCTTCTCGCCCATCGTCGCCGCCCACGACCTCATCGTGCGCAAGGACGCCTGGGTGCTGGCCGGCGCCCGCGTCCGGCTGCCCGCGGACAGCGCGCCCCCCGAGATCGGCTACTACCCGCTCTGCGACGCCGCGAACACCTACCTCGGCGTCCACCCCTTCAGCGTCACCGAGCGCAACGTCTACGTCTTCCAGGGCCAGTCGAACACCCTCGGCGACCCCGAGTCGCTGCGGCCCCTGTTCGAGGCCACCCTCGCCGAGCGCTACCCCGGAGCCGAGACGCTCGCCCCGATCGGCGGCAGCATCGCCTCGGGCGTGCTCAAGCGCTACGGCCTCGACCGCGTCGTGTTCTTTGGCGCCGCCGGGATGATGAACCCCGAGGCCATCGGCATGGGGTTCAACGAGATCCTGCGCCAGGTGCGCGGCTTCGCGGCCGGGCTCCGGTCGGCGCTCGCGTCCGACCGCCTCGGCGCGCGCCAGCTGCACCGCGTCGCCATGGACGCCCGCGACCGCGAGGCGATGTACTTCCAGCGCATCATCGGCGCCTTCTCGCTGCACTTCGTGAAGAGCGAGGCGAAGTGGGACGGCGGCGTGAAGTGGCTCAACGCCCTCGGCCCCGAGTCGCGCCAGTGGATGCGCAACGAGCTCGACCTCGACTGGATCCGGCGCGCCACCCTCGCCCTGCACGGCGCCGTCCCGCTGCGCGAGTCCGTCCGCATGATCCCGCCCCGCGACCTCGTCTTCATCGGCGGACAGCTCGCCCGCTTCCTCGCCCTGACCGCCGCGCGCAAGGTCCGCGCCCGGCTGCGCCCCGAGGTGGCGTAGCCCGAACGCCCATCGCCCCCTGACGGGCAGCGGGCGCACGAACCGGACCGCGCGCAGCGCGTCGCGGGGCCGATCGGCCCCGCGCGCTCCTGCCGACGGCGCAGCGCCGCCCGAAGGCGCAGCGCTGCGCGCCCACCGCGGGACTCAGGCCGTCGTCGACACGACGCTGTTGACCGTCCCGAAGCTGTTCGGCGCCTGACCGTCGGCGCCGGGCTCGTTGCGCCACTCGGCGTGATCGACGAGATAGCGGAACTCGATCTGCTGGTCCTTCGGGAGGCGCAGCTTGAGCCGGAACGGGCCGCCCTTGTCGCTGCGCTTCATCGGCTCCGGCTTCCAGTCGAGGGCGGCGCAGAAGAGCTCGGCCTCGCTCGCGTCGGCCGCGTCGAGCTCGAAGGTGACCTCGACCTCGTCCTTGGTCTTGAAGTGTCGCTTGCTGATCATCGCGTCCTCCTTGGACGCCGCGGCAGTAGCAACGCGGTTGAGCGGTGTCAACTCTGCGGAGAGTTACGCTTTGGTGACGAGCCCGCGTCGCTCCCCCGGCCGGAACGCGGTCCGCTCACCCCCGCCGCACACCGCGGGCCGGATCCACGGCGGCGTCGGAGCCCGCGCACCCGGCACCCGCCCCGAGCGACAGCTACCGGCCCTTGCGCGCGTTGCGTTTGCGCCCGCGCCACGGGGGCTGGGCGCCGCGGGTGTCCTCGCGGGGTGCGCCGGCGTGCTGGGGGCTCGCCGCGTTCGCGACCCCGGTGTGCTGGGTCTGAAAGCGCTTGCCGCGCTGCGGGCCGGCGGCCTGGCGCGGTCCGCGACCGTCTGTCCCTGGGACGAGGCAGCCGGGGCCGTCGCCGATGAGGTCCCGGCGCCCCATGCGGATGAGCGCCTCGCGCAGCAGCGGCCAGCTCTCCGGCGCGTGCCAGCGCAGAAAAGCCTTGTGGAGGCGGCGGACCTTGAGCCCCAGCGGCACGTGCACCGCCTCGGATCTGCGCGTGACCGGGCGCAGCGGGTTCTTGCCGCTGTGGTACATGGCCGTCGCCGTGGCCATCGGCGACGGCAAGAACGTCTGCACCTGATCGGTCTTGAAGCCGTTCTCCATGAGCCACAGGGCGAGCTCGAGCATGTCCTCGTCCGTCGTCCCCGGGTGCGCCGCGATGAAGTAGGGGATGAGGTACTGCTGCTTGCCGGCCTCGCGGCTGTAGCGTTCGAAGAGGCTCTTGAAGCGGTAGTACGAGCCCATCCCGGGCTTCATCATCTTCGACAGCGGCCCGTCGGCGAGGTGCTCGGGGGCGATCTTCAGGTAGCCGCCGACGTGGTGCTTGACCAGCTCCTCGACGTAGCGCGGGTCCTCGACGGCGAGGTCGTAGCGCACCCCCGAGGCCACGAGGATCTTCTTGATACCAGGGACGGCGCGAGCCTTGCGGTAGAGCGCGATGAGGGCCGAGTGGTCGGTCCGGAGGTTCGGGCAGACGCCCGGGTACACGCACGAGGGTTTTCGGCACGCCGCCTCGATCTCCGGCGCCTTGCACGCGAGCCGGTACATGTTCGCCGTCGGCCCGCCGAGGTCGGAGACCACCCCGGTGAAGCCGGGGAGCTTGTCGCGCATCTCTTCGATCTCATTAAGGATCGATGCCTCGGACCGGTTCTGAATGATGCGCCCCTCGTGCTCGGTGATCGAGCAGAAGGTGCAGCCGCCGAAGCAGCCCCGCTGGATCGTCACCGAGAAGCGGATCATCTCGTAGGCCGGGATCTTCTGGTCGCCGTAGCGCGGATGCGGGACGCGGGCGTAGGGGCGATCGTAGACGGCGTCCATCTCAGGGGTCGACAGCGGGATCGGCGGCGGGTTGACCCACAGCTCGCGGTCGCCGTGGGCCTGCACCAGCGCGCGGGCGTTGTGGGGGTTCGCCTCCCGGTGCAGGACCCGTGAGGCGTGGGCGTATAGCACCGGGTCGCCCGCGACGGCCTCGAACGCCGGCAGGCGCAGCGCGGTGCGGGCGCGGAGGCGGCGCGGGACGAAGGCGACCAGCGACGGGTCCGAGGCTGGCGCGCCGGCGTCGGTCGCGCATGGGGCGGCCGGCGTGTCCTCCGGGGTCTGATAGGGGTTCGGGAGCGGCTGGAGCGGGCCCGGGGTGTCGACGCTCGAGGTGTCGAGGACGGTCCAGCCCGGGGGCACGACCTTCTTGATCACGGCGGTCCCGCGCAGGTCGTCGATGGTCTCGATGGGCTCGCCGGCGGCCAGGCGGTGGGTCAGCTCGACCAGCGCCCGCTCGGCGTTGCCGAAGAGGAGCAGGTCGGCCTTGGCGTCGAACAGCACCGAGCGGCGGACCTTCTCCGACCAGTAGTCCCAGTGGGCGATGCGGCGCAGGCTCGCCTCGATCCCGCCGATGACGATCGGGACCCCCTTGAACGCCTCGCGGCAGCGCTGGGCGTACACGATGACGGCGCGGTCGGGGCGCGCGCCGCCGGCGCCGCTCGGGGTGTAGGCGTCGTCGTGGCGCAGGCGCCGGTCCGAGGTGTAGCGGTTGACCATCGAGTCCATGTTGCCCGCGGTCACCCCGAAGTAGAGGAGGGGGCGGCCGAGCTCGGCGAAGGGCTCGGCGGAGCGCCAGTCGGGCTGAGCGATGATCCCGACCCGGAAGCCGGCGGACTCGAGCAGGCGGCCGACCAGCGCCATCCCGAAGCTCGGGTGGTCGACGTAGGCGTCGCCGGTGACCAGGATGACGTCGCAGGCGTCCCAGCCGAGGGCGTCGAGCTCGGCGCGGCTGGTCGGCAGAAACCGCGGCGAGCGCAGGTCGCGGCGGTGCGGCGGCCGCGCCGCGAGCGGGGGAGCGGAGACGGGGCCGGAGCGCGGTTCGGGGGCGGTCGCCATCGTGAAGGGGCCTCGCGGGACGCGGCGGTCGGGGGTTCCGTGATCAACCGCAAGGCTCGCCGTGTAGCAGACAGCGGCGGCGCGGTCCACGTCGCGGCCGTCAGGCCTCCGCGGGGGACCGGGACCGCCGCGTCGCGAGCAGCAGCGCGATGAGGCCGAGGGTCAAGGCGATCCCCGAGCCGGCGAGGATCCCGGTCTTCGCGCTCGTCAGGAGATCGCCCTCGAGCCCGAGGGACGCGATGAAGAGCGACATCGTGAAGCCGACCCCGGCGAGCAGCCCGGTGGCGGCGATCATCGGCCAGTTCACCCGCTCGGGGAGCAGCGCCCCAGCGACGCGCACCGCGAGGTACGCGAAGAGCACGATCCCGATGGGCTTGCCGATGAGCAGGCCGAGGATGATCGCGAGGGGGACGGCGCTCTCCGCGCCGCCGCCGCCGAGGGTGACGCCGGCGTTGACGAAGGCGAAGATGGGCATGATGAGGAAGGCGACATACGGGTGGAGCGCCGTCTCGATGCGCGTCAGCGGCGACTGCGCCTCGCGCACCGCGACGTTGGCGCGGACGAGGGCGATGCTGGGGTTCGACTGGTCGTCGGGGGCGGCCAGGGCGTCTGCGCCGCGCGCGACCAGGTTCGCGGACTCCTTGCCGAGCCAGGCGACGGTGGGCGTCATGAGCCCGAGGATGACGCCGGCGATGGTCGGGTGGATGCCGCTCTTGAGGGTGAAGAACCAGATGAGGACGCCGGCGAGGGTGTAGACGCCGATGGAGCGCAGACCCGCCTTGCTCGCGAACCAGATCGTGATGAACCCGGCGGCCGCCGCGAGGAGCCAGCCGACGGCGAGGCCGTGGGAGTAGAAGACCGCGATCACCAAGACGGCGAGCAGGTCGTCGACGATCGCCGCCGACAGCACGAAGATCTTCAGGCCGCGCGGCACGCGGTCGCCGAGGATGGCCATCGCGCCGACGACGAAGGCGATGTCGGTCGCCATCGGGATGCCCCAGCCGTCGCCACCCTCGCCGCCCGCGATGACGGCGGTGAAGATCGCGGCGGGCAAGAGCGCGCCGCCGATGGCCGCGATGACCGGGAGCATCGCCTTCTTCTTGTCGGCGAGCTCGCCCGAGACGATCTCGCGCTTGATCTCGAGCCCGACGACGAAGAAGAACAGCGCCATCAGGCCATCGTTGACCCAGTACCACAGGGGGTAGTCGAGGACCGCGGAGCCGACGCCGATGACGACCCGCTGCTCGATGAAGGCGAAGTAGTCGCCGGCGAGCGGCGAGTTCGCCAGGATCAGCGCGGCGGCGGTCGTCGCCAGCAGCAGCAGACCGCTGGCGGCCTCGATGTGGAGGAAGCGCCGCCACGGGTCGAGTACGCGGTCGATGGGGCGGCGGGGGAAGGGGGTCGGGCCCGAAGGGGGGGACGCCATGTGGCTGGCTCCTGCGATGCGGGTCACGGATGCGGTGGTCGGCTACAGTAGGTCCGAGGTGCTCGAGGGCAACGACAACCGGACTGGGGACGCCGCGACCGCCTCCGGCCGGGACGCCCACCGTCCGGACGGAGCGGGTCGGCCGCCGTCCACGCTCCCGGCGGGTCGGCCGTCGTCCGGATCAGGCGTAGCGCGCCGAGCGCCCCGACGTGCGTCGCTTCACCTTGTCCTGGTACATCGCGAGGTCCGCCGCCCCGACGAGCACGCGCGGCTGGTCGCAGGCGGCGCTCCAGGTGGACGCGCCGAGGCTCAGCGAAACACATCCACACTCACCAACGGCGCCCGCCCCCGCGAGGCGTCGTCGGATGCGCTCGACCAGGCGACCGGCGCCGCTCTCGTCCGCGTCCGGCAGGATGATCATGAACTCGTCGCCGCCGGTGCGGCACACCACGTCGTGGTCGCGCACGCTCGCGTTCAGGAAGCGACCGACCCAGCGCAGCACCTCGTCGCCGGCCAGGTGGCCGTGGGTGTCGTTGATCGCCTTGAAGTGGTCGATGTCGACGACGACGACGCTGACCGGGGTTTCGTGGCGCATCGCCCGGTCGACCTCGGTGTCGAGCCGCTCGTCGAAGTAGCGTCGGTTCTTGAGACCGGTGAGGGCGTCCTCGAACGACAGCGCGCGGATCGCCTCGAGCTCGGCTCGGAGGCGCTCGTTCTCGCGCCGCAGATCCTCGAAGGTCTCGATGTCGGGGTGCGTCGTGTTCATCGTCGTCCCTGCGTTGTCAGCGACCCGTGGCCGTGATCACGCATTGTCCGACGCGCTGGCGAGCCGTCCAGTTTCTCGATCCTTGTAAAAGGTTCGCAAACCACGGCTCGCGCCCGCTCAGAACGACCCTGGCACGAAGACGGCCGGCAGCTGTGGGGACGCCTCGACCTGGCGCGCCGTGGCCCCGTGCGCCAGGACCGACGCGGGATCCTGCTCGCGCAGGGCGATCGCCTCGCGGGCGAACGTCCGCGTCGGCTTCACCGCGCCGCCGCTCATCGCGCCACACGCCCGCGCCGCGCCCAGCTCCTTGGACACCCCGAGGCGCGCGATGCGGAGGAGCTCGTAGCGCGTCCACGCGAGCTCGGTCTCGTCCTCACGGATCGCCTCCCGCAGGGCGTCCCACGCCCGCTCGCCGCGCCGCGCGTAGTCCTGTACCTCGGGCACCCGCGCCTCGAGGCACACGAGCTGCCCCCAGTCCGCCAGCGCGTCCCGCATGCGCACCGCGTCCCGCAGCCCCTCGATGCGCGCGAACACCCGCGCCAGCGTCGTCCGCAGCGCCATCACGCGCTCGCCCGCGAGCGCCAGGCGGTCCCCCGGTGTCAGCGCGCGGAACGCGGCGACGTCGCTCGGCTCGTCGCGCTGCGCGCCACCCCGGGCGACGCTCTCCGGCGGCTCGCCCGCGTGGGCGCAGCCCGCCAGCACCAACCCCGCGACGAGCGCGGTGACGGCCATCCTCATGCCTGCCTCCCATACCGACCTGCCGTGCTGAGGTTAGTGGTCGACGAGCCCGGTGGTGATCAGTAGGGTCCTCGCATGAGCCGAACCTTCCGCCGCGTCGCCGTGTACTGCGGGTCCAGCACCCGGGTCGACCCCGCCTATCTCACCGCCGCGCGCGCCGTCGGGCGCGGCCTGGCCGAGCGCGGGATCGCCATCGTCTACGGCGGCGGGCGCGTCGGGCTGATGGGCGAGCTGGCCGAGGGCGCGCTGGCCGCGGGCGGCGAGGTCATCGGCGTCATCACCGAGACGCTCCTCGGGCTCGAGGTCGGCCACGACGGCCTGAGCGAGCTCTTCGTCACCCAGGGGATGCAGTCTCGCAAGACCATGATGTCGCAGCTCGCCGACGCCTTCATCGCCCTGCCGGGAGGCTGGGGGACCCTCGACGAGCTGTTCGAGGCGGCGACCTGGACCCAGCTCAACCACCACATGAAGCCGGTCGGGCTGCTCAACATCAACGACTACTACAACGGCCTCATCGCGTTCCTGATGCACGCCGAGCGTGAGGGCTTCGTCCGCCCGAGCCACGCCGGCATGATCCAGGTCTCCCACGACCTGACCACCCTGCTCGATCGGCTCCAGCGCTGCGAGATCCCGCGCCTCGGCGCCTGGAAGCCCTGACTCCCCCCACACCCTCGGACCTGCCATGCACGCCGACACCACCCCCGCCGAGACCCTGGCCCTGCTCGACTACATCGAGCGCAGCCCGACGCCCTTCCACTGCGCCGCCGAGACGGCCCGGCGGCTCGACGCCGCCGGCTTCACCGCGCTGACCGAGGGCGCGCGCTGGGAGCTCGCGCCCGGAGGCGCCTACTACCTGCACAAGGACGGCTCGGTCATCGCCTTCGAGGTCGGACGTCGCCCGGTGGCCGAGGCCGGTTTCCGCGTCGTCGGCGCCCACACCGACTCGCCGAACCTGCGCGTCAAGCCGCACCCCGACGTCACCAAGGCCGGCTACCGCCTGCTCGGCGTCGAGGTCTACGGCGGCGCCCTCGAGTACACCTGGCTCGACCGCGACCTCGGCCTCGCCGGCCGCGTCGTGCTGTCCGGCGAGGGCCGCCCGAGCGCCCTCGAGCAGCGCCTCGTCGACATCCGCCGGCCGCTGCTGCGCGTGCCGTCGCTGGCCATCCACCTCAACCGCGAGGTGCGGACCGACGGCCTCAAGATCAACAGCCAGAAGCACATGCCGCCGGTGCTCGGCCTGACCGGCGACAGCGGCGAGGACAAAGACGAGGTCGGCGCCCTCCGCCGGCTCCTCGCCGCCGAGCTCGACGTCGCCCCGGAGCGCATCCTGAGCTGGGACCTGTCGCTCTTCGACCTCGTCCCCCCCACGGTCGGCGGCCTCAACGGCGAGTTCATCTTTGCCCCGCGCCTCGACAACCAGGCCTCCAGCCACGCCGCCCTCGCGGCGCTGCTGCTCGCCCGCGAGCGCGGCCCCGGCGACGTGACCCGGGTCATCTGCCTCTATGACCACGAGGAGTGTGGCAGCCAGACGACCACCGGCGCCGAGGGCGCGCTGACCGCCAGCGTGTTGCAGCGCATCGCGGCAATGGGCGCCGAGACGGGCGGCCACGATGTGTTTGCGCGTGCAATTGCGAACAGCTTCCAGGTGTCGGCGGACATGGCCCACGCCGTACACCCGAGCCACGACGACCGCCACGAGCCGGAGCACCGCCCGGCGCTCAACGGCGGGCCGGTCATCAAGATCAACGTCAACCAGCGCTACGCGACCTCCGGCGAGGGGGCCGCGCTGTTCGAGGCGCTGTGCCGCGAGGCCGAGATCCCGTGCCAGAAGTTCGTCAACCGGACGGATCTCCCGTGCGGCACGACCATCGGCCCGATCTCGGCGGCGCGCCTCGGCATCGCCACGGTCGACGTGGGCAACCCGATGCTGTCGATGCACTCGATCCGCGAGCAGGCCGGAGCCCTCGATCACCCACGCATGATCGAGGTCCTCGCCCGCTTCATGGCTTAGGGCCCCTGCCGAAATAGCTTGTCGTCTTGCCGGCGGATCCGCCGCCATCTGCGCGTCCCCGAAAGCTTGGAAGACGCCCGGTCTGCCTTCGCTTCCGGGAACACGCACCTGACGACCTCCTTGGCCATCCGATCAACTTATTCCGGCACGGGCCCTTCGCGCGCGCTCCACACCGCGATCAGGGGCGGCCGCGTCCGGCGACCGCGCCGCCGGCCCGGAATGCCTGGTCAACCACGGCCACCGGTGCCAACATTCGAGGCCGCCCTCCGGCCCCCCGAGGCACCCATGGCCGACGACCGTTTCAAGGATCCGCGCGATGACACCTTCATCGAGCAGCTGAGCCAGCCGGAGCTCGACGCGGCGGTCGCCTCCATGCGCCACCTCTCGTTCTTTCACACGCAGGACATCATGCGTGAGACCGGGGTGCGCGGCGTGCACCGCTCGGACTCGTTCCGGCCGGACTTCCTCGAGCGCGTCGAGGCGTGGCTGACCAAACACCAGATCCGCCTGGGTCTGCGCGGGCCGCTGCCGGGCCACCCGGCCCTGGGTGCCCGCTGGGGATTCTATGACATCGACTCCGACCCCCGCCAATGACCCCAGCGCCCGCCGGCGCTGGATCTTCGTCCTCGCCGCCGGCGTCATCGTCGGCGGCGGCGTCGCCCTCGCGGTGGCGCTGAGCCAGGGCGGATCCGGGTCAGCGCCACCTCCCGAGGGGGCCGGCGGAGCCGACGTGGTGCCGCTCGTGGAGCCGCAGGAGACGTTCTCGATCCGGGTCCGCTGGCCCGGCGCCACCGCCGAGGAGGTCGACGCCCTCGTCGCCACGCCGATGGCCGCGAGCCTCGGCGGCTTCGAGGACATCGACGACCTCGAGATCGTCTCGCGCGACGGCGAAGCGGTCGCCATCGCGACTTTGGCGCGGACCGTCCGCTCGCCCGAGGTCGCCAAGATCCGCGAGGGGGCGGCCCGCCGCGTCGCGACCCGGCTGCCGGCCGAGGCCGAGATCATCGCGTTCCGCGGGGACCTGACGGCCCCCCCCGACCACCTCGTGGTGCTGACCTCGGACGCGCTGCCGCCGAGCGCCCTCGGGCTCCTGGCGGGCGGCCCCGTGCGGGCGCGGGTCGAGGTGCTGGCCGGCGTGACGGACGTCGCCGCCCTGGGCGTCCCGGCGCAGGAGGTCCTGGTCTCCCTCGACCCCGCGCGGCTCAATGGGCTCGGGCTCGACGTCGGCGCGGTCGTCACCGCGGTGCGGCGGCCCCGGGAGGTGCCGGGGGGCGCCCGCGAGGGTGTCGACCGCGGCGGGCTCGCCGACCTGCGCGCCGTCGTCGTCGGCGCGGGCGCAGACGGCGCCCCGATCCGCCTGTCAGACGTCGCGACCATCAGCGTGGGACCGACGCCCGGGAGCGGCGCGCTGCGGCTCGACGGGCGAGCGGTGGCCGGGCTGGCCGTCCACGGAGACGAGAAGCTCACCACCGACGCCATCGCGGCCGCCGTCGCGCCCGAGCTGCCCCCGAGCGTGGCGCTGGGTTGGCGCGCCGGGACCGCGACCGCCGGGCACCCGGCCGGGCTGCACGTCTCGCTGCGGCTCCCCGCGGGGAGCACGGAGGAGGGCGTCGTCGGCGCGCTGGAGCAGGTCGAGGCGGCCGCGGCGCGCGTGCCGGGGAAGCGCTCGGTGCTCGACTGGACCCAGGGCCCGGGGGCGGCGACGCTCCTCGTGCGCGGAGACTGGGCCGACCGCGCCGCGGTAGAGGGGGCCGTCGAGGCCCTGCGGGCGGCGCTCGCGGAGATCCCAGGGATCCTGGTCCGGGTCGCGCCCCTCGACGCTCGCGGCTTCTCTCCCGAGCCGGCGCCGCTCGTGGTGACGCTCTCCGGCGAGGGCGCGGCGGCCCTCGGTCAGGCGGCCGACGCCGTCGCGGAGGCCATCGGCGGGGTGGTCGGTGTGCGCTCGGTGTGGTCGAGCCAGGCCGATCGCGCCCAGCAGACCGCGCAGATCGACCGCGCCCGGGCGGCGGAGCTCGGGGTCCCGGTCGGAGCCGTGCAGCAGACGATGAACCTCGCCGAGATCGGGCTCGTCGTCGCCGAGCTGCGGGACGGGGCGACGACGCTGCCGGTCCGGGTCGTCGTGCCGGGGGAGGCCCGTGGGGGGCTCACCGTGGCCGGTGCGGACGGCGCGCGCGTCCCCCTCGCCAGCTTGGTGAAGACCACCGTGAAGCAGGGGCCGGACAGGCTCGAGCGGCGGAAGCGGTCGCTCAGCGTGACCCTCGCGGTCGACGTGGGCGGGCGTCCGCTCGCGGAGGTGCGGGCCGAGGTCGAGCGGCGGTTGCGCGACGTGGCGCTGCCCGCCGGGGTCACCGCCCGCGTCGCAGGGGCGCCGCGCTGAGCGCTGTCGGGTCGCCGCGGCGAGCGGCGCGGGCGCGGCGGAGCCCGCCGCGGGCCGTGGTGTTTTTTGGTGTCTGAATATGATTTGCATTGATAAAAGCTGGGCAGAGCCTATGGTGTCGCCATGGCTTCGACTCCCAAGACCGTCCTCATCACCGGCGCGACCGGCTTCGTCGGCCAGCGCGTGGCCCGCGCGCTGACTCAACGCGGTGACCGCGTCATCGGCCTGTCCCGCGGGGCGCGGGAGCCCAGCGAACACGTGGCCCGCTGGCACGTCTGGAGCTCCCCGGGTGAGCCGCTACCGGCCGCGGCGCTCGACGGGGTGGACGCGATCGTGCACCTCGCGGGCGAGCCCGTGGCGGGGCGCTGGAGCGCGGCGAAGAAGGCGCGCATCCGCGACAGCCGGGTGCTCGGGACGCGCGGCGTCGTCGCGGCGATCGCGGCCGCCGCGTCGCGCCCCGGGGTCCTGGTCTCCGCCAGCGCCATCGGCTACTACGGCGATCGCGGCGACGACGCGCTGATCGAGTCGGCCGCCCCCGGCGAGGACTTCCTCGCCGAGGTCTGCACCGCGTGGGAGGCCGAGGCCCGCGCGGCCGAGCAGCTCGGCGTGCGCGTGGCCAGCCTGCGCATCGGCCTCGTCATGCACCCCGACGGCGGCGCGCTGGCGAAGATGATGACGCCCTTCAAGCTCTGCCTCGGCGGCAAGATGGGCGGCGGCCGGCAGTGGATGTCGTGGATCCACCTCGACGACCTCGTCGGGCTCGTCCTGTTCGCCCTCGACGTCGCCGAGGCGCGAGGCCCCATCAACGCGACCGCCCCCGAGCCCGTGCGCAACCGCGCCTTCGCCAAGGCGCTCGGCCGCGCGCTGCACCGCCCCTCCTTCATCCCGGCGCCCGGGTTCGCGCTCCGCGTGGCCCTCGGCGAGTTCTCGACCGAGCTCCTCAGCAGCAAGCGCGTGCTCCCAGACCGCGCCGCCGCGCTCGGCTACCGCTTCTCCTGGCCGGCGCTGCAGCCGGCCCTCGACGACCTCCTCGCAGGATGACCGACATGCCCGACACCACCGCCTCCGACGACTTCGTCACCATCGCGCCGCACCCGAGCCGGCGCGGGCATTTCCTCGTCGAGGCGCAGCTGTGGGTGCCGCGCTCGCGCGACGAGGTCTTCCCGTTCTTCGCCGACGCCTACAACCTGCAGGAGCTCACGCCGCCGTTTCTTGACTTCCAGCTCGCCACGCCGCGCCCGATCGACATGCGCGACGGCGCGCTCATCGACTACCGCATCAAGCTGCGCGGCATCCCGCTCAAGTGGCGCACGCAGATCACCCGCTGGGATCCCCCGTTCGCCTTCGAAGACACGCAGCTCAGCGGGCCATACCGGACCTGGGAGCACACCCACACCTTCGAGCCCGCCGAGCGCGACGGTGTGATGGGCACGCTCTGCGGTGACCGGGTGACCTACCGCCCGCCGTTCGGGCGGCTCGCCAACTGGCTCGTGGTCGAGCGCGACGTGAAGCGCATCTTCGCCTACCGCCAGACGCGGATGGGCGAGCTCTTCGGGGCTCCGGACCGCCGCGCGGCCTGACGCCTCGCGCGGTCGCCGCAGTTACAGGCCCTCCTCTGGACGCGGGGCTCGCGGGGCCCTACCTTCGGCGACGCTCCAGCCGCAGCCCCCCCTACCGGACCCCGTCACCCGCCACGTCGGCGGGCGAGCGGCGTGAGGGGCGCACGGCCGGACGCCCCACCCGCGGAGTCCGCTCGATGAAGACCCTGAACGCCGCCCTGCTCTCGCTCCTGCTCACCCTCCCGGCCGCCTCGGCCCTGGCCGCGCCGCCGAGCCCCGCCGGCTACGTGATCGACGAGTCCGACTGCGCCAGCGGCGGCCCGAGCACCTACTTCTTCGCCGACGGCACGGCGCTGAAGGCCGACTGCGGCGACGACTGCCCGAACGTGCGCGTCGGGACCTGGAAGCAGACCAGCGACGACACCGTCACCCTGAAGTTCACCCGCGCCTTCCTCGGCAAGGGTTCGAACCCCGAGGACGGCCCGGTCCCGGCCCGCACGCTGTACAAGGACTACACCGCCGCCGTCGAGACGGTCTCGGAGACGGACACCGCCATCTGGACCGGTCCCGATGCGGCCGACGGCGGCTGCGTGGCCATCCACAAGCACGGTCGCCCGGCCGACGTCCACGCCTTGCTGCGCCGCGACTTCGCCGGGCGCTGGCCGTTCACCGCGACGCGGCCCGTGACCGAAGCGGATCTCGCCGGGCTCTCCAGGGGCGATCTCGAGATCATGCGCAACGAGGTCTACGCCCGCTACGGCCACACCTTCGTCAACGAGCGCCTCGCCAAGCACTTCGCGGCGCAGCCCGACTACCGCCCGCACTTCAAGAACGTCAGCGCGTTCTTGAGCCCGCTCGAGCGCGCCAACGTCGCCGCGATCCAGGCCGCCGAGGAGGCCCTCGAGAGGAAGTAGCGCGCCCGGACGCCGGCGTGGGCCGGCGCGGCGAGCGGTGGTGCGCCGCCCGGCGCCGCCGCCCCCGACGCGAGCCCGGTGGCAACTGACCGCGCCGCTTTATTTGCGCTGAAGAACTCGGATGATATTCCGAAGTTGTCGTTGGTGCGCCGCCGCACCCCGCCGCGAGACCGCGAACCAACCCCTCGTCCCCCCCAGGAGCGTGCTCCCTTGGCGCCGGTACCGGAAACCCATCCCGACACCGCTCCGCCGGGGCCCGATCCCGGAGACGCCGCGCGCGACGAGGAGCGGTTTCGCCAGCTGTTCCGCGGGCACACCGCGGTCATGCTGCTCGTGGCGCCGGACTCGGGCCGCATCGTGGACGCGAACCCCGCCGCCGAGCGCTTCTACGGCTACCCCCGCGGCGAGCTGCTCGGGATGCCGGTCAGCGAGCTCAGCCTGCTCGACCAGCGGGCCCTGGCCGCGGCGCGCGAGGACGCCCGCGCCCGCACCCGCAGCCAGTTCGTGGTGCCGCACCGGCTCGCGGGCGGTGAGATTCGCCTCGTCGAGGCCTACGTGTCGCCCGTCGACACCGTCGCCGGGCCGCTGTTGTTCGCGATCATCCACGACGTCACCGAGCAGGTCACCGCCGAGGACGCCCTGCGCGCGCTGATCGAGCGCCAGCGGCTGGCCGCGACCGTCTTCACCCACGCCCACGAGGGCGTCATCATCTGCGACCCCGAGGAGAAGATCCTCGACGTGAACCCGATGTTCACGCAGCTCACCGGCTACACGCGCGAGGAGGTGCTCGGGCGCACGCCGCGCGTGCTCAGCTCACGGCGCCACAACGCGGCCTTCTTTCGTGGCGTCTGGCAGGCCGTCGCCGCCGACGGCCGCTGGGAAGGCGAGGTGTGGAACCGCAGAAAGGACGGCGAGGCCTTCATCGTTCACCTCGCCATCACCGCCGTGCGGGACGACTCCAGGGTCCTCACCCACTACATCGGGCACCTCTCGGACATCACGCTCCTCAAGCACAACCAGGAGACGCTCGAGCGCCTGGCCCACCACGACGCGCTGACCGGCCTGCCCAACCGCACCCTGCTCGCGGACCGCCTCGAGCAGGCGCTCGCCCGCTCGCGCCGCACCGGCAGCACCCTCGCCGTCGGCTACCTCGACCTCGACCGCTTCAAACCGATCAACGATCTCTACGGTCACGACATCGGCGATCAGCTGCTGATCGACGTGGCCTCCCGACTGCGCAGGACCGTCCGCGCCGCGGACACGGTGGCCCGCCTCGGCGGCGACGAGTTCGTCATCATCTTCGCCGACCTGAAGGGGGTCGACGAGTGCGAGCTGCTCGCTCAACGCGTGCTGGACGTCGTCTCGGCCCCGGACGCCATCCGCGGCGAGCCGGTCCGCGTGACCGCCAGCCTCGGCCTCGCGCTGTTCCCCGACGACGGCGCCACCCCCGACGCGCTGCTCCGCCACGCCGACCTCGCCATGTACGCCGCCAAGGAGCAGGGGCGAAACCGCTTCCACTGCTTCGAGCACGGCTCGGAGACCCCCGTCCGGGGCAACCGCCGCGAGCGCGACCGCCTCCGGCGCGCCCTCGACGACGACCAGTTCGTCCTCTACTACCAGCCGAAGGTGGACCTCCGGCAGGGTGTGGTGGTGGGGCTCGAGGCCCTGATCCGCTGGCAGCACCCCGAGCGGGGGCTGCTCGGACCGGCCGCCTTCCTCCCGGCGTTCAACGCCTGCCGCCTCGACGCGACCCTCGGCCGCTGGGTGCTGCGCACCGCCCTCGCTCAACGCTCGCGCTGGTTCGACGCCGGTGTCCGGGCGCGGATCGCCGTCAACATCGCCGGCGCGCACCTGCTCTCACCCAGCTTCGCCGACGAGCTCGGCGAGATGCTGGCGTCCCACTCCGGGCTCTGTCGGGGCTGCCTCGAGCTCGAGATCGTCGAGTCCACCGCGCTCGTGGACCTCGACCGCGCCACCGCCGTCATCGAGGCGTGCCACGCGCTGGGCGTGACGGTGGCCCTCGACGACTTCGGCACCGGCTACTCCTCGCTGTCTTATCTGCGCCGGCTCCCGGTCGACACCGTCAAGCTCGACCAGGAGTTCGTGCGCGCCATGAGCGGCGGAGCCAACGACGTCGCCATCGTGAAGAGCGTGGTCGGGCTCGCCCACGCCTTCGGCCGGCACCTCGTGGCGGAGGGCGTGGAGACGGCGGAGCTGGCGGCGCTGCTGGTGGAGCTCGGGTGCGACATCGCGCAGGGCTACTCCATCGCCCGCCCGATGCCGGCGGCGGCGGTCCCGGGCTGGCTCGCGGCCTTCCGCCCTGATCCCGCCTGGCTCCGCGGGTCCCCCGCGGCACCCGAGTCGCCAGGTTGATCCTCCCGCGGTCACTCCGCCGGGAGCGACCGCGGGCCCGCGATTCGGACCCCGGAGGCGCTTGGGCTTGATCGCAGGGGCGCGCGCCGTCCCGCTGGCGGGGTCCACGCAGCGGAGCCACCTGCCACGCGTCGAGTCATCGTCCCCTCCGCCCTGGCCCTCGCGACCGCGGCGCTGTTCGTCGGGTGCGGCGCCGTCCCCTGGGGCGCGAGCCTCGGCGCGCTGCTCGCGGGCCTGGTCCTGGTCCTGACCGGCTGCCTCGACGCCGCTCGCTCGGGGAACGTCGGCGCCGCCGACACCGTCGCGGCAGACACGATCGCGGCCCCCGACGGCGCCGCCCCGGACACCGCCCGGCCGTCGACACCATCGCGACCGCCGTGGACACCGACGGTGACGGCGTCGCCGACGCGGTCGACAACTGCCCTTCGTCGCCAACCCCGACCAGGCCGACGTCAGCGCCGAGGGGACCTACGGGAGCCTCGCGTACGCCGATCCCCTGGCGGCCAGCGCAGCGCGCGGGTACCGCTCGGAGTGAGCGGCGGCCGCGGCGGCCCACGGGCCGAAGACTTGCGACGCGGCGCCGGTCGAGTGAATGTCGCCGCTCATCCGGCCGGGCGCGCGTCGTGGACCGCCCGCACTTCGAGGTGTCGAGTTGATGCAGACGGGTTCTCCTGACCTGCCGGGCGTGGGCGGGCGACGGCGTCACGCCGGGGCGCGGCGCGGCGCCGCGCTCGCGGCCCTGGCCATCGGAGTCGCCCTGACGGCGCTCTTGGGGGCCTGCGGCGGGACGCTCCCGGCGAACGGTGGCGAGATCGACCCGGCCGAGCTGGACGTGGACGCGGACGCGGACGCGGACACGGACGCCGGCGTCCCGGTCGAGGCGGACACGGACGCGGCGGAGACGCCGTCGGACGCTGACGCGTCGGCGGGGGAGACGGACGGGCGCGGCGACGTAGACGGGACCACGGTCGACGCCGTCGCCGCGGACACCGCCGTCGCCGCGGACACCGCCGTCGCCGCGGACACCGCCGTCGCCGCGGACACCGCCGTCGCCGCGGACGCCGCCGTCGCCGCGGACACCGCGGACACGCCCGACGCGAGCTGCGGCGACGGCTGCGGGGCGGGCGGGATGCTGCGTGGGGTCAACGTCGCCGGCGCGGAGTTCGGCGAGCAGCACGTCCCGGGGGTTCACGGCACCGACTACCTGTGGCCGTCGCCGGACAACGGGTATTCCTTCGGCTACTTCGTCGCCAAGGGGATGAACGTCTACCGCCTCCCGTTTCTGTGGGAGCGCCTGCAGCCGACCCTGCGGCAGCCCTTCGACGGCGCCGAGCTGGCGCGCCTCACCGCGACCGTCGCCGACTACCGCGCCGCCGGCGTCACGGTCATCCTCGACCCCCACAACTACGCGCGCTATCGCGGGCAGGTCATCAACGAGAGCGCCGTGACCAGCGCCGACCTCGCCGATCTATGGACCCGGCTCGCGACCCTGTACGCCAACGATCCGCAGATCATCTTCGGCCTCATGAACGAGCCCCACGACATGGACAGCGGCCACTGGCTCGCTGCCGCCAACGCCGCTATCGCCGCCATCCGCGCGGCCGGGGCCGACAACCTCGTCCTGGTCCCGGGCAACCACTGGACCGGCGCGCACTCCTGGAGCGCCAGCTACATCCCCGAGAACCAGCGCAACGGGGTGGTGATGCAGGGGGTCGTCGACCCCGCGGACCACTTCGCCTTCGAGGTCCACCAGTACCTCGACGCGACCTACGCCGGCGTCGACCCGGCGTGCCAGAGCACCACCATCGGCGCGACGGTGATGGCGCCGTTCACGGCGTGGCTCCGCGCCCACGGCTACAAGGCGTTTCTCGGCGAGTTCGGCGCCGGCGCGGACTCGGTCTGCCTCGCGGCGCTGCTGAACATCGTCGCGCACGTCGAGGACAACGCCGACGTCTACCTCGGCTGGACCTACTGGGCGGCCGGCCCCTGGTGGGCCGGCTACTTCACGTCCCTCGAGCCCGACGCCGGCGGCGACAAGCCGCAGATGAACGCGCTCGAGCCCTGGCTGCCCTGACGCTCCGGTCGCAGCACCACGGCCTCGGCGCCGGTGTGGTGGCTCCCGGCCGAGCGGACAGGCTGCCCTGACGCGGCGGCCGCGGCGACCCGCTGCGGCTACCAGGAGGAGCTGGCGCCGCCGCCGCCCGACGAGCCGCCGCCGCCGGACCACGAGCTCGAGCTCGACGAGCTGCTGCTCGAGTAGGACGAGGACGAGTAGGAGCTCGATGAGGACGAGGAGCGGTAGCTCGACCCCGAGCTGCTCCCGCTGCTCGGCGTCCCCGCGCCGGCCACGATCCCCGCCCAGAAGGCGACCCCCACCAGCGCGCCGAGGCCGTAGGCATAGACGTCCTCGGGCCCGGCCACCATCCCGCCGGTGCTCAGCGCGAGCTTCGCCGCTGGGACGCTCAGCCCCTCGAACAGGCTGTAGACCATCGCCCCGATGCCCGCCGCGGACGGGATCAGCCAGAACCAGCGGCCGATGGGCATGTGCATCCACAGGGCGGCGCCGATCACGCCGATCATCACCCAGGACTCCCACGCCAGAAACCACGGGAACGGCGCCCGCATCCCGGGGTGGGCGAGGACCATCACCAGCACCGGGGCGACCACGAACAGCGCCAAGACCTCGAGGGTGCTCCGGAGCCGCTTCGCGCGCTTGCGGGCTTTGGCTGAGCCCTTCCCCGACCGGTCCGCCCCGGCGGCGTCGGCGGCCGTCGCCCCCTCGAGCCGCACCAACCACGCCGCCCCGCCCGCGAGGGCGACGAGCATCATGCCCAGGAAAAACCAGGGGCTCCGCGAGAGCGGCAGGCCGATCGGGGCCGCGGGGGTGATGTCGGCGGTCGCCGCCCACACGGCGTCGATGAGCTGAATCGAGGCGTCGGCGTAGCGCTCCTCGCGCAGCAGCGGCCGCAGGTCGACCAGCATGTCGAGCGCCATGCCGTCGGAGATGTGCCCCTCGAGCCCATAGCCGACCTCGAGGCGGTTGGCGCGGTCGGCGATGGCGAGGACGAAGAGCGCGCCGTCGTTGCGCTCCTTCGAGCCGCCGCCCCACTCGCGAAAGACCCGGTTGGTCCAGTCGTCGATGGGCTCGCCGGTGCTGTCGACGATCACCACCGCGAGCTGCACGCCGGTCGCCGCGCGGTAGGCCACCAGGCGCGCGGCGACGCGCTCCTCGTCCGCGGCCGTGAGGACCCCTGCGACGTCGGTCACCGGCGTCGTGATGGCCTCGGGGTGGTCGGCGCGGGCGGCGGGCGCCGCCGTCAGCGCGGCGACGCAGCCGGCGAGGAGCGCCGTCAGGGCCAGGGTGCGCCGGGAGCGGATCGCGGTCACCAGCCACCTCCCTCGCTCGAGAGCGGCGCGCGGTCCGGCCAGCCGCGGAGGCTCGCCCAGAGCGCGCCCAAGAAGCCGTCGACGCGCCGGTTGTAGGCGGTCGCGGCGGCGTCGTAGTCGCGGCGCGCGATGCGCACGCGGTTCTCGGCCCCGGCGAGCTCGGCCGCGGCCTGCTCTCCGCTGGCCACGTCGAAGGTCGCCCGGGTCGCGCGCTGGCGGTCCATGACGTTGACGACCTGGGCCCGCTGCTGCAGCACGGCGTGGTGGGCGTCGCTGACGGCGCCGCAGTCGACGACCGAGAAGACGCCGAGCAGCGCGACCATGCCGAGCGCCCCCCAGGTCCACAGCAGGCGGCGGCGGCTGCGGGCGGCTGCGGCGGCCAGCGCGGCGGCGCGCCGACGGCGCAGCTCGGCGACGGCCGGGCCGACGTATTGTTGAGGGATGTCGAGGTCGCGCGCGACCTCGGTGAGCTCCTCCACGCTGAGGCGCTCGGCGTCGACGGCCTGCAGCTCCGAGGCGACCCCGATGACGTCGTCGACGTCCTCGTAGTCGACGTCGCGCGCCGGGCGCCCGCTCATCGCTGACCTCCTGCCCGCGGCGCGCCCTGGGTGACGCGGTTGGGCAGCTCGTCACCGTGGACGTCTTCGCCCGGCGCCGCCTGGCGCAACAGGTCGCCGATGCCGGCGAGCGCCTCGCCGAGGCCGCCTGCGGGGTCGCCTGCTGCGAAGCCTCGCGCGACCGCGTCGGTCGCCGCCTTCCAGAACTCCGGCGCGGCGGCGCCGTGAACCCCGGGGCCGGCGAAGACCGCCGCCTTGCGGTCGTCTACGGCCACGTAGAGCAGCACCCCGGTCCCGTCCGCGGTGCGGTCGAGCCCGAGGGCCGCGAACAGCTCGGCGGCCCGCCCGAGGGGCCCGTCACCGGGGTAGCGCGCCTCGAGGTGGACGCCGATCTCGCCGCGGTGTCCGCGCTCGGCCGCGCCGATGGCCGCGACGAGCCGGCGCTCGGCCGCGCGGCTCAGGAGACGTCGTGATCGCCACATGGCGCCACGATCTCACCTTTGCGGGCCCCCAACAAGGGGCCCCAGCGCGGCGCGGTGTCGCAGCCGAGCGCCCAGCGGGCTCTAGAACGTCGGGATGACCAAGCGCTTGAGCATCGTCGGCGAATCGGTGGTGTTAGCGCGGTAGACCAGCACGAGGTCGCCGTCGGCGCCGACCGCGATCCCCTGCCCGTCGGTGGCGGCGCTGGGGCGGAAGACCTGTAGGAACGAGTTGGCGCAGGTGGCGTCACTGCATCGCTGGACGTTCAGCACCGAGTCCGCCGAGTAATAGGCGAAGCTGGGGCCGGTGCCGGGGAGCAGCGGGACCGCGAGCGATGGACCGAAGTTGACCTTCGGCGCCGGGTTCGGTGCGAGGATCCGCGTGGTGAGGTTCCCGGCGCCGCATATGGAGTCGCCGCAGACCACGAACGTGAACGCGGTCGGCGAGGAAGAATAGACCATGATCGGGAAGCCGTTCTTGCCGATCGCGAAGTCGAGCTTGCTAGTGACCGAGCCGGCCATGGTGGCCACCGTGAAGGTGATCTTGGTGCTGCACGAGATGCTTCCGCAGTGGGTGACGTTCCACGTGAAGCCCACGTCGGCGTTGCCGGACCGGTGGAGGATGACCGGCATGCCGTCAGCCCCAAAGGCCACGCGCGGTGAGTCTACGTTCGACGCGATGGTCACCGGCACGAACGGGGTTGTGGCCACGCCATCGAACTTGTTCGCGAACTTCAGGTCCCAGGTCTGGGCGCCGGTGGACTCAGTCCACACGACGCCGGCGACGTCTTTGTCGTCAACCCTCGTGACCGCCACGGACGTCTGGAACACGGTGCCGCCCGTCGTCGTCATCAGCGTGGGCCACGTGATCCAAGGGAGCCCGGCGCACCTCTTGAGCTCCAACTTCCCGCTCGTGTTTGGGTGCGCGAGCCAGACACCCCCGTCCGCGCCGGGGCTGGCCGCGACGGAGTAGGCGCCGACGCTCGGGACGAAATGCTCATGGGTCGTCCCGGACGCGCACGTGGGGGTCTCGCAGAGGCGGAGCATGAGACCGGAGTTTTGCGTCTGGCTCGAGATCACCGGCAGGTCGTTGCCACCGATGACGACCTGATGCAGGGCCAAGTCTTGCTCGCCACCCGGGACGACACACTCGCCGTCCGGGCAGGCGATGCGCTCGACGGTGAGGGTGTAGGCGCCCTTTATTACCGCATCCCAGCCGTCCACCACGACCGTGATGGTGTCGCCCGCCGCCACGCCGGGGAGGTCGACGGTCGGGGCGCCCGGGTCGTCCATGTAGCCGAAGCAGGTGCCGCCGCAGCCTGCGCCAGCGAAGGCGTAGATTAACACGTCCGTGGGCGCGGTACTCGCGACGACGCGGTAGTCGCCCGGAGCGGTCGCGACGAACGACCAGACCTCGTCGGCGGCGGGCCCCTCCGACGGGAAGACACCCAGCTGGGCGCAGCCGGTGGTGTGGACGTTGTCGCTGAGCGCCGGGTGGCTGGTGTCGCCGCTGCCGACCCAGCGGTTCGGGCCGTCGGCCGACAGCGGCCGCGGCGCGTCGCAGCTGTCGCCCTGGCAGGTGTAGCTGTTGACGCCGTCGTAGCAGGCGGCGCCGCTCGGGCACGGATCCGAGACGGCGCACTCGTCGCTGTCGGTCTCACAGGTCGCGCCCTCGTAGCCGGCGGCGCAGGTGCACGTGAACCCGCCGGCGGCGGCGGCGCAGGTGCCCCCGTTCGCGCAGGGGGTCGCGGCGCACGGGTCCTCGGGGGCCACGAGCCGCAGGGCGTCGAGGTGGTAGGCCCCGAAGGTGTAGGTGACCACGCCCTCGATGGCGGCGAAGTGGGGCGTCCCCAGGGCGAACGCGGGCGAGAAGTGCCCGAGGTCGACGTTCAGGCTGCCGTCGACCGTCAGGTAACCGTCGCCCACGGCGGTGACGTCGACGTCTTCGATGCGCACCAGGGTGCCCTCGTACTGCTCCGACGCGAGGGCGGCGACGGTGAGGGTCAGCGCCGTGGGGATCGGCTTGGTGTCGAGGACCTGGACCTCGGAAGCCACGAGCTCGGTCAGGCAGTAGAACTCCTTGACCCGTCCGGAGACGGTCACGCGGGCGCCGGGGACGATGTTCGAGAGCCCGATGGTATGCGGCCAGACGACCAGGAGACCCGAGTTGGGGGCGCTGGTCGGCGCGCCAAGGTAGGCGCCATCGAGGCCGTCCGAGGCCGAGAAGATCGGCGAGGTGACGATGCCGGTCGTGCGGATCAGGCCCTGGGTCTGAAGGTCGGCGACCTCCTCGGTGCACCCGGCGCTGCTCGCGTCGAGCTGGATGGCCGCGATGGTCCGCACCGTGAAGGGCGAGCAGACGCCTTGGTCGCACGCCCCCGACACGCAGTCGGCGCCGCCGCCACAGGCATCGCCCGCGTCGCACTTCGGGCACGCGGCGCCGCCGCAGTCGACGTCGCTCTCGCTGCCGTTCTTCTCGCTGTCGGCGCAGGTCCCGGCGGGGGTGGTGTCCGCCGGGGTGGTGTCCGCCGGGGTCGTGTCAGCGGCCACGTTGGGGCCGACGTCTTCGCCCGGGACCGTGTCGGCCAGTGCGGTGTCGGTCTGGCTGGTGTCGGCGCTGGCGGTGTCGGCGTCGCCGCCGCCCGAGTCGCCGCAGGACATCGTCGAGAAGGACAGGACGCCAGCGAACAGCAGGGTCGCGGGCAAACCGATGGTAGCGGACCGCGAGGCGGTCCAGGCGAGTCGAGACACAGGCACCTCTCGGGCTTCGGAGCCTCGACCGCGGTCGCAGCCGGCAAACTCTAGCTTTTCGCAAAGTTGAGGGGCCAACCTAGCACGCCGGCGCACCCGGGTTCCAAGGGTTTGCGCTAGCGCAAGGTTGTTTTGTGACCCTTCGGTCAGCCCGAGGTGTCGGTCAGGTGCTGGGCGCCTACGTGAGCGCCCACGCCGCCGGCCGGGGCCGTCGCCGCTCGGCACGCGGCGCCGCCGACAACCCTCACTCGACGGCGCAACCCGCGACGCACTCGGCGCTCAGATCCCCGGCCCCGATATCGCCCACGCAGGCGTCACACAGCGCGTAGTCGCGCCCGCGCAGCGTCAGGAAACAGCCCGCGTCTGGCGGGCGATCGCAGTGGCCCTCACACTCGGCGACGCTCGCGCCATCGAAGCGCATGACACACGCGTTGCGACACGACAGCTGCTGGTTGCACGACGGATCGACGCCGCTGTTGAGCGCGCCCGAGGTGACGCAAAAGTCGAGGCACGCGGTCAGCGTGTCCGTCGCCGCCTTAAGCGCGGCGGGCGTCGGCCGCGTCGGGTCGTGGAAGCACGCGTAGGTGAAGCCGTTGTCGGCGTACGGGGTCAGGCTCAGCATGTCCTGCCCGCTCAGCACGATCGGCTCGAGCTTCGTGGCGCCGGTCGGGAGCCCGGCGAGGCGGGTGACCTTGTACTTGAACGGCCACACCAGGCTGTGCCCCGCGACGAAGCCGGGGACGTCTTCGAGCTCGAAGGGAGGCGTGGGCACCGCGAGCAGATAGATGTTCGAGGCGCGATTCGCGGGCACCTCGATGAACACGCTGTCGACCTTGCGGCCGGGGATCTTGTAGTACTGCGGGCGGGCACGGTTCGGGGCGCCCTGGCTGCCGACGTCGGCCACCACGATGCGCGACGAGAAGAAGCGCGGGTCGTCCTTGCACGCCTCGTCGAGCGCAATGTCGTAGCCGCTGTCCGGGTACAGGACGTCCGGCACCTCGAACTCGAGGCCGATCTCGTACCACGCGCCGCCGGGCGCCGCCGCGACGCGGACGGTGTCGAAGGCGAAGCCGCCCGGCTGGGTCAGCGCCGGTCCGTCGACCCACTCGCCGTTGGTGCCGCTGACGGGGCTCACGTCGGCCTGGACCTTGAGGCGGTCGACGCTGCAGCTGGCGCCGGTGTTGGTCGTACACCACACACCGATCCCCTGGAACGGCTGCTGCTCCTGGGCGTAGTAGCGGTGCCCGACCAGCGGCCAATCCCAGGTCGCGACGTGGGCGGCGTAGTTGCCGAAGAGCTCGCCCAGATCGAGGCCCTCCTGGGCGAGATAGAAGCGCGTCTTCTGCAGCGTCGTCCCCGGCGTCTGGTCGGTATCGGTTGCTATCCTCCCGAGAAGATAAGGTTTTGACGCGAACTGGTTGACGAAGGTCCACCAGGTCCCCATGCCGTAGAAGCGCGCCCCGAGCCCTTGGTCCCCGATGTTGCGCTCCTGGTAGGGCTGGCTCGACTGGAAGACGTGGGCCTGCCCATTCCACTTGCCCTCGAAGGCGAGCGGGACCGTCGGGTAGTAGGTCAGCCCCGTGGTCAGCCACGTCTTCAGCCCGGCGAAGACGTAGAACATCATCGCCTCGGCGAAGGACTCGCCGGCGATGCCGCGGATGTAGTGCGCGGTCTTCTCGTAGGTCCGCATCAGCGTGTAGTGGAGCGTGTGTGCGTGCTCGTGCACCGGGCGATTCCACGTGTCGTAGACGTCGCTGTCGAAGGTCGTGAGCTGGGTCCACCCGCCGGCCTCCGCGATCTTGCGGTGGTCGGCTGAGGTGTCCTCGCCGGGGAAGTCCTCGGGCAGCCAGTTGAACCCCTGGAAGAGGTCGGTCACGTAGCGGCAGGGGTTGTTGTAGTTCTTCGGCTCGCCGCAATCCGACCCCGCCCCGCCCGGGCAGAGCCCGCTGGCCGCGCTGTAGTCGCGGGAGGGGTTGATGGACCCCGCGGGCTCGAGGCTGCGCGTGTCGACGAAGGGGATGAAGTCGAGCTCGAAGAACATCTGCTCGTGCCAGCGGTCCCAGAAGCCGATCATGCGGTGCAGGTCGGCGATGTACGTCGGATCGGTCGGCGGCCACGTGTCCTCGCTCGGGATCCACAGCGTGACGTAGACCCCGCTGGCGAAGTTCCGGCTCGCGCTGTCGGGGGTGATGTTGTAGCCGCCCATGCCCCAGGCGTAGCGCGCGTTGGACTCGGGGTAGCCGCTGGGGATGGCGTATTGGCCTGCGTCCCCGCAGCGCTTGCCGAGCTCGGCTACCTCGTCGTGGGTGAGCACGCGGTCGTTGCCGTACAGGCGCAGGTCCCACATCTTGGCGTTGGCCTGGCCGACGCTGAGGACGTTGTCGTCGGAGGTCGCCGCCAGCTGGCTCTTGGCGACGTCGATGGTGAGCCCGGCGATGGTCGTCTCCGCGCCCCCCAGATACACCTTGGCGGGGCCGCTGGAGAGGACCACGGCCAGCTGATTGCACTGGTAGTTCTTGACCTTGCCGGCCGGACCCTCGCCGGTGAGCGGGTAGCTGACGTCGCCGACCCGGAGGCTCAGGTGATCGCCGCTCGCCTCCACCCGCATGCCGAGGCCGTCGAACAGCACGCCCTGAATCGGGGTCGGGCTGTCCGCCCAGGTGTGCATGAACTTCAGCGTGAGGGTCAGGCCTTGCGCCTGTGTGAGCTGGCTCGCGCCGAGGTCGGTCTGCGCGTACACGTCGAGCGACTTGTGAGAGAAGTCGGTGCGGCTCGTGAAGCCGTCGAGGGTCTCGGGGCTCGGGCAAGCGATGGGATGGGCCCCGGACGGCTCGGCGCCGGTGTTGTCGCAGTCGTAGTATTCACCGTTCCACCCACACGTCCCCGCGCAGGTTCCGCTGCGGAACGTCCCAGCGTCGCAGTACTTGATCTGGTTCGCCTCGCAGCAGCCCTCGTACGTGACGTTGCCGCAGGCGCCGCCCCCCGTGAAGACGGTGGTGGTGTAGTCCTGGCTGTGAGACGGCGCCAGGTTGTCCCGGCTGACGCTTAGCGGCACGAACACCAACAGGTCGCCGTCGTAGCTCGCGTCACCGTGGAAGTCGCTCGCCGCGCACTCGCACTCGCCCGACGTCAGGCAGCGCGCGACCGGATCTTCGCGACACACGCCGCCCGAGCCGATGGTGCGCAGCCACGCGCACCCCATGGAGACGCAGACGTCGTGGCTGTGGTGGTCGGCGCAGGCGGAGTCGGGGTACCGACCGGGCACGAGGTCGTACCGGGCGTACTCCGCGAAGCTGACCGAGCTCGCGGGCCTCGGCGCGAGGCACTCGCCCCAGGCCCCCCACGCGCCGTCCACGCAGCCGCGGCTGCGTCCGGCCGTGGCCCCGCAGGGCTCGGTGCCGTCGGTGCCGTTGACGCAGACGTCCTGGCCGCTGCACTGCGACCAGTCGTCGACCCAATGACCCGACGAACACGCCTGCTGGAGCACGCCCTCGCCGTTCAGACCGCACACGGTCGGGCCGGCTCGGGTCTCGCCCTCGTGGCAGTCCGGAGAGGACGTGTCGGTCGGGACGGTGTCGGCGGGGACGGTGTCGGCGTCGGTGGGGACGGTGTCGGTGGGGACGGTGTCGGTCGGGACGGCGCCCGTGTCGGCGGAGACGGTGTCGGCGGAGATGGCGCCCGTGTCGGCGGGCGCGGTGTCCGCGGGCTCGGCGTCGGGGCTGACGGTGTCGGCGGCGGCGGTGTCAGCCGTGCCGCCTCCCGAGTCGCCGCACGACATCGAAGGGACGGACAGGACTCCAGCGAACAGCAGGGCCGCCGGTACACGGACACAGGCGGAACGCACAGCGCTCCAGGCGAGTCGAGACACAGACACCTCGCAGGCTTCCGAGCCCCGACTGCGGTTACAGACAGAGAACCCTAGCTCTTTTTTGGAATTGAGCGATCGCAGTACCACGCCGTCGACCAGCACCGCAGAACTTTGCGCTATCGCAAGGTCGATTCCTGGCGCGCCGGTCGCCCATTCACGCGGTCAGCCGCTGCTGAGCTCCTTCGGCGGGCCGATCCCAAGGTGCGATACGGTGCTCCGCGGCGCTCCGCAGATCTGCTTGACTTGGGGGGGGCCGCCGGAGAACCCTCTCGCCGGGGTGGGTCTGTCGTGCTGCGGCGCGCTGGGTCTCGGCGTGCCCGGCGACAGGCGACTATCCGGCGCCCGAGGCGCCCGACCCGCGAGGAGGCGAGCTTGGTGCACCGGCTCAATGAGCAGAAGCAGACCCCGTCGAGCGGCCCGGCCGCGGCGGCGACCGACGCGACGAGCCGCTCCCGCTCCCGCTCCCGCTCCGCGCTCGCCGGCAAGGCGTTCGCCGAGCAGGAGGCGATGCTGTCGCCCGACGCGCCCGCGCCGGGACAGCAGGCGAGCGGGTCCGGCCCCGCGCGCCCCGCCCCGGCGGGACCGGCCGCGGCGCAGGGAGCGCCGCCGTTGGCCGCGAGCGCCCTGGTGGTCTCGCGGGACCCGCAATATGCCCGGCCCGCCTTCCTCAGCTGGTTCGGCCAGCAGATCTCCGACAAGGTCAGCTCCTGGGGCCGCGCCGCCGACACGAGCGGCCTGTCGATCGCCAGCGACGGCCCGAACCAGGTCGTCGCCCTGAACTGGAACGCGGCCTGGGGGGCCAAGCCGGTCACCCGGGAGCTCGATCCGATGCTGCGCCCGGTCGACGCCCAGGCGGCCCTGGCGGGGGTCCACGCGCTCAAGGGCTGGGGGACGGCCGCGGCCGAGGCGCGCGGCACCCTCGACGCGCTGCTCGGGGGCGAGACGAACCTCCTGTCCGAGGCCGCGCGCAACGCGCTGCGGCCCAAGTTCGCCGGCCTCGACGCCAAACCCGAGGCCGAGCAGGTCGCGACCCTCGAGGGCATCGTCGGGGCCAAGGACGCCACGCCCTACCTCGCCGACGAGCGGGTCGAGAGCGAGCCCGCGAGGGTCTCCGTCTCCGCCCCCGCCGAGCGAGCGGGCTACGCCTTCTCCGGTGGTGCGGCCGACGCGCTCGTTTACACGGCGACCTACACCGACGGCGTGACCCTCGAGATCGTCGCGCCCAAGGCGCCCGATCCGGCGCTCCACCAGCACAGCGTCACCGAGGCCGCCGACGCCGCCCGCTACGTTCCCACCAAGAGCCGCGCGGTCATCAAGACCGTCCTCCTCAACACCCAGGTCAACCCCGACGACGCCTACTGGGCGGTCGAGTACAATACGCCCGACTTCCACTCCTACATGACCGCGGGCGCGTCCGGCGTGGTGACGATCTACCCGGACAAGGTCACTCAACCCGACGCCAACGGGATGCGGGGCTCGATGATCCACGAGACCGGCCACACGTGGAGCTATCAGCAGTGGGGCAATGACACGGCCCAGGGGAAGTGGCTCGTCTGGAAGGACGCGGCGGCCAAAGACCGCGTGTCCGTCTCGGGCTACGCCATGAACGACATCGCCGAGGACGTCGCCGAGACGGTCCGCGTCTACGGCTCCACCAAGGGCAAGCCCAAGTACGATGAGTACAAGGCGATGATCCCCAATCGCCTCACCATCCTCGAGCGTGAGCTCGGATGAGACCGCGCCTGGCCGCCGTGGCGCTCGCGCTCGCCGTTCCGGCCGCCGCCTGTGGTGGCGCCCGGGGCGTCGCCGATGGCGGGGCCGCGGCCAGCGCCCCCGCGGGCGACGACAGCGTCCCGCTCGCCAGCGCCGGGGCGGTCCCCGGCGTCACCTCGGCCCCGACCCCGATCCCCGCCACCCCCGGCGCCGCGCCCGGGCAGGGAGCTGCCATGACCACCCCCGCGAACGCTTCGACCTCCCCCGACGGCGAGCCCCACCCCGGCGCCATCGTCCACGACGACAAGGTGGACGGGCGCGTCTGGACCCGGCTGGCCAGCGAGGTGCCGTCCGGGATCGGCTGGGTGCGGGTCGGCGACAGCTGGCGCCCGGTGGTGCGCATCGAGATCACCGGCACCCCCGCGCAGCGGCGGATGACCAAGTTCGGCGCCGACGGCGCGATGCTCGAGTCTACCGTCCAGGCCCCGCCGCGGCCGCAGCCGCAGCCCACGCCGCAGCCCACGCCGCTCCCCGAGCCGCAGCCGTAGGCGCCCTGCGAGGCGCGCTCGCTCAGGCCGGTGTGCGCCAGGCCTGGGTTGTCGGTCACGCGCTGGTGATCTGCGCCCTCGCGCCTACCCGCCGCCGGCGCCGGACGGCGAGCGCGAGCCCGAGCAGCCCGAAGAGCCCGACCGCGCCGCCGGGACCGCTGCCCTGACAGCCCGTGTCGGCGGCGGCGCCGTCGAAGTAGAGCGGGTCGCGGTCGGCCTCGAGCTCGGCGCCGTCGAGCATCCCGTCGTGGTCGCTGTCCGGATCGCGCGGGTCGGTCCCGATCTCCACCTCGGTCCCGTCGTCCACGCCGTCGTCGTCCGTGTCCGCGTCCAGTGGGTCGGTCCCGGCGACGCCCTCGTCGTCGTCGGAGAGCCCGTCACCGTCGTCGTCGCGGTCGCAGGCGTCCCCCTCGCCGTCCCCGTCGGTGTCGAGCTGGTCCGCGTTCGCCGCGACCGGGCAGTTGTCCTCCGCGTCGCGCACGCCGTCGCCGTCGTCATCGCCATCGCAGGCGTCGCCCTCGCCGTCCTCGTCGGTGTCGGCCTGCTCGGGGTTGGCCACCTCGAGGCAGTTGTCCGTCGGCGCCGAGACCCCGTCCTCATCGGGGTCACCGTCGCACACCGACGGCACCGAGCCTTCGCACACCCAGCCCGGCTCGATCGCGCACGCCGCCGAGCACCCGTCGCCGCTCGCCGTGTTGCCGTCGTCGCACTCCTCGACCGGCGCATCCACGCCACCGTCGCCGCAGGTCGGGCTGCAGACGCTGGTCGCCCCCGGCGACGCCAGGCACGCCCAACCCGTCTCCACCGCGCAGCCCGCGCAGCCGTCCCCCGCCACGAGGTTGCCGTCGTCACAGGCCTCCGCCGGCTCGCCCAGCTGCCCGTCGCCGCAGGTCGTCCCGCAGTCGCTCGCGCCGCCCGTGGTGAGCCCGCAGCTCCAGCCGGGCTCCACCGTGCAGTCGCTCGCGCAGCCGTCCTGGGGGACAGCCCCACGACCAAGCAGGTGGCCGTCGTCGCACGCCTCATCGGCCACCACCAGACCGTCGCCGCAGGTGGGCGCGCAGTCGCTCGCGTAGGTGTCGAGGTCGGGCGCGCAGTGCCAGCCCTCCTCCACCAGACAGCTCGCCGAGCAGCCATCGCCGTCCTCCGGCGTCGTCACCGGGTCCGCCCCCACGAGGCCGTCGTCGCACTCCTCGTCGCCAGCGACGACGCCGTCACCGCACGCCGTCTCACACCGCGACGCCGTCTTGCCCGCGGCGACGGTGCAGAACCAGCCCGCCTCGATCGTGCAGTCGCTCGCGCAGCCGTCGCCCGGGAAGGCCGGCGCCGGGCGCCCGCTCGCGTCGAGGGCCCCGTCGTCACAGGCCTCGGCCCCGTTCACCACGCCGTCGCCGCACGCGGGGACCTGGCAGGCCGCGCCGACGCAGACGCCGCTCGCGCAGTCGTTCGCCTCGGCGCAGGCCGTCCCGTCGGCGCAGGGCTCGCACCCACCGCCGCAGTCCGTCCCCGTCTCCGGCCCGTTCTTCACGCCGTCGGAGCACGTCG
>PHBI01000045.1 GCA_002841945.1 Deltaproteobacteria bacterium HGW-Deltaproteobacteria-14
CGGCGCCGGCGCCGGTGAAGGCGAGCGCCGACGCGGCGGGCGCGGTGGCCCCCGCCGCGGCGGACGCGGCGGCGGAGGCGTTCGTGATGCGCTGCAGCGGCTGCCACACGGTAGGCGGCGGCCCGATGAAGGGCCCGGACCTGGCGCCGTCGACCCAGTGGGCAGCGGCGGATCTGCGGGTCGCCATCAAGAAGATGGAGAAGAACGCCGGCCCCCTCTCCGAGGCCGATCTCGACCAGCTGACCGGCCTGCTCAAGGACCCGGAGCTGCGCCCCCGCCTCACCGCCGAGCGCCAGCGCGCCGTCGCGGTGATGGCGGCGAGCCTCGATCCCCCCGACCCGGCCCTCGGCGAGGCGCTGTTCATGGGGGAGCGCGGGTTCAAGAACGGGGGCCTCCCCTGCGCCGCCTGCCACACCGTCGGTGACCGCGGCGGCGCGCTCGGCCCGGACCTGACGCTGCTGAAGGACCGCCTGCCGCGGGTCGCCATGCTCTCGGCCTTCGAGGGTGCCAACTACGTCGTCATGCGCCCGGCCTACGCCGGGCACCCCGTGACCAAGCAGGAGGCGATCCACCTCGCCGGCTTCTTCGAGGAGCGCGCGCCCGCCGCCGTCACCGGCGACGAGGGCGGGTGGGTCGCGCCGGTCGGCGCCGCGCTCGCGCTGCTGGCGCTGCTCCTCATCCGCATCACCATGAGCAACCGGGGTCCGGCGGGCATTCGCGCGCGCCTGGTCCGCGACGCACAGAGGGAAGCACCGTGAGCTGGATCCGCGATCTCTTCGCGCCCAAGAAGCGCAGCTGGGAAGACTTCTACCGCAACCGTTGGTCCTACGACAAAGTCGTCCGCAGCACCCACGGCGTGAACTGCACCGGCTCGTGCAGCTGGAACATCTACGTCAAGCAGGGGATCGTCACCTGGGAGCTGCAGGCACTCGACTACCAGCGCTTCGACCGGGAGATCCCCCCCTACGAGCCCCGCGGCTGTCAGCGCGGCATCTCCTACAGCTGGTACATCTACAGCCCGCTGCGGGTGAAGTACCCGACCATCCGCGGGGTGCTCCAGGATCTGTGGCGCGCCGCCCGCAAGGCCTACCCCGACGACCCGGTCGCGGCCTGGGCCTCGATCCAGCACCAGCCCGACGCGCGCGCGGCCTACCAGGACGCCCGCGGCAAGGGCGGGTTCCGGCGCACCAGCTGGGACGAGGTCAACGAGATCATGGCGGCGGCCAACCTCTACACCGTGATCCATCACGGCGCGGACCGCCTCATCGGCTTCTCCCCGATCCCCGCCATGTCGATGATCAGCTACGCCGCCGGCGCGCGCTTTCTGCAGCTCATGGGCGGCGTGGCGCTGAGCTTCTACGACTGGTACTGCGACCTGCCGCCGGCGTCCCCGGAGGTCTGGGGCGAGCAGACCGACGTCGCCGAGAGCGCCGACTGGTTCAAGTCGTCGTTCATCGCCGTGGTCGGCTCCAACGTGCTGATGACCCGCACCCCGGACGCGCACTTCCTGGTCGAGGCGCGTCACAAGGGCACGAAGGTCGTCGTCTTCGCGCCCGACTTCAGCATGACCGCCAAGGTCGCCGACGAGTGGGTGCCGCTGCACCAAGGCCAGGACGGCGCCTTCTGGCTCGCCGCGACCCACGTGATGCTCAAGGAGTACTTCGTCGACCGGCAGGTGCCGGAGTTCCTCGCCTACCTCAAGCAGTACAGCGACACGCCGTTCCTGGTGACGCTGGTGCGCGGCGACGACGGCCAGTACCGCCCCGGCGAGCTGCTGCGGGCGTCGGACTTCGCGGACACCGCCGGCGAAGAGAACGCCGAGTGGAAGTTCTTCGTCTGGGACGAGGCGACCGACCGCCCGCAGATGCCCGGCGGGACGGTGGGACACCGCTGGCAGGGCAAGAAGGGTGAGTGGAACCTCGAGCTCGGCGACCTGCGACCCGCGCTGACCTTCGACGCGCCGGACGACATCGCCCCGGTGGCGTTCCCCGACTTCTCCGACGGCAGCGGCGAGGTCTACGTCACCCGCGGCATCCCGGCCCGGCGCGTGCAAACGGCCGCCGGCGAGGTGCTGGTCACGACCGGCATGGAGCTGCTCTTCGGCACCTACGGCGTGCATCGGGCCGGCGAGGTCGGCGACTGGCCGGCGAGCTACGAGGATCAGAACGCCCCCTACACCCCCGCGTGGCAGGAGAAGTTCACCGGGGTCGCCGCCGAGGTCGTCATCCGCTTCGGGCGTGACTTCGCGCGCACCGCCGAGCTGACCGGCGGCAAGTGCTCGGTCATCATCGGCGCCGGCGTCAACCACTGGTACCACAACAACCTCATCTACCGGGCCTGCATCACCCCGCTGGTGCTGTGCGGCTGCGTCGGCAAGAACGGCGGCGGCTGGAACCACTACGTCGGCCAGGAGAAGCTGGTCCCGGCGGCGAGCTGGGCGCCCATCGCCTTCGCGGGGGACTGGGGCGCCCCGCCGCGGCTCCAGAACGCGCCGTCCTTCCACTACATCCACTCCGATCAGTGGCGCTACGACCGCGAGTTCAACGAGATGTGCCCGGTCAGCGACGCGACCCACCCGATGGCGCACGGGCACACCGCCGACAAGCAGGCGCTCGCCGTGCGCGCGGGCTGGATGCCCTGCTACCCGCAGTTCAACGAGGCCACCCACGACGTGGTCCAGAAGGCGCGCGCCGCCGGCGCCGTGAGCCCCGACCAGCTCAAGGCCCAGGTCGTCGACCGCCTCGTCAAGCGCGACCTCAAGTTCTCGATGGAGGACCCGGACAACCCCGAGAGCTTCCCGCGCGTCTGGTACATCTGGCGCGGCAACGCCCTGCAGTCCTCGGCCAAGGGGCACGAGTACTTCCTGCGCCACTACCTCGGGACCCACGACAACCTCATCGCCGAGGAGGTCGCCGAGCCCTTCGTCGAGGACGTCGTCTGGCACGACAAGGTCCCCAAGGGGAAGCTCGACCTCGTCGTCGACCTCAACTTCCGCATGGACACGTCGGCCCTGTACTCCGACATCGTGCTGCCCGCGGCGACCTTCTACGAGAAGAACGACCTCAACAGCACCGACATGCACTCGTTCATCCACCCCCTGCAGGCCGCGGTGCCGCCGTGCTGGGAGTCCAAGAGCGACTGGGCCATCTTCCGCGACCTCGCCAAGGTCACCTCCGAGATGGCGGCCACGCACCTGCCGGACATCGTCACCGACGTCGTCCTGACCCCGCTCCTGCACGACACCCCGGCCGAGATGGCGCAGCGCCACGTCAAGGACTGGGCGCGCGGCGAGTGCGAGGCGATCCCCGGCAAGACGATGCCGAACATCACCGTCGTCCAGCGGGACTACCCGGGGGTCTACGACAAGTTCGTGGCCCTCGGGCACAGCTTCCGCGACGGCGGCATCGGCATCCACGGGACCAAGTACCCGGTCGACGACGCCTACGACGAGTACCTCAAGACCCACCCCGTGCACGTCTACAACGACGTCAAGTACCCGTCGCTCATCCAGGATCGCGACGTCTGCGAGGTGATCCTGGCCTTCGCCGCCGAGACCAACGGCGAGATGGCCCACCGCGCGTTCGTGGCCGAGTCCAAGAAGACCGGCATCGACCACACCCACCTGGCCGCCGGGACCCGCGGGGTTCGCTACACCTTCGACGACCTGATCACGCGGCCGTGCCGCATCCTGACGTCGCCGTACTGGACCGGGGTGACGGCGAACGACCGCACGTACGCGGCCTTCTGCCAGAACATCGAAGAGCGCATCCCGTGGCGCACCCTGACCGGGCGGCAGCACCTCTACCTCGACCACGAGGCCTACCGCGCCTTCGGCGAGAGCCTGCCGGTCTTCAAGCCGCGCGCCGAGCGCGCGATGACCTTCGACCTGACCCAGACCGACACGGGCGATGGCGGGCTCGTCCTGAATTATCTGACACCGCACGGCAAGTGGCACATCCACTCGACGTTCTCCGACAACCTGCGCATGAAGACCCTGTCGCGCGGCATCGAGCCGGTCTGGATCAACGACCGCGACGCCGGCATGGCGGGCCTGCGCGACAACGACTGGGTCGAGGTCGTCAACGACAACGGCGTGGTCGTCACCCGCGCCAACGTCAGCGCGCGCATCCCGCGCGGCATGTGCTTCATCTACCACGCCACCGAGCGGACGATCGGCGTCCCGAAGTCCCCGACCCGGGGCGGTCGGCGGGCGGGCGGGCACAACAGCCTGACCCGCGCGCGCCTCAAGCCGCTGTTCATGATCGGGGGCTACGCCCAGTTCTCCTACGGATTCAACTACTGGGGCCCACCTGGCATCAACCGCGACACCTTCGTCTGCGTGCGCAAGCTGCGCTCGCTCGAGTGGTGAGGAGGAGCGACGATGGATGTTCGCGCGCACGTCTCGATGGTCTTTCACCTCGACAAATGCATCGGCTGTCACACCTGCTCGGTCGCCTGCAAGAACATCTGGACGGACCGTCCAGGCGCTGAGTACATGTGGTGGAACAACGTCGAGACCAAGCCCGGGACGGGCTATCCGACGAAGTGGGAGGACCAGGAGGCCTACAAGGGCGGCTGGGAGCTCAAGGGCGACCGCAAGCTCGCGCTCAAGAGCCAGAGCAAAGCCGGCGGCCTCCTCAAGATCTTCTACAACCCCAATCAGCCAGGGCTCGACGACTACTACGAGCCGTTCACCTACCGCTACGGCGACCTCTTCACGGCGCCCGCCGGCGAGGACCAGCCGACCGCGCGGCCGGTGTCGCTCATCACCGGCGAGCCGATCGACATCGAGTCCGGCCCGAACTGGGATGACGACCTCTCGGGCTCGCCGATCTACGCGGAGAACGACCCCAACCTCGACGCGCTGACCCCCGACGAGCGGCAGGCGCTGTTCGACGTGGAGGCCATCGCGATGATGTACCTCCCGCGCATCTGCAACCACTGCGTCAACCCGTCGTGCGTCGCGGCCTGCCCCACCGGCGCCATCTACAAGCGCGGCGAGGACGGCATCGTCCTCATCAACCAGGACGCCTGCCGCGGCTGGCGCGCCTGCGTCGCGGCCTGCCCCTACAAGAAGACGTACTTCAACTGGAAGACCGGCAAGAGCGAGAAGTGTATCCTGTGCTTCCCGCGGCTCGAGACCGGCCAGCCGCCGGCGTGCTTCCACTCGTGCGTCGGGCGCATCCGCTACATGGGGGTGCTGCTCTACGACGCCGACCGGCTCAACGAGCTGGCGAGCGCCCCCAAGGAGTCCCTCGTCGAGGCCCAGCGCGCGCTGCTGCTCGACCCGCGAGACCCCGCGGTCATCGCCGGCGCCGAGGCCAACGGCGTGACCCCGGAGATGATCGACTCCGCGCAGCGCTCACCGGTCTACAAGTGGGTCAAGGAGTGGGAGCTCGCGCTGCCGCTGCACCCCGAGTTCCGCACCATGCCGATGCTCTTCTACGTGCCCCCGCTGCTGCCGGTGGCGGGCCGCGCCGGCGCCGGAATCTATGGCCACACCCCCGACGGCCTCTTCTCGTCGATTGAGCAGGCCCGCATCCCGCTGCGCTACCTCGCTGGGCTCTTCTCCGCCGGCAACACCAAGGTCGTCGAGGAGGTCATGCGCAAGCTCGTGTCCGTGCGCCTCCACAACCGCGCCAAGACCGTCGGCGACGTCTCCGAGGAGGCCGTGCGGCGGGCCCTGCGCGACGCCGGCCTGACCCCCGAGGAGGCCGACGACATCTACGCCCTGACCGCCCTGAGCAGCGTCGACGAGCGCTTCGTGATGCCGCCCCTGCAGCGCGAGGAGGCGATCGAGCCCGACCGCGAGCCGGAGCTCCACAAGGGCCAGTCCGGCCTCGGGCCCACCCGCCGCCCGGTGCGAGGAGGCTGAAGCGATGGTCACCCCCATGAGCCACAGGTGGCTCCTCGCCCACCTCGGCGAGGCCCTCGACTACCCCGACGAGCGACTGCGACCGCGCCTCGACGCCCTGGCGCCCTTGGCCCGCGACCACGGCCCGAGCGCCGCGGCGGTCGACGGCTTCCTCGCCGCGCTCGCGGGCTACGAGATCGACGCGCTCAGCGAGATCTACACCCGCACCTTCGACGTCGCGCCGATCTGCGTTCCCTACCTGAGCATCCACCTCTTCGGCGAGGAGAGCTTCCGCCGGGCCAGCCTCATGACCGGCCTGAGCGAGAGCCTCGCCGCGGCCGGCGTCGACCTCCACGGCGAGCTCCCCGACCACCTCGCCGTGGTCCTGAGGGCCGCGCCGGCGCTCCCCGACGAGGTCTTCGACGAGCTCCTCGAGTTCGTCCTGCGCGCGGGGGTCCACGCCATGGTCGCGGTCCTCGACGAGACCCCCAACCCCTACCGCTGGCTGCTCCGAGCGGTGCAGGCGGTGGTCGGCCCGGCGAGCGCCGACGACCTCGAGCGCCTCGCCGCCGCCCGCCGCGAATCCCAGACCCACAGGCAATCGGCTGCGACCGGGGCCGGCGCCGCGTGCGGAGGACGCTGAACATGGACGCATTCCTCTATGTCGGGCTCCCCTACCTCTCCCTGACGGTCCTCATCGTCGGCACCGTCGTGCGCTTCCGCCAAGCGCCCTTCAGCGTGTCGTCCTTGAGCTCGCAGGTGCTCGAGAAGAAGCAGCTCGCGCTCGGCACTATCCCTTGGCACATCGGGATCCTGATCCTCCTCGCGGGTCACCTCGTGGCCTTCCTGGTGCCTGACATCTGGCGCTCGCTGACCGCGAACCGCGCCTTCCTGCTGACGGTCGAGACCATCGGCTTCATGGCCGCGGCGATGGCCGCCTTCGGCCTGAGCGTGCTCGTCTATCGCCGCCTCGTCACCGCGCGCCTGCAGGCGGTCACCAACCGCATGGACCTCGTGGTGCTGGGCCTGCTCCTGGTGCAGGTCCTCCTCGGCATCGGGGTCGCCCTCGGCAAGCGCTGGGGCGCCCAGTGGTCGGCCGGGACGACGTCGCCCTACCTCTGGAGCCTCTTCACCTTCCAGCCCGACATGACCTACGTCTCGGACCTCCCGGCCAGCGTCAAGCTCCACCTCGGCCTCGCCTGGGTGATGTTCGCGCTCATCCCCTTCACGCGCCTCATCCACGGCTTCTCCGTGCCCCTCGGCTACCTCTGGCGCGCGCCCCAGCAGGTCATCTGGACCACCCGGCGCCGCCTCACCCGCGAGACCGCGCGCGCCGGCGGCGTCAACCCCGAGACCTCCCGGCGCCACTTCGTCAAGGGCCTCGGCGGGCTCGTCGCCGCCGGCGTGCTGATGAGCGTCGGCGTCCTCGACAAGCTCGTCGGCTACTTCAGGGGCCAGCGCCTCGACCGCACCGAGCAGGTCGATCTGCTCGAGAAGAAGCTCGAGCGCCTGCGCGCGACCGCCGAGGAGCAGTCCCTCGAGCTCGAGCGCCTGCAGAAGGACGCCATCCTCGTCGCCCAGCTCGGCCAGCTCGACCCCAAGATCGGGCGCTACTTCACCGACTACCAGATGCGGCCGGCGCTGGCGTTCAAGGGCGCCGACCACCTCCCCATCCTGATCTCGGCGAAGTGTACGCACCTCGGCTGTACGGTCGCGAGCAACGTGGATGACAAGGGCCAGATCATGTGCCCCTGCCACATCTCCTACTTCGACATCCGGACCGGCCAGCCCAACCCCGGCGCCCCCGCGAAGCTCCCCCTGCCCCGGCTCGGCTGGCTCCTCAAGGACGCCAAAGGCACCGTCATGTTGACCCAGGACGGGGCCGGTAACCGCACCTGGCCCCAGGGCCAGGAGGCCCTCGACCCCGCGAGCCTCGACGGCCTCGAGGTCTGGATCGCCAAGCGCTTCGACACGGAGGGCGCATGAAGACCGCAGGACGCACCCGGCGCTTCGTGGCCTTTCTGGCCGAGCGCTTCCCGGCCGAGAAGATGAGCCTCCAGGCGATGGTCCAGAAGAAGGAGGTGCCGGTCCACCGCTGGAGCTGGGCCTACTACCTGGGCGGCTTGGCGCTGTTCTTCTTCATCATCCAGATCGTCACCGGCCTGATGATGCTGTTCTACTACGAGCCGTCGGTCGCCACCGCCCACGCCTCGGTCGAGAACCTCACCAACAACGTCCCGGGCGGCGCGCTCATCCGCAACCTGCACGCGTGGTCCTCGTCGGCCATGATCCTCAGCGTGATGCTGCACCTCCTGACGACCTTCGCCATGAAGGCGTTCGGGCGCCCGCGCGAGCTCACCTGGGTCTCGGGGGTGCTGCTGCTCTTTCTCGTCTTCGGCTTCGGCTTCACCGGCTACCTGCTGCCCTGGCACCAGATCGCCGTCAACGCCACCAAGGTCGGCCTCGGCTCCATCGACGCCTTCGGCGAGTACCTCCCGGGCGCTCTGTCCGACCTGCCGCGCCAGCTCCGCGAGACCATCCAGGGCGGCGCGACCGTGGGCCAGGCGACGCTCAGCCGCTTCTACGCCATCCACGTCATCGTGCTGCCCCTCGTCAGCTTCGGCCTGCTCGGCCTGCACCTCCTCAGCGTGCAGCTCCACGGGATGAGCCCCGGGGTCGACAAGCCCACCGGGCGCACCGAGAAGTTCTTCCCGCTCTTCATCCTCAAGGACCTCAAGGTGTGGGGCGTGGTCTTCCTGATGCTCGCGACGGTCGCGATCTGCATCCCCTTCGACGCCTTCCTCGACTACCCGCTCGCGGCCCCCTACAACTCCCTCGGCTCCACCCCCGACGGCATCAAGCCCGAGTGGTACTTCTTCTGGATGTACTACCCGCTCGAGCTCCTGCCGTTCTGGCTGGTCGCCGGCGGCATGGCGGTGCTGCAGGTGGGGCTCTTGCTCGTGCCCCGCATCTTCCGGGGCACCAGCCGCAAGGTGTTGAAGTCCCTCGCGGCCGCCGCGGCGATCTACCTCATCGTCATCACGCTCTTCGGCCAGGCCATCTACGAGATGTTCAGCGGAGGTCACTGATGCGCGCCCTCTCCGCGGCCACGTCCGCCGCGCTGCTCCTGCTCGCCGTCGAGACGGCCCACGCCTACCCGGAGTTCGAGCAGGCCATCGAGAAGAACGCCGGGCGCACCATCGACTGCGCGTTCTGCCACATCAACCCGGACGGACCCGAGGGGACGAAGGTCGGCCAGATCGGCAGCCTCTCGCCCGCCGAGTTCCAGGCGCTCAACCGCGCCCGGACCGCCTTCGAGCCGGGCGCCCAGGTCGAGAGCCCGATCCTCAACGCCTTCGGCAACCACCTCGTCACCGTCTACGGCAAGAAGAAGATCGTCGCCCTGCGCGCCGACCCGCTCGCCCTCGCGGCCGGGCTCGGCGACAGCGACCTCGACGGGGACGGTGTCAGCGACGCCCAGGAGCTCCTCGACGGCACCCACCCGCTGATGTCCCACCACGGCAACCCCTGGCGGCTGCTGGGGGTCAACCTCCAGCGCGCGTGGTTCGAGCTCATCATGCTCGTCCTCGCGACGCTCTTCGGGGTCTACGGGATCTCGCACCTCATCCGCTGGTTCGGCCACGAGGCGCGGAGCGCGCTGGGAGGTGACGAGGAGTCCAAGGATGGTTGAGGACCAGCCGGTTGGCAGGCGCGCCTTCGTCGTGCTGGGCGCCAACACGCTGGCGTTCACCGTCTGCTTCGCCGTCTGGGTGATGTACGGCGTGCTGATCACCTGGCTCGTCGACAACAACGTCTACCGCTTCACCAGCGCCGAGATGGGCTGGCTCATCGGCATCCCCATCCTGACCGGCTCGCTGTTCCGCCTGCCCATCGGCGTGCTCACCGACAAGTACGGCGGCCGCCCCGTCTTCCTCCTCGTGATGCTGTCGGCCGCGGCCGCCGCGTGGTTCACGAGCTACGCCGACTCGTTCTGGAGCTTCATCGTCGGCGGGCTCGGCTTCGGGATGGCGGGCGCGTCCTTCGCGGTCGGCATCGCCTACACCTCGGTCTGGTTCACCAGGAAGCGCCAAGGCACCGCGCTCGGCGTCTTCGGGGCGGGCAACGCCGGCGCCGCGCTCACCAGCATGGGCGCGCCGCTGCTGCTGGGCGCCCTGACCGACGGCGGCAAGCACGTCGAGGGGTGGCGCGACATGCCGCGCATCTACGCCGCCGCCCTGGTCATCATGAGCGTGCTGTTTCTGTTGGTGACCAAGAACAAGAAGCCCGCCCACGGCACCGAGCGCACCCTGATGCAGCGCCTCCAGCCCCTCAAGCAGGTGCGCGTCTGGCGCTTCGGCCTCTACTACTTCCTGGTCTTCGGCGGCTTCGTCGCCCTCGCCCAGTGGCTCATCCCCTACTACGTCAACGTCTACACGGTGTCGGTGGCCACCGCCGGGATGCTCGCCGCCATCTTCACCCTCCCCTCGGGCCTCATCCGCGCCTTCGGGGGCTGGCTGTCGGACCGCTTCGGCGCCCGCGCCGTGATGCGCTGGGTCCTCGGCGGCTGCGCCATCGGCTGCGCCCTCTTGTTCGTGCCGCGCATGGACATCTACGCGCCGGGGCGCGGCGTCATGGCGGGCGCCAGCGGCGAGGTCGAGGTCGTCGAGCCGAGCCGGGTCGTCGTCTCGGGCCGCTCCTACGACCTGCGGATCAAGCCCGACAACGCCCCCTACGACGAGAGCGAGCTCATCTTCCCCACCGGCGACTTCTGGCACGAGGCGCGGGTCGCGGTCGGCGACAAGGTCGCCAAGCGCGAGCTCCTCGCCAAGGGCGTCACCCACGTCTACTTCCAGGCCAACATCTGGATCTTCACCGCCATCGTCTTCGTCATCGGCCTCCTGATGGGCATCGGTAAGGCCGCGGTCTACAAGTACATTCCAGAGTATTTCCCCGACGACGTCGGGGTCGTCGGCGGCATCGTCGGGGTCCTCGGCGGCCTCGGCGGCTTCGTCGGCCCCATCCTCTTCGGCGAGCTCCTCGGCACGACCGGCATCTGGACGACGTGTTGGATGCTGCTCTTCGCGGTGGCGCTGTGGAGCCTGCTCTGGATGAAGCGCGCCGTGCGCCAGCTGATCGCCCAGCAGGCGCCGCTGGTCGCGCGTCACATCGAGCACCACCCAGGTGACCACGGACCGGAGGCCACATGAGCCGCAAGAGCCCCACCAACCTGACCGTCTGGAACCCCGAGGACGCGGACTTCTGGAACAACCAGGGGGGCAAGCGCGTCGCGATGCGCAACCTCTGGATCTCCATCCCGGCCCTGCTGTGCGCCTTCGCCATCTGGCTCTACTGGTCGATCATCGTCGTCCAGATGCAGAAGCTCGGCTACCAGTTCGACCCCGACCCGGGGCGCAACAAGGAGCTCTTCTACACCCTCGCCGCGGTCGCGGGCCTCACCGGCGCCACGCTACGCATCCCGAACTCCTTCTTCATCGCCCTGTCCGGCGGGCGCAACGTCATCGCGGTCACCACCGCGCTGCTCATCCTGCCGGCGCTCGGGGTCGGCATCGCGCTCGCCGACCCGACCACGCCCTACAGCACCTACGTCGTCCTGGCGGCGCTCTCGGGCCTCGGCGGCGGCGTCTTCGCGAGCTCGATGAGCAACATCAGCTTCTTCTTCCCCAAGCGAATGCAGGGGCTCAGCCTCGGGCTGAACGCCGGGCTCGGCAACCTCGGCGTCTCGGTGATGCAGGTCCTCATCCCCTTCGTGATGACCTTCGCGCTCTTCGGCACCCTCGCCGGCGACTCCCAGACCCTCACCGCCGGCGGCCAGGCCTGGATCCAGAACGCCGGCCTCGTGTGGGTCCCGATCCTCGCGGTCCTCGCCGTCGCCGCCTGGTTCGGGATGAACAACCTGCCGCAGCACAACATCGGCGCCGCCCTGCCCGCCATCGCCAAGATGCTGTGGCTCTTGGTCCTGGCCTTCGGCGCCGCCGCCTTCGGCCTCTGGCTGCTGCTCGGCCTGCACCTCGACACCTGGATCGTGCTGCCGGTCACGGTGCTCCTGACCGTGCTCGCGATGCGCTACCTCACGCCGGGCGCCGTCCAGGTCAACCTCAAGCGCCAGTTCGCGATCTTCAGCGACAAGCACAACTGGATCATGACCTGGCTCTACACGATGACCTTCGGCTCGTTCATCGGCTTCAGCGCCGCGTTCCCGAAGCTCATCCAGGACGTCTTCGGCTACCTCCCCGGCGGCGAGCTCAACCCGAACGCCCCGAGCCCCTTCGCCTACGCCTGGCTCGGGCCCCTCGTCGGCTCCCTCGCCCGGCCGATCGGCGGCTGGATCAGCGACAAGTGGGGCGGCGCCCGGGTCACGCAGTGGGACACCGTGGTGATGATCGGCGCCACCCTCGGGGTCGCCTGGGCGGTGAAGGCGGCGAGCGCGTCAGCGACCCCCGAGGAGTATTTCCTGCCGTTCCTGCTGCTCTTTCTGCTCCTCTTCATCACCACCGGCATCGGCAACGGCTCCACCTTCCGCATGATCCCGGTCATCTTCGAGAAGGAGAAGGCCGGCCCGGTGCTCGGCTGGACCTCGGCCATCGCCGCCTACGGGGCGTTCATCATCCCGAGCATCTTCGGCTCGCAGATCAAGGACGGCACCCCGGAGTACGCCCTCTACGGCTTCGCCGCCTACTACGGCACCTGCATCGCGCTGAACTGGTGGTACTACGCGCGCAAGAACGCCGAAGCCCCCTGCTGAGCAGGCCGGAGGCCGGGTGGCGCGCCCATGTCAACCACGTTGACGTGGGCGCCGTTCGGCCGGCTCCGCCCGCCTACGCCTGGCGAGGCTTGACCCCGCGGCAGTACATCAGCGGCCAGGTGACGGCCACGCTGCCGTCCGGGGCCGCCCGGAGCTCGAGGTAGTCGTCGACCGCGGCGTCCACGACGTCGACCGGGGTCGCCAGCCCGAAGATGCCCACCATGAACCCCAAGATGTCCGCCCGGCTCGCCGAGCGCCAGGGGACGTCGCGCACCGTCTCCTCGACCAAGTCGAACCCGGCGGCCCGCATCAGGGCGGACGTCGCCCCGGGCTCCGGGAAGCGGCCGTCGTGCCCCGATGGGCAGTGGCGGTCGACGAAGTCGTTGAGCCAGCGGGCCTGAGCCGAGCCGGCGAGCACGTCGCACAGGGCGAGCGCGCCGCCGGGGCGCAGCACGCGGTGGGCCTCGGCGACGGTCTGGGCGTGGGAGGTGCTGTGGTGGAGCCCGGCGAGGCCGAGGACGACGTCGATGGAGGCGTCGGGGACGCTCGGGAAGCGCTCGATGGGGTCCGAGATGGCGACGAAGCGCGCGTCGAGGCGCGCGCGGTGGGCGTCCGACGGCTCGACGCAGACGCAGCTGACCGCGCCGTCGAGGCGCCGCCACACGGCCTCGCTGAGGTATCCACCGGCGGCCTGCAGGTCGAGCACCCGCATCCCGGGGGTGAGGTCGACGAGCTCGAGCAAGGCGTCGCGCTCCTCGACGCGCGCGTCCGGGTAGCGGCGCAGGATGGTGGGGTCGGAGACGGTCGGGAGGCAGCGGGGGGCGGTGACGGTCATGCGGACGGCCTCACGAAGCGGGGGAGCAGGGACGGCGGCTGCCCCATCCCGACCCACAGCCAGCGCCGCCGCGCCGCGGGGCCGGCGCGCTGCAGCTGCGTGAGAGCCGTGTTCAGCAGCCGCGCCGAGAGGGTGTGCGCGGGCCGGCGCGCGCCGAAGGCCGTGCCCTCGGGGGTGACGAGCAGCGGGTTGGTGTTGATCTCCCAGGTCTGCACGACGCCGTCGTGGACGCTGTAGTCGACGCGCCCCCAGGTGAGCCCGGCGGTGTCGAAGATCCGGCGTAGCGCCGCCTCGTGGGGGTTGTCCTCGAGGTAGCGCAGCTCCTCGGCGAGGTAGGCCGGATCGAGCAGTTCGGGGTGCTTGACCACCCAATGACGGCTGAACAGCACGTGGCGCGGGACGATGGCGTCGCCCACGCGGAAGGCCGAGTATTTGCGGTAGACGCCGTCGCCGTCGGCGGTGTCGAGGAACTCGACCAGCAGCGCGTCAGGGTAGCGCCGGCGCGCCCGCCGAGCGGCCTCGAGCGTCGGCAGCAGCTCGGTCAGGGGCCCGGCGTGGTCGTCCTCGGCGCGCATGAAGAACGGCAGGCGCAGATCCCCGGGCAGCGGGTCACCGGGGCGAAACGACCGGAACCCCTGCAGGAGCGCCCGGTGCAGGTCGTGTCGGCGCAGAAACCGCCCCGGGTCGTTGAGGACCGTGCAGCCCGCGGCGAGCGCGCGCTGGCGCGTCGCCGCGGCGAGCGCCGCCAGCCGCGGCGTCAGGCGGTCGAGATCGCTGAAGACGAAGACCCCCGGCGCCAGCGCCCCGCGGACCCGCTCGTAGGGCAGGATCCTCACCGGCCCACCGAGCTCGTCGGCGAAGCGCCCGAACCAGCGGCGCACGGTGTACGCGTGGCGCCGGGTGACGAGGTAGTAGAGCATCGCGGCGCCTACGTGAACACGCGCGATGCGGCGACACAAGCCGCGCTACGCGCGCCCGGTCACAGCCGCGTTCGCCAGCTCTTCGCGGCGCGCAGGGTCGCGGGGGCGTCATCGATCGCGAGGGCCACCTCCGCCTCGATCGCGTCCCGCGCGGTCGGCCCGACGAGGTCCCAGGCCGCGAGGCCGACGGCGAGCCGCCGCACCGCCGGGACGCCGCTCATCGCGACGCTCCAGGCGTGGATCGCCTCGAAGCGCGCGGCGTCGAGGTCCCCGTGACGGGCGTGGAACCCGGCCTGGGCGAGGCGGGCGTTGGCCTCGTCGAGGGCGGTCTGGCTCGCCGCGATAGCGTGGGCGTAGTCCTCGGCCGCCGCGGCGACCTGGCCCTGCGCCTCGGCCAGGCGGCCCCGCACGAGCCACACCTCGGGCCGCTCGACGGGCACCAGGCCGGCGAGCACCGACGCCGCCTCGTCCAGCCGACCCCGACGCCGCATGACGTCGGCCAGCGCGGCCCGGGTCACGACACCGCCGTCCGGTGCGGGGGTCGGGGCGCCGTGGCGATGCACGAGCGAAGCCCACGCGCCGAGGTCGCGCGCCTCCCCCGCCGCGCGCTCGATGGCCAGCGCGTCGATCAGCGACGCCTCGGCGGCGGCCTCGTCGCCGCGCCTGAGGTGCGCCCGCGCGTGGAGCCGCAGCGCCTCGGCCCGACTCGCCGGTCGCCCCCCGGACACGATCGCCGGGTCGGTGCCGAGCACGGCCTCGTCATCGTTCCAGGCGTCGGCGACCAGCGCCCGCTTGAGCGGCGCGAAGCCGTCCGGCTGGTCCCGCGCCCAGCGGTCGAGCAGCGTCGCCACGGCGCGGACGTCCATCCGCTCGAGGTGCAGGCGCAGCGCCTCCTGATAGCGCTGGCCCAGGAGCGTCTCCATCTCCGGCGTGTGGTGGTGGAGGTAGGCCCGGCGCGCCCAGTCGAGCGCCGGCGCGCGAAACGAGAACTCCGCGACCCGGTGGGCGAGCGCGCGCCACAGATCCCCCGAGGCGTCGCCCCGGGCGGCCCGCACGATCCCGAGCAGCAGGTGCGGGTGGCGCAGCACGACCGGCCAGTGCAGGTGGGGTAGATCGCTCGCGCGGAGGCTCGGCGCGTGCGACCACAGCGCGGCGTCGTACTCGGTCAGCCGCCGCGGCTCGGGCCCGACGATGACCCGGCGGCGCTTCTCGGGGTGGACGAGCCCGGCCGAGATCTGCGCGACGATGTCCGCGCGCCGCGCGACCACGTCGTCGTCTCGGTCGTGGGCCGCCAACAGGCTCGCCGGCGCGCGCCCGACGGCGAGGTCCTCCGGGGTCGGAGCGGGGTCGTTTGGGTCGTTTGGCTGCTCGTCCGCGTGGGGATCGATGGCCCAAAACCCGGCGGGCAAGAGCAGCGGGCGCATGAAGACGACGAGGCCCGGGTAGCCCACCTCGGCGGTCGCGAGGCGCGCCCGCAGATCGCGGCCTTTGTCTTGGATGCCACGCCACACCAGCACGTCCGCGCTCGTGTCCGCCTCGGCCAGCAGCGCCTCCCAGTCGCCGGTGGCGTGCGCGGCGTGGAGCGTCGCCCCCGGCCGCCAGGCCTCGACCGCGGCGCGCAGCTCGCCCTCGTTGCCGAACCACGCGACCCCGTCGGCGCTGCCGTCGGCGGCGGCGGCGAGCTCTCTGTGACCGCCGCTCACGACACGAACATCGCGACGTAGCGCTCGAGGTCGAGCGGCGTGTAGGCGCCGGCCTCCTCGTCGTAGAGGTAGAGCGGGTCCCCGACCCGCCCGGGGTCAGCCCCCTGCTGCTGCAGCCGGTACTTCACGACCTTCAGCGTCTCGGTGACGTCGAGCCGCGGGACGACCCTCAGGAACTGCGGCCGCGCGGGGGGCGTCAGGTGCGCGCTGACGGCGTCGAACAGCGCCACGGGATCGAGCTCCGCGCCGCTCGCGAGCTCGACGGCGGCCATCCCCGCGCGGCCCTCGCGGCTCGGCAGCAGCACCCCGTAGACGGCCGCGTGGGCGACCTGGCCGGTCCCGCGCAGCACCTTGGCGACCAGCTCGGTCGAGACGTTCTCGCCCTTCCAGCGGAAGGTGTCGCCGAGGCGATCGACGAAGAAGAAGTCGCCGTCCTCGTCGTGATACAGCAGGTCGCCGGTGTCGAACCAGGCGTCGCCGGGCTCGAAGGCGTCGCGCAGCACGCGCGCCTCGGTGGCGTCGGCGTCGGTGTAGCCGGCGAACTGCGCCAGCGGGTGGTCGCCGGAGATGCGCGCGACGAGGACCCCGGGCTCCCCCGGGGCCACGCGCGTGAGGTGGCCGGCGAGGTCGCGGGCGAACGCGTCGCGGGCGATGTCGTAGCGCACGCAGGCGACGGGGACGCGGCCGGTGAACTCGCGGCCGACCGAGCCGATCTTGTCACCGGTGCGGTTGAGCAGCACCACGTTGCCCTCGGTGGCGCTGTAGAACTCGAGGATGCGGACCTGGCCGAAGCGCTCGAGGACGTCCCGCCAGACGTCGGCGTGGAGGCCGTTGCCGGCGAAGAGCCGCACCGGGTGCTGCCTGTCGAGGGGGTGCGGGGGCTGGGCGACGAGGTAGCGGAGGAGCTCGCCCACGTAGAAGACGACGGTGGCGCCGGTGTTGCGGACGTCCGTCCAGAAGCTCGTCGCGGAGAACCTGGGCGCCAGGACCAGCCGCGTGCCCCCGATGAGCGCGCCGCCGACGGCGACCAGCATCCCGGTCGAGTGGTAGAGCGGCAGGCAGCAGTAGACCGTGTCGCTCGGGGTCAGCTCGCACGCGTTGGCGGCCCCGAGGCCGGCGGCGATCCAGCGACCGTTGGTGATGCGGGCCGCCTTGGGGAGCCCGGTCGTCCCGGAGGTGAAGATCAGCGTGGCGAGGTCCGAGGCGCGCCCGGCGTCGACCTCGAGCCCCTCGGGCAGGGCGACCCCGGCGGCGACGCGGGCGTCCAGATCGACGACGCCCTCGGGGGCGGTCTCCCCGGGCTCGAGGCCGAGGAGCAGCGTCCCGCGCCCGAAGGCGGCGTGACCGACCTCGAGGTGCTCGGGGTCGCAGGCGAGGTAGTCGGCCTCGCCCTCCGCGAGATCGTGGCGCAGGCTCTCGCCGCGGCTCCCGGGCTTCAACAGCACGCTGACCGCGCCGAGCCGGTTGACGGCGCCGACCAGGGTGAGGGTGTCGGGGTGGTTGCCGAGGAGCACCCCGACGCGGTGACCGCGCCGCACACCAATATCGTACAGAGCCGCCGCTACAGCGCTCACGCGAATGTGTGCATCGCGGTAAGAATAGGCGCGGCCGCGCCACACGAAGAAGGGCTCGTCGCCGATGGCGTGGGCCTGCTCGGCCAGCACCTTGGCGTAGCTGACGCGGCTGTGGGGGGCCATGCTCGCCAGGCGGGCCAGGCGCGGGAGCTGCCAGCGCAGCGCGCCGACGACGGCGTTGGCCTCGACGCTGACGTCGCCGAGCTTGTGCCACAGCCCGTCGAGGACGTCGGTGGCGAGGTCGTAGAGGCGCTGGACGCCGCCCCGGTCGTCCTCGGCCGGCTCGTCGGGCGCGCCCTCGCCCTCGGGCTGGCCGGCCGCCGCCGGGGCGGGGCGCAGGGCGGCGGGCTGTGGTCCCTGCTCGTCGATCCAGGCGAGCCAGTCGCGGACCGTCGGCCAGCTGTCGGTGAGCGCGGCCGAGCCGACGACGAGCCCGAAGTGGCCGGCGGCGACCTCGACCGCGTGGCAGCGGGCGCGGACGGCGGCCTTCTCGATGGCGCGGACGGCGTCGGGGCGGGCGAGGTCGTCCTTGGTGCCGACGAAGTAGAGGATGGGGGCGGTGATGTCGGCGAGGCTGACGGTGTGCCCGGCGATGATGAAGCCGCCGTCCTTCATGCGGTTGTTGACGATGAACTCGTCGACGAACTTGCGGAACGCCGGGCCGGGCCAGGAGATGAAGCCCTCGCCGCCGAGGAAGCGCCGCTTCGGCTCCTGGGCCATGAGGGCGTCGCGGTCGTGGAGCAGGCCGAGGGTGCCGATGAGGTGCTTGAGCTCCTGGCCCGGCGCGAGGAGCTTGAAGCCGCGGCTCGAGAAGGTGCCGGGGAGCCCCTGCAGGTCCTTGAGCGGGCCGTCGATCGCCTTGCGCGCGGTGCTGATGAGGCGCTCGGCCAGGGTGTCGTGGACCCGGACCGGGAGGTTTCGGCGCAGATCGACCGGGGCGCCGAAGGTGATGACCGAGCGGATATCGCGCGACTTGCGGTAGGCGGCGGCCTGGTAGCAGAACATCCCGCCCTGGCTGTAGCCGACGAGGTGCACCGGCGCGCCGGCGCTGCGGGCGATGTGCTCGACGCTGGCGTCGATGGCGAGGACGTGGTCGTCGAGGGTCCGGTCGAGGCCCCCCTCGGCGTCTTCGGGGGCGCCGAAGTCGACGAGCCACACGTCGACGCCGAGGGCCGCGAGGAAGTTCGTGGCGCTGAGCTCGGGGGAGATGTCGTAGATCTCGGCGGTGACCATCAGCGGCGGCACGAAGAGCACCGGCGACGGGCGCGGGCCGGGCGCCGCGTCCGCGGCGCCCGCGTAGCGCCGGAGCGCGTAGGTGCGCTCGGCCACCACGACCTCGTAGGCGGCGTGGTAGGGGGCGCCGAGGCGTCCCTCGCGCAGCAGCTCGACGGCGTTGGCGGCGCCGCGCTTGAGCAGCTGCCAGCGGGCGCTGATCGGGCGGCCGCGGCCTCCCTCGCGGCGGGGGGGCTCACCCATCCGCGGACCCTCCGGGGGCCGCCGGGTCCCACGGCGCGCCCGGTGGGAGGTCGGCGTCGAGCAGCGAGCGCTCGTCGCCGGGGGCGGTCAGCCAGTAGGCGCCCTCGTCGCGGGTCACGACCCACCCCGGCGGCAGCGCGAGGTAGGCGGCGAGCGGCGGGAAGCGCGCGGCCAGGCGGGACAGCGGCACGATGCGGGTCGAGCGCTCGTCGTGGACGTGATCGGGGTCGAGGCAGGCGCAGCGCCAGCCGCTGTCGAGCTCGCTGGTGGCGGGCTCGCGCACGGCGAAGAACGTGGCGGGGTCGGGATCCCCGACCAGATCGACGCGATCGCAGACGATCGCGGCGTCGGTCGCGTTCGGGACGTCGGCCGGGGCCGGCAGCCCGTGGCGGCGACTGGTCGCGGCCTGGGCGGCCCAGGTGCGCACGGCCCGCGAGGCGCCGACCACCCAGCGGTCGGGCTCGCCGTGGAGGACGTCGGCGGCCTCGATCACGATCTGCGGGGCCGGGGTGGCCATGCGGCCGTCGAAGGCGTCGGCGAGGTGCCCGGCGCCGAGGTGCTCGCGCAGCAGATCCCAGGTCGCCTCGTCGGCGAGGTCGGCCCCGCCGAAGCCGATGAGCCAGAAGCCGTAGGGGAGCGGCCGGTCGCGCGGGAAGTCGACGGCGCGGGCGAGCTGCGCGGCGCCGAGGCGGGTGGCGAGGACGTAGGCGGCGCCTATGTCGACGTCGGGCTCGAGGGCGATGACGAGGTCGGGGCGGCCGAGCTGGTAGAGGCCGAACACGCGCAGCCACGGCCGCCCGGCGATGATGGCGTGGCGCGCCGCCAGCGCGGTGTTGACGCTGGGCGGCGCGGCGAGGCGGGCGGCCGCCGCCGCGGCGGTCTCCTCGCGCCCGAGGAGGAGGTCGACGACCGCGGTCTCGCCGGGCAGCTGCTGGAGCCACTCGGCGAGCTCGCGCCGCGCGTCGGCGAGGGGCGCCTCCCAGACGCCGGTCACGCGGACCCCGAGCGGGTGGGCGCCGAGGCGCATGGGAGGCGGCGGGACTGGCGGCGTCGGCCCGACAACGGCGAAGGAGAGCTGAATCATCGGGGCAGACTCTCGCCCCATCGCGCCGGCGAGACAAGCCCCGCGGACGGGCGACGCCGGCGCCGCCCGCCAACGGCCGCGACGCGGTGATCCACCCGCGGGCTGGGGTTGCGATTTTCGCACTTCAGCGGAGACCCGGAACGCCCGACTGAGTTGGAGAGACACCAGGAGCGACGATGGCCATGGGCAAGCGAGGACCTCGAACGCCGTCGATCCGGGCGGTGCTCCTCATCAACCTGCTGCCGACCCTCGTCTTCGCGGTCGTCATCACGGTGTCGAGCGCGGCCGTGGTGTGGTGGATCGGGACCCGCGGAGACGCCCTGGCCGCGTTGCAGGAGCGCGGCGCGCTGTCCGCCGAGGCGATCCGCGGGAGCCTCGATCAGATGAGCTGGACCTGGCTCGGTGCCCTCGCGGTCTTTCTCACGGCGACCGGCGCCGGGCTCTGGGCGACCCGCCGCGCCTACCGTCGGCTCGTCGCGCGCCTCGAGTCCGTCGCGAGCTACGCCGACAGCATCACCCGGGGGGCGCCGCTGAAGGCCCCCGTCGCGCTCACCGACGACGCCCTCGGGGTCCTCGAGGGCAGCCTGGTCGAGCTCGGCCGGGCGGTCTGTGCGCGCGAACGTGCGCTCCGCGATCAGAGCGCTCAGCGGGCGTTCGAGGGGCAGCTCGTGACCGCCTTCAAGATGGCGCCGGACGAGGAGCGCTCCCTCGACGTCGTGCGGCGCGGGCTCGACGCCACCGCGCCCGGCCTCGTCGCCGAGCTGCTGCTCGCGGACTCGAGCCAGGCCCACCTGCGACGCGCGACCGCCTCGCCCGCGGTCGCCGGGACGCCCACCGCGCTCTGCGGCGTCGAGACCCCGAGCGCGTGCCCAGCCTCCGGCGGCGGCCACCGCCTGACCTTCGAGGACAGCGGAGCGCTCGACGCCTGCCACCACCTGCACGTCGGGTCGGGGACGCCGTGCGCGGCTGCGTGCTTCCCGGTCGCCGTGGCGGGCCGCACGGTCGGCGTGCTGCACTGCCGCTTCGACGCCGGGGCGCTCCCGTCGGAGCTGGTGCTCGGTCGCCTGGCGTGCGTCGCCCAGGAGACGGGGACCCGCCTCGGGATGCTGCGCGCGCTCTCGTCGAGCGAGCTCGCGGCGGCGACGGACCCGCTGACCGGGCTCCTCAACCGCCGCAGCCTCGACGTCCAGTACGGTCGCGCGACGCGGACCGGGAGCGCCGTGTCCCTCATCATGGCGGATCTCGACCACTTCAAGCGCCTCAACGACACCTTCGGCCACGAGGCCGGCGACCGCGCTCTGCGCGTGTTCGCGCAGTGCCTGACCGCCGCGGTGCGCGGCGGGGACATCGTCGCGCGCTTCGGCGGCGAGGAGTTCGTCATCGTCCTCCCTGGCGCGCCGCCCGACGCGATCCTGCGGGTCATCGGCGCGATCCGGCGGGAGCTCAAGACCCGCATCGGTGGGGGTGATCTGCCGTCGTTCACGTCGAGCTTCGGAGCGGTCGAGGGTGGGCCCGGGACACCCCTCGAGGAGCTGCTGCGGGGGGCCGACGCCGCGCTCTACGAAGCCAAGCAGGCGGGGCGCAACCGCACCGTGGTCCAGGGTCACGGGGTCGTCGAGCAGGGCGCCGCCGAGGACGAGCCGGCTGCGGCGCGGATAGTGGTGTAGGCGGGCCGACCGGGCCGCGACCGCCGTTGACAGCGCCCCACCCGGCCGCTAGTCAACGGCGGTGAGCGACACCACCAGTACCGACTTCTCCGGCGCGTACCGCGCCGTCCCACGCACCGGCGTCATCTACGTGATGGGGGAGGCGTCGCGGCGCGGCTTTCACTACGGCAACCCCGCCTGGTGCAACCTCGGCCAGGGCGCCCCGGAGACCGGCCCGCTGCCGGGCTCGGCCCCGCGGATCGAGACCATCCACATCGACCCGGCGCGCCACGAGTACGCCCCGGTCGGCGGCCTGTGGGAGCTGCGCGAGGCGGTCGCGGCGCTCTACAACGCGCGCTACCGCAAGGGGATGCCGACTCAGTACTCCGCCGACAACGTCGCCATCGCCGCGGGCGGTCGCCCCGGGCTCACCCGCATCGCGGCGGCCCTCGACAGCGTCCACCTCGGCCACCTCCTGCCGGACTACACCGCCTACGCCGAGCTGCTCGAGACCTTCGAGCGCTTCATCCCCATCCCGCTCGTCGTCAAGGCCGAGGACGGCTTCCACCTGTCCCCGCAGAAGCTGCGCCAGCACATCGTCGGCGCCGGCCTCGGCGCCATCCTGATGTCGAACCCGTGCAACCCCACCGGGCGCGTCGTGCGCGGCGGTGAGCTGCGCGCGTTCATCGACATCTGCCGCGAGCTCAGCTGCCAGCTGATCTTCGACGAGTTCTACGCGCACTACCTCTACGACGACCTCGCGGCCAGCGACGGCCCGGCGAACAGCGCCTGCCGCTACGTCGAGGACATCGAGAAGGACCCGGTCGTCATCGTCGACGGGCTCACCAAGAACTGGCGCTATCCCGGCTGGCGGCTCTCGTGGACGGTCGGGCCGAAGGCGCTCATCGACCGCGTCACCTCGGCGGGCAGCTACCTCGACGGCGGCGCCCCCCACCTGACCCAGGCCGCGGCCATCCCGCTGCTGACCCAGGAGCTGGCCGACCGCGAGGCGCGCGCCATCCAGGCGGCCTTCGGCGACAAGCGCGCCGTCCTCGTCGAGCGCGCGCGGGCGATGGGGCTCCGGTTCGACAACCTCCCCCAGGGGGCCTTCTACGGCTTCGTGAGCCTCGACGACCTGCCGGAGCCGCTGCGGGACGGCATGGACTTCTTCAAGGCGGCGCTCGAGCGCGAGGTCATCGTCGTCCCCGGCGAGTTCTTCGACGTCGACCCGGGCAAGCGCCGCCGCCACATCCCCTCGCGGCTGAAGGGCTACGTTCGACTGAGCTTCGGCCCCGAGAAGGACGCCGTGGTCGAGGGCCTGCGCCGCCTCGACGCGATGATTCGGGAGGCCTGAGCCACCATGGCGACCCACCAACAGACCCTCGAGCTGCGCACCCGCGGCCAGGGGACCTACGAGATCACCGAGCGCGTCGCCGCCGTCGTCGCCGCAGCCGGCGTCGACGTCGGCCTGTGCAACGTCTTTGTGCACCACACCAGCGCCTCGCTGATCATCACCGAGAACGCCGACCCGGACGTGCAGCGCGACCTCGACGCCTTCCTCGCGCGCCTCGTGCCCGAGGGCGACCGCCTCTACGTCCACACCGCCGAGGGGCCCGACGACATGCCAGCCCACGTGAAGTGCGCGCTGACGGCGACCGCGCTGACGATCCCGGTGACCCGCGGCCGCCTCGCCCTCGGCACCTGGCAGGGCATCTTCCTCTGGGAGCACCGCCGCGCAGCGCACCATCGCACCGTCACCGTCACGGTCGGGTGAGGCGGATCAGCGCTCGACGCCGGGCGGGCCGACGGTCGGATCGGTCGAGTCGGCGTGGACCCCCTTACGGAGGGCGCGGATCCGGTTCTCGAGGGACGCCACGATCACCAGCACGAACAGCGTGAGCCCGGTGTAGACCAGCGCCTCGAGCCACCGATCGAGGCCGATGGCGGCTCCGAGCGCCGCGAGCGTCCACACCACCGCGGCGCTCGTCATGCCGCGCACGTTGCCGCCGGTGGTCATGATGACCCCGGCCCCGAGAAAGCCGATGCCCGTCACGAGCTGCCCGAGGACCCGGGTCGGGTCGCCCTGCCCACCCGTGTCGGTCAGCGTCTGCCCCATCCGGATGAACATCATGGTGCCGAGCATGATGAGCACGCTCGTGCGGATCCCGATGGGCTTGCCGCGGAGCTGCCGCTCGAGGCCGATCGTCCCGCCGCACAGGATGACCAGCCCGACCCGAATCCAGAATTCCGCCCCCGCGGGGTTGTCCATCGTCGCGACCTCGTTGCCGGCGCAAGGCGCCGATGTTCAGCGCGGGAGCCCGCCCGGGACGCCGGACGGCGGTGGCGGCGGCTCGGCCCCGGCCGCCTTGGCCTTGGCGCGCTCGGCGGCGGCGGCGGCTTCGTCCCCCGTCGCCGCGAGCGCGTCCGCCAGATAGTAGCGCATCTGGGCGCGCTCGGGAGCCAGCTCGAGCACCCGCCGCGCCGCCACCGCGGCGTCGCCGTGACGCTTGGCGAGCAGATCCCCGCGCACCTTCCGCTCGAGCAGCGCCACGAGCCGCGGGCGCAACCCCCGGCGCTCTGGCTCGAGGGTGTACCAGGCCTCGGCCTCCGCCACCGCCTCCCGCACCCAGCTGAAGCGCTCGAGGTGCGAGATCAGCGCGTCCCGAGCCACCGCGGCGCCGCTCTGCTGCACCGCGTCACGGAGCAGCCTCTCCGCCTCGTCCGGGCGATGCATGCGATCGAGCGTGTTCGCCATGGCGACCACCAGGCGCGTGTCCTTCGGCGCTGCAACAAGGGCCTCCCGGCACAGCCGCTCGGCGTCCACGTCGGAGCGCGCGCTCGCCATCTCGCAGCGCATCGCGGCCAGATCCGGCCCGGTCTCCCGCTCCACCTGCCGCGCCGCCTCACCCCAGCGCTTGAGCGCCAGCAGCGCCCTGACGCGGAGCAGCGTGACGCCCGGCCCGTCGGCCTCGGCCAGGAGCCCCACGGCCGCCGCCGCCCGGCCGTCGTCGAGGGCCCGCTCGGCCTCTTGGACCCGCTGTGCGGCGCCATCCTGCCGCGCGTCGCCCCGGCCGCCGCACCCTGCGACGAGCGCCAGCGTCGTCACCAGCGCGCCGGCTCGAAGGCCGCCTGTCACTTCTCCCACGCGACGTTCGAGACGCCGCCGCCGGAGGCGATCATCGTCTGGTAGCGTCCGTCGGCGCTCATCAAATAGATGCCGGAGCCGTCGGGACGCTCGGAGACGAAGGAGAGGTAGCGGCCGTCCGGGCTCCACGAGGGGTCCTTGTTCGACCCCTGGTTCTGCGTGAGGCGGGCGATCTGGCCGCCCTCGGTGACGGTGAAGATGTCGGAGCTGCTGTTCTCCATCGAGGCGAAGGCGATGAGCCCGTTCGAGCCCCAGTCGGGGGCGTAGTTGTAATCGCCCGCGAAGGTGAGGCGCGCCGCGGCGCCGCCGTCGACCGACATGACGTAGATCTGGGGGGAGCCGGCCGCCGACGAGACGAAGGCGATCTTGGAGCCGTCGGGCGAGAAGGTCGGAGAGACCTCGTCGTAGGCGGTGTTGGTGAGGTTCTTGACGACCTCGCCGTCCTTGCTGAGGAGGTAGAGGTCGGACTGGTCGCCGTAGCTGATGGAGGCGACCATCCGCGCGCCGTCGGGGCTGACCGCGACGCGGCGGTAGTGCCCGCGGTCGCGCGAGAGCTTGCGCTTGCCGAAGAAGAGCTCGGGGTGGCCGTCGAGGAACGAGGTGTAGAGCACGCCGCCGAAGCCCCAGGACGGCAACATGTTGATGGAGCCGTTGGAGATCAGCATGTTGCGGTTGAAGCCGTCCATGTCGACGATGCCGATGCCCTTGACCCCGGGGGCGATCTTCTTGGCGTAGGCGATGCGGGTGTCGAAGACCCCGGCCTTGCCGGTGCGCGCCTTCATGACGCCGTTGCAGAAGCGGTGGGTGGCGCTGCGCAGCTGCCCCTTGCCGACCCCCTTGAAGGACTGCTCGTCGACGGCGACCGCGGCGCCGCTGGTCACGTTGTAGAGGCGGAACTCGGCGTCGTACGGCCCCGCGCCGCGGATCTCGGCCTTGATGAGGTAGGCCGCGCCGATGTTGCGCCAGTCGGGGAAGCTCGGGGTCTCGAGCTTCTCGGTCTCGGGATCGGCGAGGTAGCTGCGCGACGGGAGCACCTGAAAGAAGAACGACAGCGTCATGTCGCGCCGCAGGACGCTCGTCACCATCTGGCAGGCGTCCGCGTCGGCGCCATCGACGCAGCGCACGTCGGGGACGGCGAGCCCCTCGAGGCTGGTGCCGCCGGGTCCGACGATGACCTGGAGCCCGTCGTCGCCGCCGCCGACGACGGCGCCTGGGGGCGGCCCCGCCGCGGCGAGCGCGGGAGAGGCGACGAGCGCGAGGGCGAGGATGAGGAGGTGGCGCATAGCGGGTCCTGTCGTCGGGTTCTGGGGGGCGGGGGCGCGGGCGAACCTGGAGCCTTCGACTCGCTCAATCCCAACACGCCGTCAACTTCGGGATTCCACCGGACGCTCATGGGGTGTCACCGGCGGGGTTCCCCTGGGCCTGCTTGCGCCGGTCGGCCTGATTCTGCGATAACTTCGCTGGACCTCGAATCGGCCGGAGCCCGTTCCATGCGCAAGCCCACGTCAGCGACCTCGACTCTCACCGCGCTGTTCGCCGCGGTGATGATGACGGCGGCGCCCCTCGCCCTGATCGCGACACCCCGGACCGCCCAGGCGGCGGCGCCGACGTTCGAGGCGCCGGGCAGCCTCGTGATCATGAGCACGACGACCGGCGCCGAGGTCGAGATCGACGGCAAGCCGATGGGCAAGCTGCCCTTCGACGACTCGGTGCTGGTGCAGCCCGGCGTGCACAAGATCCGCGTGGCCCTGCGGGGTTGGACCGAGTACATCGACACCTTCGTGGTGAAGCCGGGCGAGGAGGTCGAGCTCGAGATCGACCTGATCCCCTTCGCCGGCATCGTTAAGATCAACACCCGCGAGCCCGGCGCGACCGTGAAGGTCGACGGCAAGGTGGAGGGCGTGACGCCCTTCGACAAGGACGTGCCGGTCGGCAAGAAGACGATCCTGGTGACGCGGCCGGGCTTCTACGACGAGACCATCGAGCTCACGATCCAGGCGGGCGAGGAGTACATCCGCGATCTCGCCCTGCGCAAGCTCCCCGGCGGCGGCGCGGACGGCGACGCCTTCTACGAGACGTGGTGGTTCTGGACCATCGTGGGCGTCGTGGGCGCCGGCACCGCGACCGCCATCGCCGTGACCTCGGGCGGCACCCAGCAGGCCCCGCCGAACGCGAGCTTCACGCTGCAGATCCCGTAGCGCCGCTCCGCGGCCCGCGCCAGCCGGACGTTAGGGCCCCGAACCGCGCCCCAGCCAGTCGACGGGGTCTCGCAGCACCTCGAGCAGGCGCGCCTCCGCGCTCCCCGGGGCCACCCGCACGTCGTAGTCCCAGCGGACCAGCGGCGGCAGCGACATCAGGATCGACTCGACCCGCCCGTCGGTCTGCAGCCCGAACTTCGTCCCGCGGTCGTGCAGCAGGTTGAACTCGACGTAGCGCCCGCGGCGCACGAGCTGCCAGGTGCGGAGCGCGTCGTCGGCGGGCAGGTCCTTGCGCCGCTCGAGGATCGGCAGGTACGCGGGCAGGAACGCCTCCCCGGTGGCCCGCCACCACGCGAATAGGCCCTCCATCTCGTGGGCCGCGTCCGGCCTCACCCAGTCGAAGAAGAGCCCACCGATCCCGCGCGCCTCACCGCGGTGCGGGAGGTGGAAGTAGCGGTCGCACCAGGCCTTGAAGCGCGGGTAGAAGGCCGGGTCGTAGGCGTCGCAGGGCGCCGCGAGGGCCGCGTGGAAGGCGCGCGCGTCCTCCTCGAAGAGCACGTAGGGGGTCAGGTCCGCGCCGCCGCCGAACCACCCCGCGTCCCCTCGCTCGATGTAGCGGAAGTTGGCGTGGGTGGTCGGCGCGTTGGGGTTTCGCGGATGCAGCACGAGCGAGACACCTGTCGCGTAGAACTCTTCCCCTTCGCCAGGAAGATGCGCGCGCATCGCCTCTGGCAACGCACCGTGGACCGCGGAGGTGTTGACCCCGGCCTTCTCGAGCACGGCGCCGTCGGCGAGGACCCGGCTGCGCCCTCCCCCGCCCCCCGGCCGCTCCCAGCGGTCCTCGCGGAAGCGCGCGGCGCCGTCCACCGCCTCGAGCGCCGCACAGATGCTGTCTTGGAGCGCCTCGACCGAGGCCCGCGCCCGCTCGGCGAGGCTCACGTGACGTCCCAGGTGGTGACGCGGGCCACCGAGAGCGCGGGGTCGAAGGTGACGAGCGACAGCTCCCCGTCGTGGACGTGGAAGTCGACGATCGGCTCGGGGAGCACGATCTCGCCGACGACGACGGAGAGATCGTCGTTGGCGACGACGATCTTCTCGCCGTTGGTGATCCACACCCGGCCCGCGTCCCAGGCCAGCATCTCATAGGGCCGCCACGGGTACTCGGCGAACCACGGGCGCAGCCGGAAGACGTCGATGCCGCCGCCGGGCTGAAAGAGCGGGACCGACAGCAGGTTGAGCCCGTCGATGACGTAGGCGCGCTTGTCGCCGAGCACGACGGTGGCCGCCTCGTCGCCGACGACGCCGACCGGCAGCCCCTTGCGCTCGGCGATGTTGAGCAGGGCGAGCTCGACCGGGCGGTCGGCGGCGCTGCGGATGTTGAGCGCGAGGATGTCCCCCTCGAGCGCCATGGCCGTGACCTCGGCGCCGCTGTCGACGTCGGGATCGAGCGGGACGCGCCCGCTCAGGACCGACTGCCCGGCGGGGTCGAACACCGCGACGACGTCCCGCGACAGGACGGCGAGGCGCTCGCCGTCGCCGGCGCACAGGACCCGCCGGTAGGTGCCGGCCTCCTGCACGATGCGGATGACCATGCGGATGTCGCTCGCCTCGGCGCCGAACCGGAAGAGCCTGAAGGTCACGTCGACCGGCGGCACCAGCGCCGGGCCGATGGCCGAGTCCTCGCCGACGTCGGGGCGGCCGTCCGGGAGGTCGGGGGGCTCGTCGCCGGCGGCGGCGGTCGCCTCGCGGGTCAGCACGAAGTAGCCGTCCGCGCTCGGCAGCGCGCGCACCAGGGACGCCGAGCGCCGCTGCGGCAGGACCACCGCCCGCTCGCGCAGCCGGGTGAACGGCAGCGAGGACGAGCGGACGCCGCCGAGGCGGGTGAGCCGGCTGCGCACGCTCTCGAGGACCCCGAAGGCGGCGCCCGCCGACTCCCCGGGCCCTTGGACCCGCGCCAGCTCGCCGAGGCACTCCATCAGGACCGAGGCGCCTGGCGCGCGCTCGCCGAGGGTGACCTGATCGACCAGCGCCCGCGCCGCGGCGCCTATGCGCTCGGGGGTCAGCGGCGACTTGGTCACCTCGGGATCGAGCAGGGTGAAGAGGTCCCCGCGCATCACGGGTGGCGTCGTGTCGTCGAACATCCGGGCCGGAAATCCCTCGAGCGGCGGGCGCTTCTCATGGAACGGGGTCGCGCGCTCGCGCCAACCCAACCAGCACATGATAGCCGCTCTCGCCGCCCGGGGGAACCGCGCGCGCGGAGCGCCGCCGGGCGACCGTGGGCTTGTCTCCGCCTGGGCGTTCGGGTAGTGGTGCTCGCCCAGCCGCCGCGCGGGCGCGGCTCCAGCAGCGAGGAAGACCGGGTTGGCCGACCACCTCCGTGAGCTCGAGAATCAGAGCGTCTACATCCTCCGAGAGGCCTACAAGCACTTCAAGAGCCTCTGCATGCTGTGGTCGATCGGCAAGGACTCCACGGTCATGCTGTGGCTCGCGCGCAAGGCCTTCTTCGGGCACGTGCCGATGCCGCTCGTACACATCGACACCGACTACAAGATCCCCTCGATGATCGCCTACCGCGATCGCCTCGCCCACGAGTGGGGCCTCAAGATGGTGGTCGGTCAGAACCGGGCCGCGCTCGCCGACGGCATGAACCACACCCGCGGGCGCCTGGTGTGCTGCGGCGCGCTCAAGACCGAGGCGCTGCGGCGGACCCTCGACGGGACTTGGCCGCGGGTGGTGATGGGCCCCGACGGCAGCTACGCCGACGAGCCGAACCGCGAGCCCTACACCGGGGTCATCGTCGGAGCCCGCGCCGACGAGGAGGGCTCGCGCTCGAAGGAGCGCTACTTCTCGCCGCGCGACAAGAACAACGACTGGGACGTGGCCGACCAGCCGCCCGAGTTCTGGAACCAGTTCAAGACGGACTTCGCCCCCGGGACCCACGTCCGCATCCACCCGCTGCTCGACTGGACCGAGATCAACATCTGGGAGTACATCGAGCGCGAGAACATCCCCATCATCGACCTCTACTTCGACCGCGGCGACGGCACGCGCTACCGCTCCCTCGGCTGCGCGCCGTGCACCGGCAACGTCCGGAGCACCGCCACCAGCCCGCGCGAGATCATCGCCGAGCTGCGCCAGACGACCGTCGCCGAGCGCGCCGGGCGGGCCCAGGATCAGGAGGACCCGCACGCCATGGAGAAGCTCCGCCGCGACGGCTACATGTGAACCACGACAGCCCCCGACCTGAAGCGGCAGGTCGGGACACGGAGGTCTCAGCTCGCCCCGGAGGTCGACGAAGTCGCACCACAGCGGGGCTCGGGGCGCAGCGCCCGGGGAGACCGCAGTGGCCCGACCGATACGACAACCTTTTCACCCCCAAAGGCCCGCCTGGCCAATGCGAAGCGGGCCAGGCGTGGGGAAACCGACCAGGATCCCGATGCACGCCCCGACGCCCACCCCGGACGCAGGTCGCCACCTCGCCCAGCGCGACCGCGAGCAGATGAACATCGTCATCGTCGGCCACGTGGACCACGGCAAGTCCACCCTGGTCGGCCGGCTGCTCGCCGACACCGGCAGCCTTCCCGAGGGCAAGCTCGAGCACGCCCGCGCCATCTGCGAGCGCCAGGGCAAGGTATTCGAGTTCGCCTTCCTGCTCGACGCCCTCGAGGCCGAGCAGGACCAGGGCATCACGATCGACAGCGCGCGCTGCTTCTTCAAGACCGGCGCCCGCGACTACATCATCATCGACGCGCCGGGCCACATCGAGTTCCTCAAGAACATGATCTCCGGCGCGGCCCGCGCCGAGGCGGCGCTGCTGCTCATCGACGCCAACGAGGGCGTCCAGGAGAACAGCCGCCGCCACGGCTACGTGCTAGGCCTGCTCGGCATCCGACAGGTCACCGTGGTCGTGAACAAGATGGATCTCGTGGGCTGCGACCAGGCGGTGTTCGACGCGATCGAGGCCGAGTACCGCGGCTTCCTCGCCGAGTGCGGCATGGTCCCCCAGCGCTTCATCCCGATCAGCGCCCGCGACGGGGACAACGTCGCGACGCAGTCCTCCCGCATGCCCTGGTATCACGGCCCGACCGTGCTCGAGGCGGTCGATCTCTTCCGCAAAGCAGCGCCCAAGCGCGATCAGCCGCTCCGGATGCCGGTGCAGGACGTCTACAAGTTCAACCTGCGCGGGGACGACCGGCGCATCGTCGCCGGGCGCATCGAGTCGGGCCACTTCGCGGTCGGCGACACGGTGGTCTTCAGCCCCTCGAACAAGATCACGACGATCTCCTCGGTCGAGGCGTTCAGCGCGCCTCCGGCCGACGGCGGCGAGGCGCCCGACGTCGTCGGGATCACCCTGGCCGAGCAGCTCTTCGTCACCCGCGGCGAGATCGTGAGCCACCTCGCGGATCGGCCGCTGGTCTCGACGCGCCTGCGGGCCAACATCATGTGGCTCGGGCGCCAGCCGATGGTCCCGGGGCGCGACTACAAACTGCGGATCGCGACCATCGAGATCCCGTGTCGCATCCACGAGGTCCTGAGCGTGCTCGACGCGAGCCAGCTGACCACCTCCGCGGACCGCCGCGAGATCGGCCGTCACGACGTCGCGGAGCTGATCCTCGAGACCCGCCGCCCCATCGCCTTCGACCCGATCGACCGCTTCGAGGCCACCGGGCGCTTCGTCATCGTCGACGGCTACGACCTCGCTGGCGGCGGGATCATCCGCGAGGCGGTGGCCGACGACGTCGCCGCGCTCCGCGAGGTGGCGCGGCGGCGCGACTTCGAGTGGGCTCCCGGGCACGTGGCGCGCGCCGACCGCGTGGCGCGGAGCGGGCACGAGGCCGGCCTGGTGCTGGTCACCGGCCCGGCCGGGGTGGGCAAGGCGGCGATGGCGCGGGTGCTCGAGAAGCGCCTCTTCGACGCCGGCTGCGGGACCTATCTGCTCGACGGCAAGAACGTCTTCCTCGGGCTCGACGCCGACATGCTGGGCGCCGTCGACAAGGCCGAGATGCTCCGGCGCTACGCCGAGGTCGCCCACCTCTTCGTCGACGCCGGGCAGATCGTGGTGTCGACGAGCAACACCTTCGGCCTGGCCGACCACGCGGCGATGCGCACCCTGGTCGGCCCACAGGACACCCTCCACGTACACATCGGCGACGACGGCGACGGTGAGGCCGACGTGGTCCTCGTCGCCTCGCTGAGCGCCGACGAGGGCGCCGCGGCGGTGCTCGAGGCCCTGGCCGAGCGGGGCTGGATCGCACCGGTGGCCCCGCCGCGGCCCGTGACCTGAGTTTCCCGCTCGGCGACGCCGCGCGGGCCGCGAGTCCTTGACACCGCCGAGAGCGCTCTCTATGGTCCGCTGCCCCTGGGGCAAGCCCACTACGGTCAGGTAAGCGATGTACACTGTTTCGATTGGCAACGACATCACCGAGTATCAGACGCGCGCCGAGGCGATCGCCGCCGCGAAGGAGCAGAGCGCCGAGTCGCGCCAGCCGGTGTTCGTCCTCGACGAGAGCCAGCGTGAGCGGATGGCCTACCAGTTCGGCGAGCTGGAGAGCTACACCTACGAGACGCGCGCCACCCGTGGCGGCGGCGGCGGCGGCGGCCGTGACCGTGATCGCGACCGCGACCGCGACCGCGACAACGACAACGACGACGACGACAACGACGACGACAACGACGACGATTGAGCCCCGCCGTGGCGGCGGGTCTCCACCCGCCCCGCGGGCTCGCGTCTCGTCAGCGCTCTCCGCGTAGCGCCCACAGGTGGTCGGGCGGGCCGTGCCCGGCGCCCAGCGGTGTCGCGTTGCGGAGCGCTCCGTCCAGGTAGCGTTTCGCGCCCTCGATGGCGTCCTGCACGCCGCGCCCGAGCGCGAGCCGCGCCGTGATGGCGGCGGCCAGGGTGCAGCCGGTGCCGTGGGTCGCCCGGGTGGCGATCCGAGGTGCGCCGAGGGTGAGCGTCTGCCCGCCGCGGAGCCGGACGTAGTCCACCGACGAGGTGGGATCGTCGGAGTGACCGCCCTTGAGGACGACCGCCGCGCGCGGCGCGAGCGCGGCGAGGCCGTCGAGGGTGTCGGCGACCGCGCCCAGCGCGTCCTGCCCCAGCAGGGCCGCGGCCTCGTGCAGGTTCGGCGTGATCACCGTGGCGAGCGGCAGCAGCTCCGCCCGCATGGCGTGGACCACGTCGGCGCCCCCGAGGGCGTGTCCGCTCGTGGACACCAGCACCGGATCGACCACGAGCGGCAGCGCGACCCCCGCGTGCCACGCCGCGGCGACGGCCCGGACCGTCGCCGCGCTGGCGAGCATGCCGGTCTTCGCGGCGCGCACCGGCAGGTCGTCGAGGACCGCCTCGATCTGCGCCACCACCACGTCGGGGTCCACCGCCACGACCCCGCGCACCCCGACGGTGTTCTGGATCGTGATGGCGGTCACGGCCGTACAGCCGAGGAGGCCGTGGGCGAAGAAGGTGCGCAGATCCGCCTGGAGGCCGGCGCCGCCGCCGGAGTCGCTGCCGGCGATGGTCAGCGCGGCGAGGTGGGCCGCGTTCGGGTCGAAGGGGCGTTGGGTCATGGCGTGCAGCCTACATGATGTGGCAGCGCGCGCCGAGTCGCGCCGCGGGTGGCCGCGAGGTCTGGCCGCGGGCGCGCACAAATCCAATCCGGCATCGACGAATCCGGCACCGTCGGGCAGCATGGCGTCGATGCATCCGAACGACTTCGCAGCGCCCACCGTCGGCGCCGGCCCCCTCGGGGATCCTGCGAGCGTCGGTGTCCGGTGGCTCGGGACCGCGGGCTACGAGCTCACCGCGGGGGACGCCACGCTCCTGATCGACCCCTATCTGACGCGGGCGGGCCTGGCCCACTTCGTGACCCGCCCGCTGACCCCGGACGCCGCCGCCATCGACGCCGCCATCACCCGCGCGGACGCCGTGCTCGTCGGCCACAGCCACTTCGACCACGTCCTCGACGTGCCCTACATCGCCCACAAGACGGGCGCGCACGTCTACGGCTCCCGCAGCGCCGCCAACCTGATGGCGGCGTCCGGGCTCCCGGCGGCGCAGGTGACCGCGCTCGACCCCGGCCGCACCACCACCTTCGAGGTCGGCCCGTTCCGCGTCACCGCCGTCCCGAGCCTCCACAGCCCGTTCGCCTTCGGCAACAAGGTCCCCTACCCCGGCGAGATCCCGTGCACCTGCGAGATCCCGATCCGCGGCAAGCGCTACCGCTGCGGCGACGTGTTCAGCTACCGCGTCGAGGTCGCCGGGCACACCCTCTATCACCTCGGCAGCGCGAACCTCGCCGAGGAGTCCATCCCCAAGACCGCCGATGGGGCCGTCGAGCTGCTCCTCTTGTGCATCGCAGCACGGTTCGCCGTGCCGGGCATCATCAAGCGGAGCCTCGACGCCATTCGGCCACAACGTGTTATGCCCATGCACTACGACAACCTCTTTCGCAGCGCAGCGAAGCCGCTGCGGCTCCTCCCCCTGACCCGCTTCGGCCGCTTCGTCGACGAGGTGCGCGACTTCGACCGGGACCTCGCCATCGCGACCCTGCCGCTCGGCGGCCGCATGGAGCTGCGGTCGTGAGGGCGCCACGGCTCACGGCGCTGGTCGCCGCCATCGTCACCAGCTGCGCCCTCACCACGCTGGCCGCGCCCGCGGTCCAGGCGCAGATCGTCAACACCCAGCCGCTGATGTCCAAGGTAGGCGGCGAGGGCTTCGCGGGCGAGCTGGGCGCGTCGATCGATTGGCGCACCGGCAACGTCGAGCTGCTCCGCCTCATCGGCTCGCTGCTGATGCTCTACCACAGCGGGGATCACACCCTCATCTGGAGCTCGAGCGGCGACTACGGCACCCGGGGCGGCGACGCGTTCATCCAGCGCGTCTTCAGCCACCTCCGCTACCAACTCCGGGTCTCGGACCTCGTCACCTGGGAGGTCTTCAGCCAGGTCTCGACCGCGCGCTTCAAGCGCCTGACGCTCCGCACCCTGGTCGGGACCGGGCCGCGCTGGGACGTGGTGCGCGAGGACGAGGGGACCGTCTCGATCGGGACGGCCTATATGTTCGAGCACGAGACGCTCAACCACTCGAGCTTCGCCGACTCCGGCCGCGTCGAAGACAACCACCGGCTCAGCCTCTACGTCACCGGCCGGGTCGCCCTCGACGACCGCCTGACCCTCACCCACACCACCTACTATCAGCCCCGCCTCGACGCCATGGCGGCGGACTTCCGGCTCTACAGCATAACGAACCTTGCGATCTCACTCGTGAAAGAGCTCGCGCTCACGGTCGGCCTCGAGCTCGGATACGACTCCGAGCCCCCCGCCGACGTGGCTGAGCTCGACACCACCCTGACCTTCGGCATCTCTTGGGGTTTCTGATGAACGCCATGAACGAGAACCGGCTCCGCGACCTCCTCCTCCACCACTTCCCCGACGCCGAGATCGCGCTCGAGGACCTGACGGGGACCCACGACCACTGGCGCGCGCGCATCGTGTCGGGCGCGTTCTCGGGGCTCAGCCCCGTGGCGCGCCACCGCCTGGTCTACAAGGCGCTGCAGCAGGAGATGCACGGCCCCATCCACGCCCTCGCCCTCGACACCGTCACCCCCGACGAGGCGACGCTCAGTCACTCGCAGGCGTAGACGCGGAGCTCCGAGAGGGCGAGGTCCTTCCATCGAGTCCCGTCCTCGACGCCGAGGATCTCGACCTCGACGCTGTCGGTCTCGACCGGCGGGAGCGCGACGTCGCTGAAGCCGAACGCGACGTCCGCGACCGGGACGACGACGGTGACCCCGCCTGCGCGGACGGCGAGCTGGCGGACGCGGTTGTTCATCAGCCAGAGGTCGCCGAGCTGATCGCGGCGCTGAAAGCCGTTGGCGATGGCCAAGCGCGCCAGCCGGGCGCGCCGCGGGAGGTGGAGCTGGAGCTTCTCGCCCACCCCGCCCTTCTTCGAGGCCGGCTGCCACGAGGTGCGGAGGTCGCGGTCCACGAGCTGCGCGGCCTCGAAGCGATACGGCGGGGTCGCCCGGTGCTCGGTGCTGGCGGTGGCGGTGAGGCCCAGGACCTCGACCTCCTTGCAGCTCGGCGGGCTCAGCCCCGGCGCGGACGCGCAGACCCCGCCGAAGGCCGCGCAGGCCCCGTGGTCCTTGCACGCCTTGGCAGCGGCGCAGGCCGCGTCGGACCCCGCGTAGCAGCCGTAGGGCGCGGCGCCCGGCGCGAGCGGCGGCGCGCCGCCCTCCCCTGCGCCCGGCGCGAGGTCGCAGAGGCCGAGCACCCGACAGGCCTCCGAGCGCTTGCACCCGCCCGCGGTGGCCCAGCACGCGTGCCGCGCCTCGTCGCGCTGGCAGCGGCCGTCGCGCTTGCAGGCCTGGCTCTCCATGCAGTCGCGCGTCGTCTTGGCCGCACACTCGGCGTAGTATTCTCCCGGGTCGACTCCGCACTCGCCGAGGGCGCGGCACGCCGCCGACGCGCGACACGACGCCTCGTCCGCGTCGCACTCCGGCGGCCCGTCGGGCGGCGGGCCGCAGCTCCCAAAGCGCGTACAGCCGATGGAGCTCGTAGTGCAGCCCTCCGCGGTCGGGACGCAGCTCTCGTTTTCGAGCTTGCACCGCCCCCACTGCCTGCAGCCCGGCGTCTTCGCGCAGCGCTCGTCGACGCACAGCCCACGCTCCGCGTCGTACCCGCACTGGCCCTCCCGCTGGCAGTATTCGCCCTGGAGACAGTCCGCCTCGGAGCCCCGCACGCAGCGCCCGTCCCGAGCGGTGCACTCCCCGAGCTGCACGCATCGCACCTGCAGTGCACATGGGTCTTCTGCGCTGGCAGATGTCGAAAACAAGAGAACAATCGAGAACGACGACGCGATCAGAATGCTGCGACGCACAAGACACCTCCAGCCGACGGGCGCGGCGATTGTGAGCCTACGCCGGGTCGGTGCCCGCGACCAGGGGTGCCCCAAAACGGCGAGAGGCCTCGACGCTGTGTGTCGAGGCCTCTCGTGTGAAAGCTGGGGACCTGATCAGCCCGTGAACCGGCGCCGCCGCCGGGTGGCGAGCCAGAGGCCGAGGGCCAGCGCCCCGAAGAGCAGCCCCGCGCCGCCGGCGTCGCCGCCCGAGCAGCCGCCGCCGGAGCCGCCGCCGCCGGTGGAGGTGTCCGCCTCGGTGTCGCCGCCGATCCCGTCGCCGCCGACGGTGTCCTGGTCGCTCGCGGTGTCCTCGCCCGTGGCGGTGTCCGCGGCGATCGTGTCGGCCTCGCCCTCGGCGACGTCGTCACCGGGCTCGACGACGTCGCCGAGCACGTCGACGACGTGGACGCTGGTCGGGGCGTCGGCGGGGTCGGTCGCGCGGTTGCCCGCCGCGGCGTCGTCGATGGCCTCGAGGTAGTACTCGACGGTCGCGCCCTTGGTCGCGAACGACGGGATCTCGCCCGCGAAGTGGCCGTCGCCCGAGTCGCTCAGCGCGACGCTCGCGAAGCCGCCGGTGCCGCCCTCGCGGAAGTGGACGGTGACCGAGGCGACGCCGCTGGCGTCGGTGACGATCGCCTGGATGGCCACCACGCCACCCCACACGACCACGGTCGCCGGGCTGTGGAGGATGATCGGCGGGGTCGTGTCCTCGACCGGGGCCGCCTCGACGGTCACCACGATGGGGCCGACGGGGCCGGCGACCGGGGCGATGGCGCCGTTGCCGAGGCCGTCCTCGGCGACCACGTAGAGCGACAGCGTGCCCTGGGCGACGGCCTCGCCCGGGACCGAGCCGGCCCAGCGATCGTTGGCGCCAGCGGTGAGCTCCACGCTCGCCCACTGCCCGCCGTTCGAGCGGTAGTACAGGTCGACGAAGGAGACCCCCGCGGGGTCGGTGGCGGTCACGGCGACCGGGATGGGGGTGCCCGCGGTGACCGTCGCGGCGACGTCGTCCAGCGTCAGCGCCGGGCCGGCCGTGTCGGGCACCACGACCGCGAAGCCGTGGTACGACGCCGGGGCGTCGGCGGGGCTCTTGCCGTGGTTGGCCGCGGCGGACCCGTCGATCGCCTCGAGGTAGTACTGGACGCCCGGGCTCGCGACCACCAGCGCCGGGATGGCGCCGCTCCAGCTGTCGCCCGCGCCGTGGGTGAGCGCGGCGGAGAGCCAGCTCGCCTCCCCCTGGGTGCGGAAGTAGAGGCTCACCGAGGCGACGCCCGACGCGTCGGTGACGGTCGCCGTGACGGGGACCGCCGCGCCGGCGATCTGCCCGACGGTGATCGGCGCGTGGACGATGTTCGGCTTGACCGTGTCGGTCGGCGCCGCGCTGACCGTGAAGCTGTGGTAGCTCGTCGGGGCGTTGCTCGGGCTCTTCGCCTTGTTGGCCGCGGGCGAGGCGTCGACCGCCTCGAGGTAGTACTGGACCCCGGGGCTCGCGACGGCC
>PHBI01000046.1:0-38561 GCA_002841945.1 Deltaproteobacteria bacterium HGW-Deltaproteobacteria-14
CGCCGTCGCGGACCAGGGTGTTGACGGCCCCGAGGGCCGCGGCGCTCCCCGCGAGAGCGTCGACCCGACGCGCGACGGCGACCTTGAAGGGGATGGTCACGTTGAGCCCCTGCCGCTCGCCGCGTCGCAGCTCGGCGACCACCGCGTCCAGCTCGCCCTCCTCGCGATCGAGCAGCGCGTACTCGCCAGTGAGGCCGGCGGCGGCGAGCGCCGCCTCGTGGATGACGGGCGACAGGCTGTGGCCGACGGGGTGGCCGACGAGGCCGAGGTGCCACCGCACGACGCGCCTACTGCTTGGCCTTGGCGGGGGCCTTCTTGATTCCGAGGAGCTTGCGCGCCTCGACGGCGTCCCGCGTCAGCTGCGCCTTGAGCGCGCCGGCGTCGTCGAACTTCGCCTCGGGCCGCAGGTGGTGGTGCAGGCTGACGCGCAGCTCCTTGCCGTAGAGGTTGCCGTCGAAGTTGAAGAGGTGCGCCTCGATCGAGAGGCTGCGCCCGTCGAAGGTCGGGCGGTTGCCGATGTTGACGACCGCGCCGTGGCGCTCGCCGTCGTCGGTCACCGCCCAGCCCGCGTAGACGCCGAACGGGGGCAGGACGACGCCCTCGTCGCCGATGTTGGCGGTCGGGTAGCCGAGCTCGCGCCCGCGTCGGAAGCCGCGCATCACGACGCCGCTCAGGACGTGGTCGCGCCCGAGGAGCCGGTTGGCCCGCTCGAGGTTGCCGTTCTCGATGGCGCGCCGGACCAGCGACGACGAGATCCGGTGCCCGTCGGCGAACAGCGGCGCGATGACGCCGACGTGAAAGCCCAGGCGCCGCCCCTCGGAGCTCAAGAGCCGCACGTCGCCCTCGCGGTTCTTGCCGAAGAACGCGTCCGGGCCGACGAACACCGAGCGCGCCTTGAGGGGCTCCCACAGGACCTCCTCGACGAACTCGAACGCGGTCATCTCCGCGAAGCCGTCCTTGAACGGCAGCACGAGCACGTGCTCGACCCCGAGCTCCTGTAGGCGCCGCAGCTTCTCCCGGGTCGTCATCACCGTCCGGAAGGCCGGATCGGGGCGCACCACGCGGCGGGTGTGCGGCTCGAAGGTCACCACCAGGGTCGGCGCGCCGACGCGCTCGGCCTCCTGCTGGATGTGGCTGATGATGATCTGGTGGCCGCGGTGGACGCCATCGAGGTTCCCCATCGTCATGATGGGCTCGAGGGGCTCCTCAGGCAGCTGTTCGAGGTCCCAGTAGACGTTCATCCACGCGCCCTGTCGGTCGTCACGCGGCGGCTGGTGCGCCGCTCGCCCCCGGAACTAATCACAGACGGGGTCGCCTGTCATGTCGCTCCCACCCGGGCGTGGGAGCGTGTCAACGTCCACCGAGCCTCAAGGCCCGTGCCGAAATGACTTGCCGGCTTGCCGGCGGATCCGCCGCGTTCTGCTTGGGGCCCTCGCAGCCTGCGGGGAAGAGCACGCATGCGCGCTCGTCCCCGCGCTGCTCGAATGTCTGATCCGGCGGCTCCGCCGCCTCCACCCGCCGCTGCGCGGCGAAGTCGACCGCAGGGAGATGGCGCTTCGCGGCCCTCTCCCCGCAGCGTCCGAGCTAGAGGTGGGCCGCAGTGCGCCCACCGCGCTGCTTCATCAGCGCCGCGAGCTCCTCGAGGCGCCCCTCGTGGCACTTCTTGAACTTCTGTCCGCTGCCGCAGGGGCAGAGGTCGTTGCGCCCGACCTTCTGCAGGGCGCGAACGTAGGTTCCACCTTGGTGAAGGACGCGCCCGGCGCCCTCCTGGGGGGGACGCTCGGCGCTCGTGCCGTCGCTGCCGCGGCCGAGGATCATCTTCTGCTCCTCCTCCTCGCGGCGCTGGCGGATGGCGGTGATCTCCGCCTCGCTCGGCCCCTGCGCCCGGAACAAGACCTCGGTGACGTTCTCGTCGATCTTGTCCATCATCATCTGGAAGAGGCCGAAGCCCTGCTTCTTGTACTCGATCTTCGGGTCCTTCTGACCGTACGACTCGAGGTGGATGCCCTCCTTGAGGTTCTCCATGACCTTCAGGTGGTGCTTCCACAGGGTGTCGATGCCGCGCAGGAACCGCTCGCGCTCGAAGAAGCGCCAGCGCTCGAGGGCGACCTCGTCGGTCGTCTCGTGCCCCTGCGCCTCACCCGCACGCTTGAGGGCGTCGATGATCTCGCGCTCGCGGTTGGTGTAGAACGCCGTCACCTGCGAGGTCGCCATCTTGCGCACGTCCTCGAAGCCGGTCACGTCCGCCTTGTCGAAGGTAACCTTGCAGTTGAACTGGTTCTTGAGCGCCGCGACGAGCCCGTCGAGCTCGATCTCGTCGACGTGGACCCCCTCCGGGAAGTGCTCATCGCACATCCGGTAGCAGACGTTGTCGATCGCCTCCATCACCCGGTCGTGGGTCCCGTCACCCATGAGGACCTGGTCGCGCAGGTTGTAGACCGCCTTGCGCTGGTCGTTCATGACGTCGTCGTACTCGAGGACGTTCTTTCGGATGCCGAAGTTGCGGTCCTCGACCTTCTTCTGGGCGCGCTCGACCGCCGAGTTGATCCAGCGGTGCTCGATCGGCTCGTTGTCAGGCATCCGCAGGGTCTCCATGACCTTGCGGATGCGGTCGGCGCCGAAGAGCCGCATCAGCTCGTCGTCGAGGCTGATGTAGAAGCGGCTCGAGCCCGGGTCGCCCTGGCGCCCGGAGCGGCCGCGCAGCTGGTTGTCGACGCGCCGGCTCTCGTGGCGCTCGGTGCCGACGATGTGGAGCCCGCCGGCCGCGAGGACCTGCTCGCGCTCGGCGCCGCACTCGGCCTTGTGGCGCGCGAACGCCGCCTCGTACTCGGGGGTCCCCTCGGTCTCGACCTCGAGCTTCGTCATGAACTCGGGGTTGCCGCCGAGCACGATGTCGGTGCCACGGCCGGCCATGTTGGTCGCGATGGTCACGGCCCCGAGGCGCCCGGCCTGGGCCACGTAGGTCGCCTCCATCTCGTGGAACTTGGCGTTCAACACGTTGTGCGGCACGTCGTTCTTGCCGAGGACCGAACTCAGGTACTGGCTCTTCTCGACGCTCGTCGTCCCTACCAGGACCGGCTGGCCGCGGCGGTGGCAGTCGGTGACCTCGTCAGCCACCGCGTACCACTTCTCCTCCTCGGTCTTGTAGATGAGATCGTTGTGGTCTTTGCGGATGATGGGGCGGTTGGTGGGGACGACGACGGTGTCGAGCTTGTAGATCTCGGCGAACTCGCCGGCCTCCGTCTCCGCGGTCCCGGTCATGCCGGAGAGCTTGTTGTAGAGCCGGAAGTAGTTCTGGAACGTGATCGTCGCGAGGGTCTCGTTCTCCTCCTCGATGGTCACGCCCTCCTTCGCCTCGATGGCCTGGTGGAGGCCGTCCGACCAACGCCGCCCCGGCATCTTGCGGCCGGTGTACTCATCGACGATGACGACCTTGCCCCCCTCGACGACGTACTTCTCGTCGCGCTTGTAGAGCGTCAGCGCCTTGAGCGCCTGGTGCACGTGGTGGAGGATCTCGATGTTCTCGACGTCGTAGAGGTTGTCGAGCTTGAGGCGGTTCTCCACCTTGTCGACGCCGGACTCGGTCAGCGTCGCCGTGTGGCTCTTCTCGTCGACGAGGAAGTCCTCCTCGCGCTTGAGGAACGGGATGACGGCGTTGATCTTGTAGTACCAGTCGCTCGACTTCTCGGCCGGCCCGCTGATGATGAGCGGCGTCCGGGCCTCGTCGATGAGGATGGAGTCGACCTCGTCCACGATGGCGTAGTTCAGCCCGCGCTGAACCCGGCGATCGAGGGAGAACTTCATGTTGTCGCGGAGGTAGTCGAAGCCGAACTCGTTGTTCGTGCCGTAGGTGATGTCGGCCGCGTAGTTGCGCTGGCGCTCGCCATCGTTGAGGCCGTGGACGATGGTCCCGACCTCGAGCCCGAGCCAGCCGTAGACGTGGTTCATCCACTCGGCGTCGCGGCTCGCGAGGTAGTCGTTCACGGTGATGACGTGGACGCCCTTGCCGCTGAGCGCGTTGAGATAGACGGGCGCCGTCGCGACGAGGGTCTTGCCCTCGCCGGTCTTCATCTCGGCGATCTTCCCCTGATGGAGGACCATGCCGCCGATGAGCTGAACGTCATAGTGGCGCATGCCGAGGCGGCGCCAGGCCCCCTCGCGTACGACCGCGAAGGCGCTCGGGAGGAGCTCGTCGAGGCTGGCCCCCTGCGAGACCTTCTCCTTGAACTGAGCGGTTTTCGATTGGAGCTGAGCGTCGGTGTACTTCCGGGTCTTCTCCTCGAGTTCATTTACCTTGACGACCAGGGGTTTGAGCCTCTTGATCGTGCGCTCATTGGCCGTCCCGAAGACCTTGGTCATCCACTTCAACATCTGCGCCGCCTACCTGGCCGTTCCGCGGCCCCTGAGATAAAGATGCGTGACGATAGCAGAACATCGACACCCGCCAAACAGATTCAAGACGGCGGGGAGTCGACGCAGACGGCGTCCACGGGGGTCGCCGAGGCTGCGGGTATGAGCGCCACGCTGCGCATCATCGAGGGGCCCCTGCCCCGCGGGGTGTTCACGCTGGGGCTGCCCCTCGTCGTCGCGATGGCGCTGCAAGCGACCTTCAACCTGGTCGACATGTTCATCATCGGGAAGCTCCCGAACGGCACCGAGGCCCTCGGCGCGCTGGTGATCTGCGACCTCGTGGCGATGGTCCCGACCATCATCGCCAACGGCATCTCCAACGCGAGCGCGGCCATCATCTCGCGCCGCGCCGGAGAGGGCGACTCGCGCGAGGTGAGCCGCTACACCTGGCAGTCGATCAGCATGGTCGCGATCCTCTCGCTGGTCTTCGGCTTCATCGGGATCGCCTTCGCCGACCCGCTCACCGGCGGCGTCTTCGGCGCCAAGGGCGAGGTCCGTATCCTGGCCACCGAGTACATGGCGATCATCGTCGGCGGCGGCTTCACCATCCTGCTGCTGCTGCAGGTGTGCGCCGTAATGCGCGCGCTGGGCGATGGTCGGACGCCGATGTTCCTGCTGCTCGGCTCGAACGTCGTGAACTTCTTCCTGTCGATCGTCGCGGCCTTCGGCGACGGCCCCTACCCCGACGCCTTCGCCTGGCTCGAGCCGGTCGGCAAGGCGGTCGGCCTCGCGCCGATGGGGGTGGCCGGCGCGGCGTGGTCGACCGTCTTCTCCCGCGGCGCGGCGCTCCTCATCGGGACGCTGGTGCTCGCCTTCAACCGCGGGAGTCTGCTGCACTTCTACCTGCGCGACCTGATCCCGAGGCGGCGCGCGTTCAGCCGCATCACGAAGATCGCCTGGCCGAACTCGGCGCAGTTCGTGCTCCGCATCGGCATCACGCTCTTCTTCATGGCCATCATCACCCACAAGTTCACGAGCGCCGATGACTCGACGACGCTGACCGCCTTCGGCATCTGTATGCGGCTGGACACCTTGGTCCTCTTCATGGGCATGGGCTGGGGCGCTGCGGCCAGCACCTACGTCGGCCAGAACCTCGGCGCCGGCCTCTTCAGGCGCGCCCAGAACGCGGGCTGGCTCGCCGCTGGCTACAACGTCCTGTTCATGGTGGCCATCGTGACCGTGTACCTAGCCTTCGCCGACGAGATCATTATGGTCTTCGACCGGACGCCGATCGTCATCGAGGTCGGCCGCGAGTACATCCACGTGATCGCCGGGACCTACGCCTTCCTAGGCGTGGCCGTGGTGCTGTCGCAGGCGCTGTCGGGGGCCGGCGCGACGCTGTCGAGCTTCGCCATCGACACCGTCGTGCTGATCGCCCTCATCGTGCCCTTCACCCTGATGATGCTCATCTTCTTCGACCTGAGCCGCGTCGAGACGTGGTTCATCATCGCCGCCGGCAACGTCCTGAGCGCCATCGCCTACGTCGCGTGGTTCAAGCGCGGCACCTGGGTGCACAAGCAGATATGACCCGGCCGGGGCCGCCCCGCCCCGGCGGACGTTAGTAGCCGCCCCGCCCGCTTCGCACAGCGGGTCGCCGTCCCGCCCCCGAGGCAGGGCGAGCGTCAACGCCGCGTCAATACCCGCCCTCAGCCAGGGCGTGGAGGGCCAGGGTCGCCGCCGCGATGACCGCCGTCTCGGCGCGCAAGATGCGGGGGCCGAGCCAGGCCGGGCGCCAACCGCGGGCGACCAGCGCCTCGGCCTCGGTCGCGGACAGGCCCCCCTCGGGCCCGACGAGGACCGCGATGTCCCCGGCTGCCCCGAGCGTGGCCAGCACGTCCCGCGACGGCTCCCGCGCCTCCTCCCAGAAGAAGATCCCCGGCCCGGTCGTCGGCAGGCCGGCGACGGCGGCGACCTCCGGGACCGCGACCCGGCCGCACTGGCTCGTCGCCTCGCGCGCGATGGCCTGCCACCGCGCCACCCGGTCCCGCGCCCTCTTCGCGTCGAGGCGGACCACCGAGCGCTCGCCGCTCCACGGCACGATCCGCGTCGCGCCGAGCTCGGTCAGCTGGCGCACCAGATCGTCGGTCCTCCCGCCCTTCAGGAGCGGCACCCAGACCTCGAGCCGCCCGACCGGATCGGCCCCCAACTCGACCGCGACGCCGACCCGCACGGTGAGCGGACCCACCGCGACCACCTCGACCGCGCGCGCCTCACCGCCGATCCCCAGGCCGACGAAGCGGTCACCCAGCCGCAGCCGGAGCACGTGCTCGAGGTGATGCGCCACCTGCCCCGTGACGACCACCGTGGCGCCGGCGTCGAGCCTGACGCCCAGGCGATGGTGCCGGCTCACGCCCCGAGCGGCGGACGGGCGAGATCGATCCGCACCCAGCCACCTCGGGCGATGGTGCCGATGTGCATGAGCCCGTCGCCGCTGAAGGCGTCGACGATCTCCTCCTCCTGCTCGCGCAGGATGCCGCTCAGCATGAGCAGCCCGCCCGGCGCCACCCGCGCGACGAGGGCGTCGCGCATCGCGAGCAGGATGTGGGTCATGATGTTGGCGACCACGAGCCCGTAGACGCCGTCGACCTCGCCGATCGGGGTGTCCGCGAAGGTCACCCGCGCCGCCACGCCGTTGTCGGACGCGTTGACGTGCGCCGCGCGGACGGCCATCGGGTCGTTGTCGACCCCGTGGACCTTTTGTGCGCCGCACAGTGCCGCGCCCACCGCGAGGACGCCGGTCCCGCAGCCCACATCGAGAACGTCGTGCGGCAACGCACCCAGGCGCCCCAGGGCGGCGATCCCCTCGAGGCACACGAAGGTCGTCTCGTGCTGCCCCGTGCCGAAGGCCATGCCGGGCTCGATGACGATGAGCTGCCGCTCCGGGCCACCCTCCGCGCGCACGCGCTCGGCGTGCCACGGCGGGGTCACCACCAGGTCCTCGGTGATCTCCACCGGCAGAAACCACTTCTTCCAGCGGTCGCGCCAGCCCTCGGGCAGCGACGTCGCGGTGAGCTCCGCCCCGGGCCAGCGCGCGATCGCGGCGGCGAGCAGCAGGCGCGCGCCCTCGAGCTCGGCCTCGCCCACGTAGACGCGGTAGCGGAGCCAGCCGATCGGCGGCGGCGGCTCGTCCCCCGGCGGGACGTCGGCCCCCTCCACGACGAAGCCGCCCGGCGCCACCTGCATACAGGCGTCATCGAGCGGCTCGAGGAGCAGCGGATCGGTCTCCGGGACGAGGAGTCGGAGCTCGACCCACACGAGGTCATCGGCGCTGTCGCTCATGCCCGGCTCCCTTGGGGCGTGACCTCCGGCCGGGAGCTGTCGCTCGCGGCCGGAGGTGCGTGCCTTCATCGCTCCGGGCGCGTGGCCGTGACCACGCGCTCGGAGGCGTCGTCGCTATCAGTCCGCGACGACCCAGACCTTGATGATCGCCGTGACCTCGCGGTGCAGGCGCACCGGAACCTCGTACACGCCGAGGGACTTCAGCGGCGCCTCGAGCTCGACCTGGCGGCGATCGATCTTCACGCCCTCGTCAGCCAAGGCATCGGTGATGTCCTTGTTGGTGACGGAGCCGAAGATCTTGTCGTCCTCCCCGACCAGGCGGGTCAGGGTCACGCTCAGGCCAGCCAGGCGCTTGCCCAGCTCCGCGGCCGTCGAGCGCTCACGCGCGATCTGCGCCTCGATCTTGCGCTGCTCGTGCTCCATGCGCGAGCGGTTGCGCGGCGTGGCGAGCACGGCCATCCCCTGCGGGATGAGGAAGTTCGAGCCGTAGCCCCGCTTGACGGCGACCATCTGACCAGCCTGGCCGAGGTCGCGAATGTCCTGCGTCAGGATGACCTGCATGTCACACCCCCGTCTGCGCGTACGGCAGCAGCGCGATGGCGCGGGCGCGCTTGATCTCCTCGGCGAGCTTGCGCTGGTAGCGCGCGCTCACGCCGGAGATGCGGCGCGGGACGATGCGCCCACGGTCCGTGATGAAGCGCAGCAGGAGCTCAGCGTTCTTGTAGTCGAGCTGAGCCGCGAGCTCCTTGTCCGCCATGAACGGACATATCTTCTTCCGATTGCGACGACGGCGCTTCATGCGATGGCCTCCTTCTGGACGCTACGGCCGAGCGAGGTGACCTCGCCGCTGGCGGTCTCGAAGTCGAAGGTGTCGGACTCGACACGGTCCTCGAGCAGGATGGTCTGGTACTTGAGGATCGTCTCGGTGATGCCGAGCAGGCGCTCCATCTCCGCCACGGTCGTGTTCGTCCCGAGGTAGAGCATGTAGTGGTACTGCGCCTTGCGCTGCCCGCCGAGCTCGTAGGCGAGCCTGCGAACACCCCAGTCCTCGAGGCGGATCTCGGTCCCGCCGGTCTTCGCCAGGGCCTCGCGGATACGCGCGAGGACCTTCTCGTTGCCTTCTTCCCCGGCGTCCGGGTGCACGAGGACAACGACCTCGTACTTTCTCGTCAGCATGGTGTCTCCCTTTGGACGATGACCCCGGGCGCTACACCGGAGTAGAGAGTCGAGGCCCACCGCAGCGGCAGGCCGTCAACGAACGGGCCGGGACTTTGCCCCGGCCCGTATTCGATTTCAAGGCTTTTCCCGAGGATCGGATGCGCTCGCTGCGGGAGCGCATCCGGTCACTCGACGATCTTGATCGCGACCTCGCCCGGCGCCGGCGCCGACGCCGGAGCGACGGCCGCCTCCACCCGCTCGACCTTGGCCGCCGGGGCCACCGCGGCCTGCTCGGCCTCGGAGGGCGCGTGGATGCTGACCAGGACCGGCGCGATGACCACGGCCACCACCGAGATGAGCTTGATGAGGATGTTGAGCGACGGACCCGAGGTGTCCTTGAAGGGGTCGCCGACGGTGTCGCCGTTGACGGCCGCGGCGTGGGCCGGCGAGCCCTTGCCGCCGTGGTGACCGCCCTCGATGTACTTCTTCGCGTTGTCCCAGGCGCCGCCGGCGTTCGACTGGAAGATCGCCAGCAGCACGCCCGAGATGGTGACGCCGACGAGCAGGCCGCCGAGGGCGTGGAGGTCCCAGATGCCGACGAGGACCGGCACGATGATGGCGAGGAGCCCGGGGAGGATCATCTCGCGGATGGCGGCGTCGGTGGAGATGGCCACGCACTTGGCGTACTCGGCCACCGCGTTGCCCTCGAGCAGCCCCGGGATCTCACGGAACTGGCGGCGGACCTCCTCGATCATCGAGCCGGCGGCGCGGCCGACGGCGAGCATCGACAGCGCGCTGAAGACGAAGGGCAGCGTGGCGCCGATGAACGCGCCGGCGAGCACGGTCGGCGACAGGATGTCGAGGGTCTCGAACTTGACCTTGGTGGTGAAGGCCGCGAACAGGGCCAGCGCGGTCAGCGCCGCGGAGCCGATGGCGAAGCCCTTGCCGATGGCGGCGGTGGTGTTGCCGACGGCGTCGAGGTTGTCGGTGCGCTCGCGGACCTCCTTCGGGAGGTGGCTCATCTCGGCGATGCCGCCGGCGTTGTCCGCGATGGGCCCGTAGGCGTCGACGGCGAGCTGGATGCCGGTCGTCGAGAGCATCCCGAGGGCGCTGATGGCGATGCCGTAGAGGCCGGCGAACTCGTAGCTCACCAGGATGGCGATGACGAGCAGCAGGATCGGTACCGCGGTGCTGAGCATGCCGATGGCGACACCGGCGATGACGTTCGTCGCCGACCCGGTGACCGACTGCTTCGCGATGAAGTGGACCGGCTTGTAGTGGGTCGAGGTGAAGTACTCGGTGGCGAGTCCGATGAGCGTGCCGGCGACGAGGCCGATGACGGTCGCGAAGAACACGCCGATCGCCGCGTCGTGGCCGACGCCACCCTGGACCAGTGCCGTGCTGATGCCGTCGACGTCGAAGGTCATGCCCGCGGGGATGAACGCCTTGGCGAGGGCGAAGATGGCGCCGATGGTGATGAGGGCCGCGACGATGGTGCCGGCGTGGAGCGCCTTCTGCGGGTTGCCGCCCTCCTTGGTGCGGACGAAGAACGTCCCGAGGATCGAGGCGAGGATGCCGATGGCGCCGACGTAGAGCGGCATGAAGATGAGGTGCACGCCGGCCGGGTTGCCGTCGAAGATGGCGGCGCCGAGGATCATCGTGCCGATGATGGAGCCGACGTAGGACTCGAAGAGGTCGGCGCCCATGCCGGCGACGTCGCCGACGTTGTCACCGACGTTGTCGGCGATGGTGGCCGGGTTGCGCGGGTCGTCCTCGGGGATGCCCGCCTCGACCTTGCCGACGAGGTCGGCGCCGACGTCGGCGGCCTTGGTGTAGATGCCGCCACCGACGCGCGCGAAGAGCGCGATCGACGAGGCGCCGAGCGAGAAGCCGGCGAGGACGTTGAGGACCTGGTCCATGCCGCCGGGGAAGGTCCCGCCGCCGAGCGCCATGAAGAGGAGCAGCAGGCCGGTCAGCCCGACGATGCCGAGGCCGACGACCGACATGCCCATGACGGCGCCGCCGTTGAAGGCGACCCCGAGGGCCTTGTTCAGGCTCGTGCGGGCGGCGGCCGTGGTGCGGACGTTGGCCGAGGTGGCCACGCGCATCCCGAAGTAGCCGGCGAGGCCCGAGCAGGTCGCGCCGACGAGGAACGACACCGCGATGAGCCAGTGGCTGTCCTCCATGCCGGCGTTGCTGAAGGCCAGCAGGATGGCGATCGCCGCGACGAAGATCGTGAGGACCTTGTACTCGCGGGCGAGGAACGCCATCGCGCCCTCGCGGATGTGGCCGGCGATCTCCCTCATCGTGTCGGTGCCGGTGTCCTCTTTGTTGATCGCGATGCTCTTGAAGAGCGCGAACAGCAAGGCGAGCACCCCGGCGCCAATGACGCTCAGGAGCAGTGGTGTCAGGATTTCCATCGGGTCCTCTCCTCTTCTCTTCGCAACGCGCGCCGACCAGCGCGCAGGGTCACTCCGCCATCGTTCCCTTCCGCTTCTGTCGCGGATGGATCACGTTCATCGCCTCGAGCGCACCGCGGGACACGATGAGCTCTACGGCCTCGGCCGCCTCGTCAACGAACGCCCCGAGCGTCTCTCGTTCCGTGACCGAGAAATCCGAGAGCACGTAGCTGACGACATCGCTCTGGACTGGACGCCCGATGCCGCACCGCACGCGCACGAAGTCCGCACCGAAGTGTTGGAAGACGGAGCGCAGCCCATTGTGGCCGGCGTGCCCACCTCCCACCTTCACCCGCACCTGCTCGAAGGGCAGGTCAAGCTCGTCATGAATGACGATCACGTGCTCCGGTGCGATCTTAAAGTAACTGGCAGCGGCGCCCAGCGCGGCGCCGCTCAGATTCATGAAGGTCTGTGGCTCGAGGACCAGGACATCGACACCGGCGAGGCGACCGCGCGCCACCCTCCCCTCGAATTTATCCTGGAAGGTCGCGCCCAGGCGACGGACGAGCTCGTCCGCCACCATGAACCCGATGTTGTGCCGATTCGCGCTGTACTTGGGGCCCGGGTTCCCGAGCCCCACGATGAGCCACGGCACGAGCCCCTCCAGGCGCGGCCAGGGTCAACGAGACCCGACCGATCACTTCTTGGCTTTGGCGACCTTGCCCTTGGCGGCCAGCTTCGCGGCGGCGTCGGCGGCCTCGGCGGCCTCGGCGGCCGAGATGCGCGGCATCGTCACCTGAATGAGGCTGAAGTCGTGCTTGTACACGGCCTCGACCCCCGCCGGCAGCGGGACCATGGAGACGGTGATGTTGGCGTCGGCCACCGGCAGCGTCGCCATGTCGAACTCGACGATGGCGGGCGCCTTGTCGGCGACGCACGACACCTGCATGTCGTCGCGGGTCACGCGCACCTTGCCGCCCTGCTTCTCCGCGGCGGAGCGGCCCGCGCGGCGGAAGGGGACGGTCATGGTGAGCTTCTGGTCGGCGTTGACCTGCCAGAAGTCGACGTGGGTGAGGCGGCGCTTGACCGGGTGGACCTGGTAGTCCTTGATCACCGCCAGCCGGCTCGCGCCCTCGCCCTCGACCTGCAGGTCGAGCGGCGTGTTGCGGCCGAGCTCCCCGTTGAGGATGGCGGCGAGCTGCTTCGGATCGGCAGTCACGGCGACGGGCTCGAGGCCCTTGCCGTAGACGACCGCAGGGATCTTCCCGTCTGCACGGAGGCGGTGGCTGTTCCCCTTACCGGCCTCACTTCGCGGGCTCACAGTCACTGTCGATCGGGCCATGGCGCGTTCCTCTGGACGACATCCGGCCCCGCGGGCCGGTGGCGCGAACGCCCCCTGAGGAGCGGCGCGCTGGATGAGACTTGGGGCGGCAGGATTCGAACCTGCGAATGCGGGAACCAAAATCCCGTGTCTTACCACTTGACGACGCCCCAATATCGCTCGTGGTGCGGCGCCTCGGGGCGACTATCGCGCCCTCCGGCGCGGCGGTGCGGATGCCTATCATGGCGCTCGGGCGAGTGTCAACGACTTGTGGCGCCGGGTCGCCCACCCCGCGCGGCCCGGCGCGACGCCCTATCCATAGGATGTGCCCACAACGACGTCGTCGCGGTGACGGAGCCGTCGCGGCGCCATGCCCGCTGTGCTAGCCTCGCGCTCATGACGCGCTTCCTCGCTGTCCTCCTGACCGTCGCCTACGCCGTGCCCGCCTCGGCCGCGGAGCCGGCGCCGATCCTCGACGACCGTGGGAGCGCGACGCGCCTCGCGCCTGAGGCCGGCGGCTTCGACGATCCGGCGGCGGTGATCGAGAAGAAGGGCGAGCCCGAGGAGCCGCTGGTCGCGGACCGTGAGTGGAGCCTGGTCACCCTCCACAGCCGCTGGGTCACGGTCCCGAGCTTCGTGCTCGATCTGCTGTTCGTCGACCACACGGAGTTCAGCAACGTCGCCGCCGGCGTGGGCTACGAGTTCGGCGCGCGCGACCGCTATATGTGGGTCTTCGAGTTCGACTGGACGCCGATCACCCCGGTCGCCGGCAACTGGCGGACCGACGGCGACCCGCCCGCGGGGGCGAGCTACGTGGAGTCCGGCATGCACCTGCTGTCGGTGGACGTCTCGTATCGGCGGCAGGTCCCGTTCACCGACGACTTCCGCTTCTTCATCGGCGGGGGCCTCGGCGTCGGCTTGCTCGTCGGCGACCTGACCTTCGCCGAGGTGCTGCCGACCTGCGAGGAGCCGGTCGCGAGCTGCGCCCACTGGCGCTCGGCGACGAGCGAGGCGGCCGACCTCCCGACCCGCGTGATCCCGATCCTGACGGTGACGACCGGCTTCGAGCTCGACATCGCCGACACGGTGATGGTCCGGCTCGAGGCGGGCTTCCGCGACCTCCTCTTCGCGGGGCTCACCGTCGGGATGAAGCTGTAGCTGCGACCTCGCCGGCCGCGCGGTTCACTTGACGCGGTAGGCGGGGGCGAGGTCGTCGCCGAGCACGCCCCCGATCATGCGCCAGGTGCGCTCGCGCGCCTCGGGCAGGACGTCCTCCGGGATCTCGAAGCTGACCGTCTTGGGGAGATCGCTGACGGCGTACCGCACGGAGATGGTGAAGGCGTTCCCCACCCCCTCGACGAGGGCGTCGCCGCTGACCTCGAGCTGGCCAGCGACCACCTCACCCTCGCGGGTCCGCGCCAACGCGCCCTCGATCTGGCGTGGCCGGTGGGTCGCCGCGACCCAGGCGGGCCAGTTCGTGGCGTGGTCGCGGAGGGCCGCGAGCGCCGCCTTGTCGAGGGGCCTCGGCGCGACCCGCGGGTCGAGCGTCGCCGCCGCCCAGCGCACGGTCAGCCCCGCCAGCCGCTCCTCGGAGCGCGGGTCCTCCTTCCACCGGATGTAGTCGCCGAACGCGAGGAGCACGCCATCGGCCAGGTCGTAGGCCTCGCGCAGCTCCCGCTCCCGCCCGCCGTACAGGACGTCGCGCTCGATCCACGGGCCGAAGCGGCGCCGCGTCGCGAAGCGCGAGCCGTCGAACAACGCCTCGCGGCCGTCCGCCGTCGCCGGGAGATCCGGCTCGGTGACGCTGCGCTCATCGCGAACGCGGAAACGCCCGCCGTCTCCCCGATCGATGGTGCGCGTGATCGCGACCGCGCGCGCGCCCGCCCCCCCGGCCAGCGTGATTGTGCACTGCACGGTCATGCGATGCGGGAGCGCAGCGCTCAGGGGGCGTGGAGTCGAGCTGAATTGCCCTTCCGTTCGTCCGGCGGTCGTGGCGAGGGCCTGCTGCAGTGCAAGATCGCCCCCCCCGCCCCCCTCGCCACAGCCGAGCCCGCCCGAGGCGAGCGCGGCGCAGAGCAGAGTGGCGGCGAGGTGGCGTGTCATGGCTCCGAGGACGCCTGAGGCCCGAACACGATTCCCGGCGAGATCGGATGGCCCGCGACGAACTGGGCGGCGTCGAGCGGCTTCTTGCCGGCGACCTGGAGGCGCCCGAGCCGCAGCACCCCGGCGCCGCACGCGACCTCGACGCCGTCGGTGCCAGCCGCGAGGACGGTGCCCGGTGCCGGGCCCGGGGTCTCGGGCAACGCGGTCACCGGGGGGAGCACCTTGAGGGCCCGCCCGTCCCAGTGGGTCGCCGTGCCGGGCCACGGGTGAAATGCGCGCACCTGGCGCTCGAGCTCGACCGCCGGGCGCGTCCAGTCGATGGCGCCATCGCCCTTGGTGATGCGCGGCGCGTAGGTGACGCCCTCGGTGGGTTGCGGGAGCGCGCGCGCCGTCCCCCGCTCGACCGCGTCGAGCGCCGCGCCGATAGCCTCCGCACCGAGCGCGGCGAGGCGATCGTGGAGGGTCTCCGCGGTCTCGTCCGGGGCGATGGTCAGGCGCCGGACCAGGAGCACCGGGCCCGTGTCCATCCCGGGGTCCATCTGCATGATGCAGACTCCGGTCTCGGCGTCGCCGGCGGCGATGGCGCGCTGGATCGGGCTCGCCCCACGCCACCGCGGGAGCAGACTGGCGTGGACGTTGATGCAGCCGAGGCGCGGCACCGCGAGCGCCCTCGGGCCGAGGATGTGGCCGAAGGCCGCCACGACCGCCACGTCGGGGGACCAGGCGGCGATCGCCTCGCGGAAGTCGGCCCCCTTGCAGGACGCCGGCTGGATGAGCGGCAGCCCACGCTCCCGCGCCAGCGCCGCGACCGGCGGGCTCACCAGGCGCTTTCCCCGTCCGGCCGGCCGGTCCGGCTGCGACACCACCCCGACGACCTCGTGGCCGCCGTCGAGGAGCGCCTGCAGCACGACCGCCGCCAGCTCCGGCGTCCCCATGAAGACGACCCGCAACGCCACCGCTCCCCCCCCGTGTCTGGTTGCCGCGACCCGCACCACGCGGGGCCCCGTGGCTACTTCCCGTGCACCGCCCGGATCGCGTCGATCGCGGCGTCCTCTTCGTCCTCCGCCCGCTGGCGCAGGTACTCGCGCAGCACGAGCTTCTTCTGCACCTCGTTGAGGCGATCGACGAAGGTCACGCCGTTGAGGTGGTCGAGCTCGTGCTGGATGCAGATCGACAGGAGGCCGTCGGCCTCGAAGTCGAGCAGCCCGCCATTGACGTCGTAGGCCTGCACGTGGATCTGCTTTTTGCGCTTGATCTCCGCCGCAAGCCCCGGAAACGACAGGCACCCCTCCTCGTAGACCGTGCGCCCGTGGGCCTCGACGATCACCGGGTTGATGAGGTGCATCAGGGTCTTGCCCCCCTGCTCGGGCTCGACGTCGACGGTGACGACGCGGATGTTCTCCGCGACCTGCGGTGCGGCCAGCCCGATCCCGTGGGACAGGTACATGGTCTCGGCCATGTTGTGCAGGAAGTCGACGAGCTGCTGGTCGAGCTCGGTGATATCGCTGCAGCGGGTCTTGAGGATCTCGTCTGGGTACAGGACCAGGGGCAGGCGCGACATGCCTTATGACCTTCCGGAGGGGTTGGAGCCGGCCCCCCCGAGGAGGGCGCGCTCGTAGCGAGCCCGCAGCTCGGGATCGCCCAGGATGAGGAACGCGTCGCGGATCCCGCTGGCGACCTCTTGCAGCATTTCGAGCTCCTCGGGGCCGAGCTTTCTGGGCCAACCCCGCGGGCTATAGAGCCGGGACAGTCGCGTGAACTGCTCGCGCACCGCGTAAGGTGACGCCCCCGGTTCGACTTCGAGCAGCGAGTGGTAGTCCCCGAAGCGCGTCTGGGCAAGCTTGGAGACGAGATCCGACGGTGGCGGCGCGGGCGCCGCGGGCGCCTCGGAGGCCGGCGCGTCGCTCGGGCGGGCCGCCGGGGGGACGACCGGCGGAGGGCTCGGGCGCGGGGTGGCGAGCGGGAGCGGCGGGGGCTCGACCGTGAGCCCGGCGAGGAGATCGATGTCCTTGTCCGGGTCGTGCTTGGGGACGCCCTCGAAGTAGCTGAAGTCGGGATCGAGGGCGGTCGGGTTCGTCTTGGGCCGCAGCGCGGCGGCCCAGCCCCGGGCCGCGCTCGGCGGCTCGAAGCTGACGTCGCCGCCCCGCTTCGAGGTGCCCGCGGCGGTGTCGCGCTTGGCCGGCCCCCGGTCGTCGTCGCGCTTGGCGGGCGGCTGGTCGAAGTGCGTCACCGCGGCCTGCCCCGCCACGGCGCGCACGGCGTCCGCGCCGGGGTCGACGAGGACCCACGCGAGATCCACCCCGAGATCGGTGATCCAGCCGCGCACCGTGTCCACCTCGGCGGTCGGGACGACCACGAGATCGGGGGTGACGACCTTCACGAAGGTGCGCGCGCCGCTCCGTCCGAGCGCGCCCAGCACCTGGTGCCCAGCGGAGCGCAGCTCCGCGCTCACGCGGTGGGTCTCGTCTTGCGAGTAGCCGGCGACCAGGAGCTTCATCGGCGGGGACCGTACCAGCGTTCGCGCCGGCGCGCCACGGGCCGTATCGCGCCGGCTACCGACCGCCCTCGGGACCGGCGCAGACCGGCGCCGGAAGCGTCGTCCCGCCGACCGGGAGGTCGAGCCACATCGCCGCCGGCGCGCCGCCGGCGTCGCGGGTCACGACCCGCGTCCGGCCTGGCGACAACACGAAGGTGTACACCTCACCCGGCGTCAGCTCCGCCGTCACGCCGGCGGCGGTCACCTCGCGCGCCCGCAGCCCGCACGCCGGATCCGGTCCGAAGGCCGCGAGGACGGCGACGTGCGGCCCAGCGACGGCGCTCGGCGCGCACCCCACCTCGATCGCGCCGCCCTCCGCGCCGACCTCCACGACCCGCTCGATAGGCGCCACCCCGGGGACGTCGATGCGCACCGTCAGCGGCCCTGGGGCCACGAAGCGAGTGACCGATCGCCCAGGCGCGACCTGGGCGAACGGCTCTCCGGCGACCGCGAGGCGCGCGACGCCGACCAGCCCGGGTCGGCAGCCCCACGGCGTGGCGCGCACCGCGACCGACACCAGGTCGGGGTCCGGCGACAGGAACCGAGGCGCGGCGCACCCGAAGAACTGGGTCGTGGCGGCGCCCGCCGGGACGGACCAGGTCTGTCGTCCGAGCTCCGCCTCCGAGCCATCGGCGGCCCGGATGACGACGACCACGTCACCGGCGGACAGCTCGAGGCGCGCCGCGGCGCCGGGGGCGACGACCGCCCAGGCCGCCCCCGCGGCGACCGTGACCGCCATCGGGTGGGCACAGGTCTCGCTGGTGTTCACGAAGCGCACGACGCCGGGGCGCGGCGGCGCGACGATGGACGCCGACGCGCACGCGCCGAGCGTCAGACACCCCCAGATCGCCAACCCCGTTGCAGCGCCGCTCATCGTGCCGATATCCTTAACTCGCCCCGGGCCTCCGGACAATCTGCGACGCCCGCGGGGCGACGCGCTCCCTGGCGGACCATGACCACGCCCGCGCCCCACATCGACCGCGATCGCCTCGCCGCCGCCCGCGCCTGGGCCGAAGAGCGCTACCACGCGTGCGACGTCTGCGCCGAGCGCTGCCTGGTGAACCGGCACGCGGGCGAGCTCGGCGTCTGCGGGCTCCCGGTCGACGCCCGGGTCTATAAGGAGTACCTGCACCTCGGCGAGGAGGCCCGGCTGGTCCCGAGCCACACGATCTATCTCTCGGGCTGCAACTTCCGCTGCGCCTTCTGCAGCGACGACGCCCAGGTCCGCGCGCCGCTGGCCCACGGCGTGAACGTCCCGCCGGCCGCGCTCGCGCGCCGCATCGCCGAGCGGCGCGCTCAGGGTGCGCGCAACGTCAACTTCGTCGGCGGCCTGCCCGACGTGAACGTCCTCTATATCCTGCGCGTGCTCGAGCGCTGCCCGCCGGACACCGCCGTCGTCTGGAACACCAACCTGTGGACGACCCCCGAGGCGATCGCGACCCTCACCGGCGTCGTCTGGACCTGGCTCGTCGACTTCAAGTTCGGCAACGACCGCTGCGCCGAGAAGCTCGCTGGCGCGCGCGACTACCTCCGGACGATCACCGAGCTGCTGCCGCTCGCAGCGGGCGCGGGCGCCGTGTTGATCCGTCACCTCCTGATGCCGGGCCACCTCGACTGCTGCACGCGGCCGGTGCTCGACTGGCTCGCCGCGAACCTCCCCGAGATCCCCGTCAACGTGATGACCGGCTATCACCCTTACCGCATGGTCAGCGGGCGCGGGCCGATGGCGCGGGCCCTCCCGGCGGCCGAACGCGAGCTCGCCCTCGCCACCCTCGGAGCCCAGCGCTTCGCCGACCTGCTGATCGACGGAACGGAATACCGTTTGATAGGGTCTGGTTCCGCGTCTTGATTGCGCCCCGGGGAGTGGGGTCGCCGTCCTCCCGCAACGCCCCGAGGCCCCATGCGCGTCCAGCCCAGGTTTGCCACCCTCGCCCTGCTCCCGCTGCTGCTCGGCCTCGGCGCCGCGCCCGCCGGGGCGGTGCACTGGCCGTACCCCGAGGCCAAGGCCGAGGCGGACGGCGCGACGGGGCCCCCGGTGCGGGTCTTCAAGCTGTCGGGGGAGGCCCACGACACGCGCAGCCCGTGGTCGATCTTCGGCGACGACGACAGCGTCGTGATCCCCGAGCTGCTCGCCGCGATCGACCGCGCCGCGCGGCGGCCGGAGGTGAAGGCCCTGGTCTTTCGGCTCGGCGACGTCGCGCTTGGGCTCGCGCAGATCGAGGAGATCGCCGACGCGATCGACGCGGCCAAGGCACGCAGGAAGCGCGTGATCGTCCACTTCGAGTACGGGGGCAACGCCGACCTCCTCGTGGCCACGGCGGCCGACGAGGTGCACATGACCCCCGAGGGGACGGTGTTTCTGACCGGCCTCCGGGCCGAGATATCGTTCTACAAGGAGCTGCTCCAGACGGTCGGCATCGCCGCGGACATCGAGGCGCAGGGCCGCTACAAGAGCGCCCCCGAGCCGATGACGCGCAGCACGATGTCGGACGCGGCCCGAGAGGAGCTCGAGGCCCTGCTCGACAGCGTCTACGACAGCTTCCTCGGCCGCCTCGGCAAGCAGCGCAAGCTCGACCCGAAGGCCGTCGCGGCGCTCGTCGACGTCGGTCTGTTCACCGCCGAGGAGGCCAAAAAGCAGCACCTGGTCGACGAGCTCACCTACTGGCGCGACCTCGTCGACACGCTGACCACGCGCTACGGCGCCGCGCCCGCGCTCGCCTATCCGGTGCCCGAGGACACGCCGGAGATCGGCTCGATCTTCGGTCTGCTCGAGCTCCTCACCCGCTCCGACAAGCCGGCCGAGACCGGGCGCCCGCGGATCGCCGTCCTGACCGCCGAGGGCCCCATCGTGGGCGGCCGCGCCGGGGCGGACTTCATGTCCGACGCGCGCTCGGTGGCGAGCGACGACTTCCTCGAGGCCCTCGACGACATCGAGGCCGATCCGACCGTCAAGGCCATCGTCCTGCGCATCGACAGCCCCGGCGGCTCCGCGCTCGCGAGCGACGTCATGTGGCGGGCGCTGGTGCGGGTCGGAAAGAAGCGCCCGATCGTCGCATCCATGGGCGACGTCGCGGCCTCGGGCGGGTACTACATCGCTAGCGCGGCGCGGCGCATCTACGCCCTCGAGACGACGACCACCGGCTCCATCGGCGTGTTCGGCGGCAAGCTCGTGTTCGGCGGCCTGCTCGAGAAGCTCGGCGTCCACACCGTCGTCCTCGAGCGCGGCAAGCACGCCGGCCTGTTCTCCTCGCTGGCGCCGTTCAGCGACTCCGAGCGGGCGGTGTTCAAGGCCAACATGAAGCACACCTACGACACCTTCGTGAACCGCGTCGCGGCGGGGCGGGGCATGTCGTACGACGCCGTGCACCGCGTCGCCCAGGGGCGCGTCTGGACCGGCGAGCAGGCGCGGGCGGTCGGGCTCGTCGACGAGATCGGTGGCCTCGAGAGCGCCATCGCTGGCGCCGCCAAGCTCGCCCGGCTCGACCCCGCTGACGTGGACGTCGTGATGTTCCCGCGCGAGCGCTCGATCCTCGAGCTGCTGTCGGGGGACTCCAAGCGCCTCTACGCGCCGCGCCTCGAGCTCCGCGACCTCCTCGCCGCGCTGCCCAAGCCGCTCGCCGCCCGGGCTGGGGCCGCCGCCGCCCTGCTCGACGGCCTGCTGTCGCACGAGCTGTCCCTCGCGCTGATGCCGTTCTCGCTGCGGATAGAGTGACCCGGCGCCGGCGCCGGCGATCGGCCGGGGCGCGTCGTCGATCACGGCCGCGCGATGCGCGCCAGGAGGTCGCGCGGCGCTGGAGTAGCGCTACTCCAGCCCGCCGGGCGCCGCGTCATGCGGGTCGACGATGGGGTGGAGCACACATGCTCCACTGCCGCCACCCCGGAACGCGAGGACCGCGTGCGCGATCCTTGGTTTGCCGCCGCGCCCGTGCTACCTCCCGCGCGTTCCCACGGCCCACTCGCGCCTCGCGCGAGGCCATCGGCGGCCGTGGTCCGGCTCTGGCACGCCGCGTGCAATCCCCGCGGCGCCAGTACCTTGCAACGAAGGAAGCGTCATGGTCAGCACACCTCCGACAGTTCGTCCCCACAAGGGCAAGCTCCTCGTCCTCACCCCCGGGATGGGGGCCGTCGCGACGACGTTCATCGCCGGCGTCGAGGCCGTCCGTCGCGGCAACGCGCGCCCGATCGGCTCGCTGACCCAGATGCAGACCATCCGCATCGGCCCGCGCTCGGAGAACAAGGCCCCGCTCATCAAGGACTTCCTGCCCCTCGCGCAGCTCGAGGACCTCGAGTTCGCCGGCTGGGACGTCTACCCGGACGACGCCTACGACGCCGCCGCCCGCGCCAAGGTCCTCGAGCGCCACGACCTCGAGCCGCTCGCGGACTTCCTCCACACGGTCAAGCCGATGCCGGCGGCCTTCGACCCGGAGTACGTCAAGCGCCTCAACGGCCCCAACGTCAAGCCCACCAAGTCCAAGCGCGAGCTGGCCGAGGCCCTGCGCCAGGACATCCGCGACTCCTTGGCCCGGACGGGCGCCGACCGCGCCGTCATGGTCTGGTGCGGCTCGACGGAGATCTACCTGCGGCCGGGCGCCTGCCACGCCAACATCGAGACCTTCGAGGCGGGGCTAGACGCCAACGATCCGGCGATCGCCCCGTCGCAGCTCTACGCCTACGCCGCCATCATGGAGGGCGTCCCGTACGCCAACGGCGCGCCGAACCTCTCGGCCGACTCGCCCGCCCTCGAGCAGCTCGCGGAGCTCAAGGGTGTGCCGATCGCCGGCAAGGACTTCAAGACGGGCCAGACCCTGATGAAGACCATCCTCGCCCCGGGCTTGAAGGCCCGCATGATCGGCATCGACGGCTGGTTCTCGACCAACATCCTCGGCAACCGCGACGGCGAGATCCTCGACGACCCGGAGAGCTTCAAGGCCAAGGAGGTCACCAAGTCGGGCGTGCTCGACATCCTCCAGGCCGACCTCTACCCGGAGCTGTACGGCAACCTCTACCACAAGGTCCGCATCAACTATTACCCGCCCCGCGGCGACGCCAAGGAGGGCTGGGACAACATCGACATCAGGGGGTGGCTCGGCTACCCGATGCAGATCAAGGTCGACTTCCTCTGCCGCGACTCGATCCTCGCCGCGCCGATCGTCCTCGACCTCGCCCTGTTCATGGACCTGGCGGGCCGCGCCGGGATGAAGGGCGTGCAGGAGTGGCTGTCCTTCTACTTCAAGGGCCCCCACGTCGAGCCCGGCCACGTCCAGGAGCACGACCTCTTCATCCAGCACATGCGCCTCAAGAACACGCTGCGCTGGCTCGGTGGTGAGGCGCCCTTGACGCACCTCCCCGAGGATCTGTCGGAGGTCTGAGCATGACGGCTCCCCGCACCGGCGTCATCCTCGCCGCGGGCTTCGGCTCGCGCCTGCAGGGCGTGTCCGACACGACGCGCCTCAAGCCGCTGACGCCGGTCGCGGGGCGGCCCCTGCTGCTCCGCGCCGTGGACAGCCTCGCCACGGCCGGCTGCGCGCGCGTCGTCATCGTCGTCGGCCACGGCGCCGGCGACGTCGAGCGCGACTTCGCGAGCCGCTACGAAGGCGGCGTCGAGGTCGTCTTCGCCCTCAACGCCCGCTACGACCTCGCCAACGGCCTCTCGGTGCTCGCCGCGCGACCGCACATCCTGGGCTCGGAGTTCGTCCTCACGATGGCGGATCACGTCATCGGGGACGAGGTCATGGCCCTTGCTGCAGCGCACCATCCTGCCCCCGAGGCGGCGACCCTGCTGGTCGACTCGAAGCTCGACCAGGTCTTCGACATGGACGACGCGACCAAGGTCCTCGCCGAGGGCGGGCGCATCGTGCGGATCGGCAAGCAGATCCCCGAGTTCAACTGCGTCGACTGCGGCGTATTCGTGTGCAGCCTCGCGCTGATGGACGCCATCGATCTCGTCTACCGCGAGCGCGGCGACGCGTCGCTGTCGGACGGCGTGCAGGCGCTGGCGGCCGCGGGCCGGATGCACGTCCTCGACATCGGGGACGGCTTCTGGCAGGACGTGGACACCCCGGAGATGCTCGCTCACGCGGAGCAGGTCCTGGCCGCGCGCGGGTAGACCCCGCGCCGCCGGGCGCCCGGGGACCCCGCCCCCCCCGCCCCCGAGCCGCATGTTCACCACCGACGACGTCCGCATCGACAGCCTCCGGCCGCTGCTGCCGGCGGCCATCCTGCTCGAGGAGATCCCGGTCAGCGAGGCCGGCGAGGCCTTCGTCGCCGCCAAGCGGGACGAGGTCGGGCGCGTGCTGCGCGGCGAGGATGACCGCCTGATGGTGGTCGTCGGGCCGTGCTCCGTGCACGATCCGGTCGCCGCGCGCGAGTACGCCGAGCGCCTGCGCGTCGTCTCCGAGCGGCTCGCCCCCGACCTGCTCATCGTCATGCGAGTCTACTTCGAGAAGCCGCGCACGACGGTCGGCTGGAAGGGGCTCATCAACGACCCGCGCCTCGACGGGAGCTTCAAGATCAACGAGGGGCTGCGCCTCGCCCGGGGGCTCTTGCGCGACCTCGCCGAGCTCGGCGTGGCCGCCGGGTGCGAGTTCCTCGACACCATCACCCCGCAGTTCACCGCCGATCTGGTGACCTGGGGGGCCATCGGCGCCCGCACCACCGAGAGCCAGGTCCATCGCGAGCTCGCCAGCGGCCTCTCGGTCCCGGTCGGTTTCAAGAACGGCACGGGCGGCAGCATCCAGATCGCGGTCGACGCGGTCCGCGCCGCGCGCGACCCCCACCGCTTCCTGTCGGTGACCAAGCAGGGGCTCGCGGCCATCGTCGCGACCCGCGGCAACCCGGAGTGCCACGTCATCCTCCGGGGCGCCGCGCGGGGCCCCAACTTCGACGCCGCGTCGGTCGGCCAGGCCGTGCGCCTGCTCGAGGCGGCGGGCGCGGAGCCGCGGGTCATGGTGGACTGCAGCCACGGCAACAGCAGCAAGGACCACCGCCGACAGCCCGAGGTCGCGGCCGAGATCGGCGCCCGCGTGGCGGCCGGGGACCGGGCGATCTTCGGGCTGATGCTCGAGAGCCACCTCGTCGGAGGGCGCCAGGATCAGCGCCCCGGCCAGCCTCTGACCTACGGCCAGAGCATCACCGACGCCTGCCTCGCCTGGGACACGACGCTCCCGGTCCTCGACGGCCTCGCCGCCGCCGTCCGCGCGCGCCGCGGCGCCTAAACGCACCGCGCCGGACCCGCGCTCAGACGCCGCTGTAGCGCCGCTTCGCCCGCGCTCGTCCCCGCTTGGCCGTGATCCGGCGGCGCACCGCGAAGAAGCCGGTCGCGAGCAGCAGCGCGCCGATCAACGCGAGGCCGAGCAGCCCGAGCAACCCGGCCACGCGATCGACGTCACCGCGGATCGTCGCCCGCGGCACGATGACCACGCAAGCCCACGACAGCCCCCCTTCGACCTCGAAGCGCTCGAGGGCCACGACGTCGACCACGCCCGCCGCGCCCTCGACCTCGACCGCGCGCGCGTGCCCGGGGGCCAGCGACTTCAGGTCCACGAGGGTCAGCGCTCGCGCGACCACCGGGTCCTCGGATCCGCTGGCGTCGCCGTCGGAGCGCGCGATGATGGTCCCGTCCCCCGCCAACAGCAGCGCGCGCCCGCCCTCGCCCAGATCGAGCCCGGCGAGGAAGCGCGAGATCGCCTCGAGCCGATAATCCGCGGTGAAGACCCCACGCACGCCCGCGCGGTCCCGCAGCGCGTAGGCCAAGGTGATCCCGTAGCCCTCGCCGGCGTTGAACGGGTACGGCCCGACCCAGATCGGCTCCTCGCTCCCAGCGGCGGTGGCGTAGAACGGCTTCGTCCGCGGATCGTAGTCCCAGGGCGTCACCTCGCGCAGGAGCTCCTGCTCGCCGTGCTCGAGGAACCGCTCCTCCTTCAGGTGGCCCACGCCGTCGGCGTCGAGCCAGGACCGGTTGAGGAGCAGGTGCTCCTGGCCCGCCGGCCGGGTCGCCCCGGTGAAGCGTCCGCTGGCGTCGCTATAGGAGAGCCAGCTCAGGCGGTCACGGTAGACGATGCGCGGCGCCAGCTCGCGCGCGAGGGTGTCGGGGTCGGACACCGCGAGCAGCCCCGCGCGCGCCAACGCCCCCATCTCCCGCACGAGCGGGAAGGCGGGCTCCAGGAGGCCACCCGCCTCGCTCGCAGTTGCGTGAGCGACGCGGTCATAGGCCTGACTCCAGAGCCTATCCGCCTCATTGCGCTGCAACACGACCCAGGCGGTGGCGGCGACCGCGGACAGCACCAGGAGCAGCGCGACGGCGACCAGCCCGGGGCGCCGCCGCATGCGCCGCCAAGCGCGCCCGACCGGCCCCACCGCGCGCGCCTTCGGGGCGTCCCCAGCGGCCACCCGCGCGAGGTCGTCGGCCACCTCCAGCGCGGTCTGGTAGCGGTCGCGCGGCTGCTTCTCCATCGCTCGCAGCACCACCGCCTCGAGATCCCGGCTCACCGGCGCCGCCGGGCGCAGGCGCGGGGGCTGGCGCGAGAGCACCTGGACGATGGTGTCGACGACCCGCGGTGCCTGAAACGGCATCTCGCCGCTGAGCGCGTGATAGAGCGTCGCCCCGAGTGAGTAGACGTCGCTGCGCTGGTCGACCGAGCCGCGGCTGGCGTCCGCCTGCTCGGGGGGCATGTAGTTCGGCGTGCCGATGATGTTGCCGGCGACCGACAGCGCGCTGTCGGCGACCCCGAGGTCCTTGGCGAGCCCGAAGTCCAGGATGAGCGGCTCGCCGTCCTGGTCCACGATGACGTTGCCGGGCTTCATGTCGCGGTGGACGATGCCGCACTGGTGGGCGTGCCCGAGGGCCATGGCGACCTTGCGACCGATGGCGATGGCCTCCGCCTCGGGGATGCGCCCGCGCGCGGCGAGGAGCGCGTCGAGCGGCGTGCCGTCGACCAGCTCCATCGCGATGTAGGCCGTGTCGTCGGCCTCGCCGGCGTCGAACACCTGCACGATGTGGGGGTGCTTGCCGAGGCGCGCCGCCGCCTGCCCCTCGAGGACGAAGCGCTCGCGGAGCCGCGCGCTCGGCATGCCGCCGAGGACCTTCACGGCGCAGTGGCGCTTGAGGCTCTCGTGCCACGCGCGATAGACGATCCCCATGCCGCCGCGCCCGAGCTCGCTCAGCAGGGTGTACGGCCCGATGTGGCGACCGCGGCCCAGCACGGCGTCGACGTGTGCGACCTGGGTCGGATCGTCGCGGGACGCCGGGCTCACGTCGCCCCCGCGACGACTGGACGCGAGCCACCCCGATCCTCTAAAGATGGCCGTGTACGCGCACCCGATCCCGGAGGAACCACGATGCGATCGCTCCCCTCGCAGCTCGCCCAACGCATGCGTCTCATCGCCTCCCCGCTCGCCCTCGTCGCGGGCCTCACGCTGTTGGCGTCCGGCTGCTCGTCGTCCTCAGGCGGTGACGCCGACACCATAGACGACGCCGCGAGCGACGTCGACGCAGCGGACGGGGCCGACACGACCGCGGGCGCGAACGTGGTCGTCAACGAGATCTCGGCGGGCGGCGAGGACTGGGTCGAGCTCTACAACGCCGGCGCCGGCGCCGCCGACATCGGCGGCTGGGTGCTGCGCGACGACGACCCGACCCACGTCTACACCTTCCCGAGCGGGACCATCCTGCCATCGGGCGTCTTCTATCTGCTGTCGCGCGACCCCGACATCGGCTTCGACTTCGGGCTCGGGGCCGCCGACTCGGTGCTGCTCTACGACGGCGACCTCTTGGTCGACGGCATCACCTGGGTCGAGGGCGAGGCCCCCGAGGGCTTCAGCTATGGGCGCTACCCCGACGGGACCGGCCCCTTCACCACCCTCTTCACGCCGACCCCCGGCACCGCGAACGCCCAGAACCCCGACGTCATGTGCGACGACGGCGTCCGCGCCGGGCTCGAGGTGTGCGACGGCGCCGACTTCGCCGGCGCCACCTGCGTGACGTACGGGTTCGGCGGTGGCGACCTGACCTGCGTCGACTGCGAGAGCATCGCGACGAGCGGCTGCGTCGCGCACGCCGCCGCGCTCGTCATCAACGAGGTGACCTCGACCGGCGACGACCGCGTCGAGCTCTTCAACAACACCGCAGGCGAGGTCGACCTGACCGGCTGGTCCCTCGTGGACGGCGGCGACAACCGCTGGGTGTTCGCGCCCGCCACCAAGATCACCGCAGGCGGCTACCTGGTGCTCGTCAAGGGGGTCGACCACGACTTTGGCCTCGGCGGCGACGACCTCGTGGAGCTGCGCGACACCCTCGACGCCACCATCGACACCGCGGACTGGCCCGACGGCGCGGCCGACCCGTCGTGGTGCCGCTCACCCAACGGCACCGGCGGCTTCCTCACCTGCCAGCAGCCGACCTTCGGGAGCGCAAACAACTGAGCGGCCCGAGTCAGCGCCGATGCCGGCCACTTGGGAACAAGTGACTATACTGAAAGGACATTTCTTGCCGTGGAGGGCGCGGAGCAGGAGCCTGCATGAAGACGGCAGCTCCATCCGCTGTCCTGCTCTCCGCGTCCTCCGCGGTGAAAAAGCTGTTTCCATACAGCATGTTGACGCTATCTGATCGGCACTGAAGTGAGCGCTACTCGGCGATGATGGCCGGGATGGTGTTGATCCGCATCCCGAGGCTCATCGACTCCTTGATGCCGTCGCCGTCGAGGTCGATGTCCGCCGGGAGCAACCCGAGGAGACCGAGGGCCGCGTCCTTGTCGATGGGCAGCGAGCCGGGGTCGAGGCCGGAGATCGCCGCCTCGAGCTGGGACTTCGGGATGGCGCCGCCGATGACCGCGCTCAGGCTCGTGATCTTGCCGTTCTCCTCGGTGTAGCTGGCGCGCACCCGCGCCCACGCGATGGTCACCGACAGCAGCGACCCGCCCTGCAGGGGCAGGACCATGCTGATGAGGCTGTTGGTGCCGCCGGCCACCAGCTCGCCGTTGACGATCTGGGCGTTGTCGAACGAGAAGTACGGCACGCAGTTCTGGTCGAAGGACAGCTGGGCGACGTCGTACTCGCAGGTGTCGTGCTGGAAGTCGCACAGGGCCGCCTCGGAGGCGTCGGTGAGCCCGCTGTCGTAGACGTGCATCGCGAACGGCTCGCCGTCCCAGGTCAGGTCCTTGAGATCGACGATCCACTTGACCACGCCGTCGTTGACGCTGGCGGCGACGCTGTCGTTGAGGAGCGCCCCGATGATGCCGAGGGCGTTGTCGACGCCGCCGCTGCAGTCGGAGTCCGGCGCGCAGGTGCTCGGGTCGCTGTCGACGTCGAGACCCGAGCCCTGGTTGCCGTCGTTGGCGAGCTCGAGGCTCGTGATCTTGTTGGCGTGGTCGGTGACCGTGACCGGGCACAGCGCGCACTGGTTGGTCTTGGCCCCGAAGCACTCGCCGGCCACGCAGACGTCGTTGATGGTGCAGGCGTCGCCGTCATCGCAGCCGCCCGCGGCGAACAGGTGGAGGCAGCCGAGGACCGGATGGCACGAGTCGAGGGTGCAGCTGTTGAGGTCCTCGCAGTCATTCGCCGTGCCCCCAGCGCAGGTGCCGCCGACGTCGCAGACCTCGCCCGTGGTGCAGGGGTTGCCGTCCTCGCACGGCCCGGTGAACGCCGCGTGCTGGCAGTTGCCGCCGGTCAAGCAGGTGTCGTGCGTACACGGATCACTGTCGTCGCAGAGGGCGTCGGGATCGTGGGTGCAGCCGACGCCGGGCACGCAGGCGTCGAGGGTGCAGGCGTCGGCGTCGTCGCAGTCGAGCGCGTCGGCGCCGGCGCCGCAGACGCCGCCCTCGCAGGCGTCCCCGACCGTGCAGGGATCGCCGTCGTCGCACTCCCCGGTGACGTTGCTGTTCACGCAGCCGATGGCCGCGACGCAGCTGCGCGTGACACACGCGTTGTCGCTCGAGCAGTCGAGGGTGCCCTTGGCGACGCACGCGCCGAGCTCGCAGACCTCGTTCGTGGTGCAGGCGTCGCTGTCGTCGCACGGCGCGCCCTCGGCCAGGGTCACGAAGGTCGGCCCGCCGCTGGCGTTGGCGTCGCAGACGCGGCAGCCGTTGCCCGGGTCGGGGCCGTTGTGGGCGACGCAGGCGACGGCGTCACCGGTGGTCAAACAGAAGCCGGCGACCCGCGTGTTCTGGCAGCTGCCGTCGGCGCTGCACTTGTCGAGGGTGCAGGAGAGCCCGTCGTCACACGTGACCGCCACCCCGACGCACGCGCCGCCGGCGTCGCACGCGTCGCCGGTGGTGCAGGGGTCGCCGTCGTCGCAGGGGGTGTTCTCGGCGCAGCCGGGGATGGTGTCCACGCCGCCCCCGGTGTCCACGCCGGTGTCGGGCGCGGCGCTGTCCCCGCCGCCGCCGGTGTCCTCGGTGACCTCGGCCACGGTGTCCGTCGCGCCCCCGGAGTCGCCCCCACACCCGGCGGCGAGCCACCCGACGACAGCGAGCAGCCCGCAGACGCGGTGGGCGGCGAGGAGGTGGGTCGCAGGCGAGCGGTCGCGGCGCATGGCGATCTCCGGGTGGATGGCGGTCGGCTCTGGCGTTGGAGCGCCGTAACCTAGCTGGTCCGGCGGCTTCGGCGCAACCACCCGGCCCCCGAGACGCGCTCGACCTTTGACCTCCCGCGACCGCTCTGGGAGCATCCCGCCGATGCACCCGACGCCGCCCCTCATCGCCGCCCTCCTGATCGCCGCTTGCGCGGGCGAGCGTCCCCCGACGCCGCCCGCCGGGGCCCACGCCCTGGCGGCCCTCGACCTGACCGCGCTGCGCCTGCTCCCGGCGGTCGCCGTGGCCGCGCCGCCGGTGACCGCGGACGCGGTGCCCGCCTTCGATCGCCCCTTCGCCGACCTCGCCCCGGGGACGAGCGCCTCGATCGGGACGACGCGCGACGGCTACTTGGTCGGCGGCGTGCCGCTCCCCACCTCGGGGCCGCTCGCCGCCCGGCCGCTGAGCGTCCGCCGCGACGCCGTCTACGCGACCCCGACGCTGGTGCGCGCCCTCGGCCGCGCCGCCGAGCGGGTCGATCGGGCCTGGCCCGGGAGCGTCCTGTGGGCCGGTGACGCCAGCGCCGCGGGTGGAGGCGACCTGCCGGGCCACGCGAGCCACAACAGCGGCCGCGACGTCGACCTGGCGTTCTACCGCCGCGGCGCCGACGGCCGGCTCGCGGACATCCCGACGCTGACCGCGTTTGGGGGCGATCTGCGCGCGGCTGCCGGGCTCCGCTTCGACGCGGCGCGCAACTGGGCGCTGGTGGCGGCGCTGCTCGAGGACCCCGAGGTCGAGGTGCAGTGGATCTTCGTCGCTTCGTATCTGCGAGATGCGATGCTCGACGAGGCCCGCGCGACCGCCGCCAGGCCGGAGCTCATCGAGCAGGCGAGCCAGGTTCTAGCTCAGCCTTCGGACTCCTCACCCCACGCCGAGCACTTCCACGTGCGCATCTATTGCGGCGCAGAAGAACGCCTCGCGGGCTGCCTCGACGCCCGCCCCTTCCACCCCTGGGCTCATCGTCGCGACGCGGACCTCGATCGCTTCGTCGACGGGCTCCTACCCTTCCTCGACCACGGCTGGAGCGACGAGCTCGAGTGGGCGATCACGCGACTGGTGCGCATGAACGCGACCTCGGCGAGCGACCGCCTGCGGCGCCTGACCTCCGACCCCGACCCGCGGGTCGCCGCGCTGGCGACGGACGCCGTGGACTTCTTGACCGGCCGCCGCACCCCCGCCGCGTGGGCGCGGTGGCGGGCCCCCGAGGGCGTGCTCGAGGACTGACCGAAGGGGACGCGGCCGCCCGCGGAGAGCGACCCGCGAGGCGGCCGATGGGGGAGTCAAAAAAGGAGACGCCCGCGGGAGGCGGGCGTCTGCTTGTTCGTGCGACTCGTCCCGAGCCTCCGCTACTGCGGCGCGGGAGCGTCCTCGACCGGGACGGCGGCGATCTCCGAGCAGACGTTTCTCGCCTCGTCCTCGCAGTCCTTCTTCGTGAGCGCCGAGATGGCCTTCTCCTTGGCCTCCCACCACGGGGTGAAGTCGCCGCGGGTGAGCACCTCGTGAGCCTTCTTGAAGACCTCTTCGTCCTTGAATCCGTTGCGGTTGAGGATGCGCTCGAGGGTGTCGCTCGGGATGTCCTTGTAGGCCATCTCCTTCATCACCTGGTAGCAGAAGAGCGCGCACTCGGCCTGCGCGTAGTTCTTCATCTGCGTCTCGGGCTTCGGGATCAGATCCACGCCCGGCCAGTCCATCGAGTAGTTCGGCGAGCCGCGGCGCCAGTCGTTCTTGCGCCAGACGAACTCGCGCGGCTCGTAGCCCTCACGGGTGATCTGGATGCGGTACTCGTAGCTGTAGGCGTTGATGACCGCGCCGAGCTTGTAGAAGCCGTCGGTGCCCTTGCAGTTCTGGCTGTCCGCGTTCCACGTCGGCCACTGGTCGGTGCACTTGTCGGTCTCGAAGATCGGCAGGTTCTTGAGCGGGACCTCCTTGACGAACTGCTTGTCGGTCAGCTCGGAGGTCTTGTTCTTCAGCTGGCGCTCGCAGCGCTTCTGCGACCGCAGCGCCTCGGTCATGATGACCTCGGGGGAGGTCTCGACGAAGAGGCCGTCGCACACCAGGTCCCCGGGGCCCGCCTCGTTGCGTGTCCAGGCCTTGCCCTCTTGCACGTACTTCGTCTCGAAGACGTCGACCCGCGCGTCCTCGGGGAAGTAGGTGAGGATGGCGTCGCCGTAGATGTGGCGCGACCGGTAGTCCTCGGCCTTCCACCGCGCCTCCGCGGCGCGGCGCTCCTTCTCGACGTAGATCTGGAGGCAGTTCAGGTTGCCCGGCGGCTCCGGCGGCACCGGCAGCACCGGCTCCATCGTCTTCTGGTCCATGGCGCAGTTGGTGCCGGCCAAGAACCACGACATGCGCGTGCTCGCGTCGCCGTCGACCATCAGATAGACGACGCCGCCGATGATGAGCAGGACCGCGATGATCAGCGCCACCACCGCCGGGCGGTTGACCCGCTCGGTCAGATAGGGGCGGTCGGGGACGAAGCGATCCCCCGCCTCCTGATCGATGACGTCGGCCCCGAAGAGCCCCTCGCTGTGCGGGTTGATCTCGAGCACGCTCCCGACCTCCGCGGGCTGGACCCGGTGGGATCCCGCCGGCGCCTTGGCGGGCGGCGTGCTCTGCGACTCGACGCCGAGCTCGGGCAGCTCCGGCACCTGCGGGGGCGCCTTGGCCTCTGCGGCCTTGCGCGCCAGCTCCTGGGCCTTCGCGGCGGCCTCGGCGGCAGCCTTCGCGGCGGCCTCGGCGGCAGCGTGGGCCGCAGCTAGCTCAGCCGCAGCGTCCTTCGCGGTCTCGGCGGCGGATCCCGCGTCGGCTGGGGTCTCGGCCGTCGGATCCTGGGTGTCGCCGTCGTTCGCCATGCTCACCTCGCGGGAGGGGCACCGCGGCCCGCTCCGATGTGGAACCACGCCGTATGCCCCTGCGAGCGTGCACACGAGGGCCCGGCGAGGGGCGGATGATAGACATGCGCTCCAGAGAGCGTCAAGCCTGGGTTTGAAGGCTCACGGCCCCCCGAGGAGCGGCGTGCTGCACCGCGAAGCGACCGCGCGGTCCCAGGACACCGATCCACAGTCCCGCGAAGCCAGCTTTGGGCCGGTGTCCACGCCGCGCGAGCGGCCGGGGCTAGAAGGTGCGCTCCGTGTCGATCAGCAGGGTCACGGGGCCGTCGTTCACCGAGGCGACCGCCATGTGCGTCTGGAACCGGCCGGTCGCGACGTGGGAGACGTGGCGCCGCGCCCGCGCGACGAAGGCGTCCACGAGGCGCTCGGCGGCGACCGGCTCGAGCGCCCGAACGAAGGACGGCCGGCGCCCCTTGCGGCAGTCCCCGTACAAGGTGAACTGGCTGACGACGAGCAAGGCGCCGCCGACGTCGACGAGCCCCAGGTTCATCTTCCCGTCGGCGTCGTCGAACACCCGCAGGGCGCAGACCTTGTCGGCCAGCGCGATCGCCTCGGCCTCACCGTCGCCGGCCCCAGCGCCGAGCAGCACGAGCAACCCCGGCGCCCCCGCCGGGATCGCCCCGACGAGCTCCCCGTCCACCGTCACCTGCGCCTCGCTGACGCGCTGCACCACCGCTCTCACCGCTCCCCCCCAGCGACGCTTCGTCGCGCTGCCCAGTGACGTGCCCGCGCCCGGTTGACAGGCGGTCGGGCGCCGTCTCTCCTATCAAGGATCCCGGGGGCGCGCCACGGCGCGCCACGGATCAGGCGCGGCGATCGCGCCCCCCGCCGCTTCGCCCATGAGGAGTTCCGCCGGATGCCTATTCACCCGATCCAGGCCGCCGTCGACATGCTCAGCCGCGACTCGCGCCTGCGCCACGGCGCGAACGACGCCGTCGCGTACCTCATGGATCTTCTCTACTACGGCGAGTTCTCGATCTTCGAGCAGGTCAGCTCGGGGGGCGCGTTCGAGCGCGTCAACCTCATCGGCAGCAAGCGCGGCGACGGCAGCGGTCAGCCCCCGCTGTGGCTCATCAGCTACATCAACTCGAGCGTCGACCCGGTCCCCGCCCACTGGGCGTCGACCGACGGCGCCCCGTTCGCCGCGCGCGCCCGCACCGCGAGCGGCCTCCTCCACGGCCTCGGCGCGACGAGCGGCAAGGTCGACGCGGTGCTGAAGATCCTCGCGGCGTCTCGCTTCCGCCTCGAGGAGCTGCGCCGCCCCATCCACGTCGTCGCCCTGTCGGGCGAGGAGAGCGCCGGCTCCGGGGTCCGCTCGCTGCTGGCCACCGGGCCGACCCCGCACGGGGTCGCGGTGATCGGCGCGCCCACGAACCTCGAGCTGTGGACCGACCACCCGGGCTGCATCGCGCTGCGCCTCGAGCTGAACCGCCGCCTGCGCCATCGCCGCATGCCGCCCTCGCGGGGCGTCTTCGAGGTCGAGATCACGGGCCGCTCCGCCCACGCCCAGCACCCCGAGCTCGGCGACGACGCCATCGTGAGGGGCCTCGCGACGCTCGCCCGCCTGCGCGAGACCGCCGACATCCGGATCCTCGGGTTCGAGGCCGGCGAGACCGCGAACCGCGTACCCGGGCGCTGCATCCTCCGGGTAGCGACCAGCACCGACGACCTGCCGGACCTCGGCCCCGGCGCCGTCGTCCGCCCCGTCGCGGACGGCACCGCCCTCCCCTTCCCCCTCGACGGGCTCTTCGACGCCTGGCTGAAGGCGCGCGACGCCGGGATCGGCGCCGTGACCGAGCGGCTCGGCGTGCAGCGCAACGCGGCCTCGGCGCGGCCGCGCCTGGCGACCTCGACCGGCTGGCTCCGCACCGACCGCAACGCGGTGTCCGGCGCGGTCATGCTCTGGACCGGGCCCGGGGTCTCGACCCGCGAGATCTGCGAGCAGTTCGCCCACGCTGTCCAGCACGCGCTCGTCGGCGAGGACGAGATCGAGGTCGACATCGAGGTCATCCAGGATCGCCCGGCCTTCGCGGCCTCGGACATCGACCCGGACTTCCTCACCGCCACGCGCTACGCCGCCAACGCCGCGGGGCTCGTCCCTGCGGTCACCGGCGGCACCCTGACCACCGACGCCGCCCTCTTGCGCCAGGCGGGCCTGCAGACGCTGGTCTTCGGCCCCGGCCGCGGGCCCGCGGACCTGTACCGGGACGACGAGGCGCTGCCCATCAACCACCTCGAGGCCGCGTTCAAGTTCTACGTCGCGCTCATCCAGCGGTGGTGCGTCGACAGCTGAGAGGGTGTCTCCCCGTCCTGGCGCGGGGCGTGCGCGAGCACGCGCCGTGACCCGCTCCGTTGGCGGTCGAGGCGCCGTGGAGCCAGGGAAGGAGCGGGCTCTGGAGACCGAAGGCGTGGTGCGCCCGACGCCCGCGGCGGTCACTCGCGGCGTCGGCTTGCGGCATTGCAAAAAAGGAGCCCCGCAGCACACCGCGAAACAAGTCCGGGTGCGCCGAGTGGGCTGATCGTGCGCTGCGAAACGGCGCTCGGCCTCGCGGACGAGCTCAGGCCTCTACTGCGACCTCTTCCTCGGGCGGATGGGCGTCCGCGAAGATCGTCTCCAGCTCCTGCTCGATCTCGACCTCGCCCGTCTCACGGGCGATGGAGAGCTCCTTCACGAGCAGGTTCTGCGCCGTGTCGAGCATCTTCTTTTCGCCGAACGAGAGGGTCTTGTCATACTTGAGGAGATACAGATCCCGCAGGACCTCGGCGACGTCGTAGACCGACCCCGTCTTGATCTTCTCCCAGTAGCGCCGCTGGCGGCGGTTCCATGTCTGCTGGTCGAACTTCTCCGGCCGCTCGCGGAGGATCTCATAGACCTCCTCGACCTCTTCGACCGTGATGACCGAGCGCAGACCCACCGAGTTGACCTTGTTGATCGGGATGCGAATCTTCCGCTCGGTGTCCAACACCCGGAGCACATAGAAGTTCTGCTGCATCCCGGAGATCTCCATGGTCTCGATGCCCATGATCTCCGTAACGCCCTGCGCCGGATAGACAGCCTTGTCGCCGATCTTGAACGTGGGCTGCATTCACACTCCTTCGATACCGACGCGCGTAAGCCGTCTCCGTGCTCTGCCTGGGACGACCGGTGCGGCACCGGCAGTGTGGTTGGCGGGGTGAACCTGCTGACCACCGTATGCAGCAGACGGAGGTCGTACGGCCAAGTTGACCAGACCTCCCAACCCCTGTCAACGCGACACGCGCCGCCCCGCGCTCCCGAGTCGGGAGGCTTGCGGCGGCGTGGAGAGCGCGTCAGCCCTTGAGCTGGCGATGCGCGTCGAGCAGGCGCTTGACCGTCCGCCCCTCCATCTTCTCGCGCCAGCCGGCGTTCGGCTGGCCCCCGGGGAACTGAAGGCGCGCGATCGCGTCGATCAGACCGGTCTTGCCGCCATAGGTGTCCTGCACCTTCTTGGCCGAGTCGTAGATGCTCAGGAGCTTGCTGTTGGTGGTACCCATCAGCCTGCTGCGAGTCGCGTCGTCACCCCCGACCAGCGGCAAGATCGCCGCCACGAGGTCGTTACGCGTCTTGAAGCGCTTCTCCACCATCTGCTTGGGCGTCGGAACAGCCATTCTCACGTCCTCCCGTGATCGTCCGAGTCCAGGCGCTGACGGATCTTCTCCATCCGCGCCTTGACCTCGTGCTTGTGCTCCCCCTCGGGGAAGCTCTTGAGATAGAGCCCGTAGGCCTTGGCCGCCTGGGCCTCGTCGCCGCTCCTCGCGTAGGCATCCGCCATCCGCCAGACGAGCGGCTCCTTGAGCCCGAGCTCCGGGTAGTTGTCGATGGCCCGGTCGAGGCGCCACGCGACGGCGCGCCAACGGTCGCGCCTTTCGTAGAAGTCCGCGGCGAAGAGCTCCGCCTCGAACAGCATCTGCCGCACCTCGCCGAGCATACTCCGGGCGCGCGGCGCGAAGCGGCTGGTCGGGAAGGTGTCGAGGAACCCCTTGAGCTCCGCCTCCGCCTGGTAGGTGAGCGACTGGTCCATCTCGTAGGCCGGGGGCGACGCGAACCACTCGCTCGGGACCCGGTTGTAGTAGCAGGCGGCGACCTGGAACCGCGCATACGGGAGGTTCGGGTCACTCTTGTACTGGCTCGCGAACGAGCGGTACAGCTCTGTCGCCTCCTGGTAGCGATCCTGGAGGTAGAGCGCGTCGCCGATCCGCAGCTTCGCGAGGGCCGCGAAGCGCACGTAGCGCGGGCTGCGAGCGACGTCCTGAAAGAGCTGGGTGGCGGCGATATAGTTGCCGTCGACGAGCTCGCCCATCCCCTCGTAGTAGCTCCGGCGGGCGGAGTCCTGGATCCCCTCGGGGTTTATCCGGTTGGCGCTACCGCACGCCGCCACGCCTACCCCGGCCCACGTCGCGAGCGCGACGAGCGCGATCCGCGCGAGGCGCGGACGACGGGTCGTGGGGGGCAGCGGGGTGCGGGTCATGGGTGTTCACCGGCCGTAAAGAGGCGCGAGTTTTTAGCGCTATGGCCGGGGAGTGTCAACGAGAAGCGGCCACCCCCCTCGCGAGCGAAGCGGGCGCATCACCTCACCCGGTGGCCGACAGCTCCTCACCGCGGCTGCGCAGGACGGCGGACAGGCGGTGCGCCACCACCCGCACCAGCGGGATGGCGCGGCGGTAGTCGAGGCGCTTGGGCCCGAGGACCGCGACCAGGCCGACCCCGCTGTCGGAGTCGTAGCGGCTGACGACCAACCCGCACGGCTCGAGCGCCGCTCGTCCGCTCTCGTGGCCCACGTACACCTCGATGTCGGTCGCGTGGGCGACCCGATCGAGGAGCTCGAGCCAGGCGGCCCGCTGCTCGAGGGCGCGCAGCAGCTGCGCCGCCTTGTCAGGCGCCTCGGCGAACTCCTTCGTCTCGAGCAGGCGCGCGGCGCCGTCGATCACCAGCGGCGCGTCCTCGACGTATCCGAGCGCGCGGCGCCCGAGCTCGAGCGCCTCGCTCTCGAGGGCGCTGTGCGCGGCCTCGTCTCGCTGCTGCTCGGCCGCGATGAGCCCGCGCACGTCATCGAGGGTCCGCCCCGGCAGCAGCTCGTTGAGGTAGTTCGTGAGCCCCTCGAGGTGGGCTCGGTCGAGATCGACGTCGACCCGGAGGAGGCGCTCGTGGACGAGGCCGCCCTGGGTGATGGCGATGGCGAGGACGCGGCGGGGGGCGAGCCAGACGAACTGGATGCGCCGCAACACGGCGGACTCGAGCCGCGGCGCGAAAATCAGGCTGATCGCGCCCATGTGCTGCGACAGGGCGTGTGCTGCACCGCGCAAGACCTCCTGCGAGGAGAAGCCCTCCTCCCAGCCGAGGCCGGTGAGCGACTCGAGGTCCCGCGGCCGCAGCTCGGCGGGCACGAGGATCGCGTCGAGGTAGGTGCGGTAGCCGCGATCGGTCGGGACGCGACCCGCCGAGGTGTGGGGCTTCTCGAGGAGCCCCGACTCGCCGAGGCTCTGCATGGTGCTGCGGATCGACGCCGACGAGAGGCGGTTGCGGAGCCGCTCGGCGACCGCCTTGGAGCCCACGGCCTCGCCGGAGGCGATGTACGCCTCGACGACCTCCCGCAGGATCAGCATCTCGCGCTCCGTCTGCACCACCACCTCGCGTCCGTCCATCCAGCTTCTATAGGTGAGCCCCGCACCACTTCTGTCAATTGGAACGGTCTCTCGGGTGCGCTCGCTTCGGGGCGCCTTGGTGAAACGACTCGCGCATCCCGCTGCGCGAGACGTTCCAGGCGACCCTCGCTCGCTTGCCCCCCGACGATTCAATGCGCTCGTTCGGGGCGCCCACGTGGAACGACTCGCGCATCCCAACGCGCACCTCGCTCCGCTCGGCCCGCGCCGGGAACCCTCTGC
>PHBI01000046.1:38659-44344 GCA_002841945.1 Deltaproteobacteria bacterium HGW-Deltaproteobacteria-14
GCGCCCACGTGGAACGACTCGCGCATCCCAACGCGCACCTCGCTCCGCTCGGCCCGCGCCGGGAACCCTCTGCGCGAGATGCTCCAGGCGACCCTCACTCGCGTTCTTCAGGGACCGCAGGTCGGGAGCGGCAGGTGGGTCACGACCGGGGCGTGAACGGGGCGCTGGGACGCGTCGAAGCGAAAGGCCAGCGCGGTGACCAGGAGCTCGCCGTCCCCGACGGCGAGGACGCCCGGCCAGGCGAAGGCGCCATCGGCGAGCGCCGTGGCGATCCCCCAGCAGCCTGTGGCGCCGCGGCGCGCCACGCGGATGTCGCCGTGGGTCGCCTCGCCGTATGCGACGACCGGGACGCCAGCGGCGTCGAAGCGCAGATCCGGCCAGCCCCCGAGGTCGAGGAGCCCCTGCGGATCGGCGTCCACCACCGCCCGCGTCCAGGGCCCGGTGGCCGCAGACGCCTCGGCGATCCAGAGCGCCCTCGCGGTCTCGTCCCGGTAGGCCACGAAGAGCCGCCCGGTGGGAGCGACCGCGAGCCGAGCGTGGCGGCCCAGATCGGCGTCGGCCGCGACGTCGACCACCGCGGTCTGAGCGGCGCCGAACGGCCACCGGCCGGCCACCAGCGCGCCGTCCTCGCCGTCGTACCAAGCGCCGACGAGCTCGCCGTCGGCGCCGCGGGCGCAGGTCGCGAAGGGCCCGCGCCCGAAGGGCAGGCGCTCGGCGTCGTAGGCGGGATAGACGCGCGGGAGGCAGGTGGCGGCGGCCCCGTCGACCCGCGCGCACGCCTCGTGCCGACCGCAGGGGGACGGGCACGCGTCGAGGCCGAGGGTGGTGCCACAGGCGTCGTCCGCGCCGGCGCGGCGCACGCAGACCGCAGCCAGGCCGCAGGAGCCCCCGCACGGCGCCGCGGCGGTGAGCGGCAACGGGGTCGTCAGGATCGGCGTGACGGTCCAGTCCTCGGGCCCTTCCGGCGGGTCCGCCGTCGCCTCGAAGCGGACCAGCGCGGACACCTCGCCGTTCGGATCGCGAGCGACGAAGGCGAGCCCGGCGAGGCGGTCCCCGGCCGGGGTCGCGCGGCGCGCGAGGCACGACCAGCGGCCGGCGTCGCCGGCGACCGGAACGCGCCCCCGTGCGGTCGGGGTCAGCGTCGCGGCGTCGATCCGGAGGTGGCGCAGCCCGCCGTCGTCGAGGTCGCGGTACAGGACGTCGAGCGCGGCGCCGTCGCCGCTCTGGCTGACCGCCGGGCGGGCGCCGCGATCGGGGCCGGCTTGGCGCACGCCCCCCCGGTAGCCGCGCGGGGGCGCCTCGGGTGCGCGCTCTGGGACCCCGTCGAGGGCGACGTCGGAGCGGGCGTCGGAGGCGTCGAAGCGGGACAGGACGAGGTCGCCGTAGGCGGGATCGTAGCTCACGAGCGCCGGCCCGCTCGGGAGCTCGAGGAGGCGGCCGTCGACCCCCGGTCGGCCAGGCGCGATCGTCGGTAGATCGGCGCACTCGGCCGGCCAGGCGAAGCCGTCGCAGGTCAGGGGCTCCGGGGAGAACCCGGCGGCCAGGATCGCCCGCGCGCCCTCGCCGCACGCGGGCGGCGAGCCGGCGATGAGACAGCGCCCGCTCGCGACGTCGCAGAGCTCTCCTCCGACGCAGCGATCATCACACGGGAGGCCCGCGATGCAGCGGCCTGCAAAGCAGTGCGTGGCGCCGTCGCAGGCGCCGTCGGCGGCGCACGGCGCGGGGACGCAGCGACCGGCCTCACAGGCCTCGCCGAGCCCCTCGCACGGCCTGCCGGCGACGTCGTCGCACTCGATCGTGGGGCGGCACCAACCGCTGAAGCAGACCGCGCCGGGGCAGCAGTCGAGGTCGTGGTCGCAGGTGGGCGCCGCCACACAGACGCCGCCCGGGCCACAGAGGTAGTCGTCGTCGCACTGATCGTGGTGGGCGCAGCGGCGGGCCGGAGCGACCGCGTCGTCGGCGCAGGCGGTCAGGGCGAGGCCGGCGGCGAGGGCGAGCAGGCGGGCGCGAGAGCGAGCGGGAGCCGGAGCGGCGGTGCGAACGGAAGCGCGGGCGGGAGCGCGGGCTCGAGCGGGAGCGGCGGTGCGGGAGCGGGCGCGGCGACGGGCGAAGAGGGCGAGCAGGACGAGGGTGAGGGCCCAGGGGTTGTTAGCGCCGCCGCCGGTGCAGCCTTCGGCGGTGGGCGGCGGGCTCGCGGGCGCCTCGACCGGGGGCGGCGGGGCGGTCGGGAACGACGGGACGTCGAGGACCGGCGCGAGCGCTGGGACGACGTGGACCAGGCCGACCGGGAAGGCCTGCCCGGGGAGCCCGGCGGCCGGGCGGATCCGCGCCTCGACGGGCCAGGCGCCGACGAGCCACAGGCGCGGGTGCTCGAGGCGATGCGGCCCGGGGCCGGCGAACCAGCCCGACCACGAGCCGCCCGCGACCCGCAGCTGGACGCTGTCTCCGGGGGCGATGGCGGCGGTGAACGGGACCCCTCCGTCACGGGCGTCGCCGAAGCTCATCACGGGCAGCGCGAGGGTCGTCGGCGTGGGCAGCTCGGCGAAGGCCACGTATATCGCCAGCCAGTCGGCCCCGACGCCGGCGCGACCGAGCGCGACGACCTCGGGCGCGATGGGGACCCCGAAGCCGTCGAGCAGTCCGGAGGTCCCCACCTCGATGGTGATGGGCCGGTCCGCGAGGAACCCGAGCGCCAGATCGACCACGAACGGCGCGATGAGATCGAGCCGCGCGTCGGCGAAGAGCTCGCCGTCGGGCAGGTCGAAGCGATCGAGCCCGACGTCGTCGACGCGCAGCCCGAGCTTCGCCCCGGGCAGCACGTCGACGGCCAGACCGACGGTCAGGTCGGCCCGGAACCCGATGACGCGGAAGAACTGGTCGCCGACGAGGACGTCGACGTCGACCCGGGTGTCGCGCAACGCCAGGCCGATGAGCGGCGCACCGACGCCGTCGCCGAAGGTGACGGGCGCGGGGGCGAGGGCGAGATCGGGGCGCACGCGGATCCGCACCGGGGCGTCCGCCCCCGCGAGGCTCGTCACCCCCGGCAGCAACAGCGCGAGCGCGCGCGCCGTGACGACGAGGCCGCCCGCGGTCGCGTTGGCGAGGTCGTCGGTCGTGACGTCGATGCACAGGGCGCCGGACTTGAAGAGCGCCCACAGGGTCTCGTTGACGACCGCGCCCGACACCCCGAGGGCCAGGTCATAGGGGATGGGCTGCCCGCCGGGGCCGCGGGCGACGCCGTCGAAGATGGGCCGCAGACCGGGCTCGTAGGTGGGATCAGGTCCCAACGCGCCGACGCACGGGTGGGTCGGCGCGGCGTCGAGCCCGGCGTCGAGGACGAGGTCGAGGCCGAGGGCGTCACCGGAGCCGCTGATGGCGAAGGCGTCCCCCGCGGGGCGCGCCAGGACGCCCAGGTCGCGCGCCGTTTGGAGCCACGGGAGGACGGCGCCGAAGAGCCCGGCCAGGTCCAGCGTCCCCTCGACCGCCAGCGGGCGACCGTTGAGGAAGCCGTCCAGGAACACGTTCGCGAGGTCGTCCGCGAGGAGATCGAGGAGCCCGTCGACGAGGTCGGAGAACAGCGCCTGAACCACGCTGACCAAGGCGCTGCCGATGTCGATGACCGGGCAGATGGTCTCGCACTCGAAGCACTCCGCGGTGGACGGCGGCGAGAGGCCATCGAGGCACTCCGAGAGCCCGCAGTCGGTGCGGATCGACAGGGCGACGTCCTGCAACGCCACCGTCGACGGCAGCACCCGCACGTCGAGACCTCCCTCGGAGGTGGTGGCGAGCTCGAGCTCGAGGTCGAGGTCGAGCTTCGCGACCCGACCGTTGGCGCCGTTCGCGAGGCCACAGGCGACGTTGCCGCTGAACAGGAAGGCGTCGATGGTGCCGGCGAGCGTCCCCTGCTGCAGCCCAACCACGGCGTCGTCGACCGCGATCCGCAGGCGCGGCGGGTGCGACCCCGGCACGAACGCCACCTCGAGGGCGGCGAGGTCGACGACGAGCACGAGGTCACGCACCTCCGCGTCGAAGGGGCCGAGCGAGGTCGAGAAGGCACCGAGGCCCAGCGACGCCAGCGGGATCAACGCGCGCCCCTCGGCGTCGGCGTCGAAGAAGGCCAGGACGAGCGCGCGGATCCGCTCGGTGATGAAGTCCATCCCCCGCTGGGTCAGGCGGGCTGCGACGCTGGCCTTGATGATGCGCTTGGTCGGGAGATCGTAGTCCCCCTGTGAGATCCGCGCGCACCCGCTGCCCGACGTCTCACCGACCCCGAAGTCGCAGCCCGCGCCGAGACCAATCAGCCCCGCCAGCGCCGCCAGCGCCAGCCGCCGCCAGATCCCTACACCGCCGGCGGCGGTGTGAACCGTGCTACAACCACACGCCCTTACGGGTGTGAACCGACGGCGCTTTGCGGAGGATCGTGAGCTCACAGCCGCCACTATACGCGGGTCTCGACGCCGTGCGACCCGACAACGCCACCTTGGTCGTCGTCGGCGACACCCAGCGCACCAGCCGCCTCGAGCTCTGGTGGCGCTCCAACGACGCCGAGCAGTCGGCGCTGCTGGCCGAGGTCGCACGCCGGACCCCCGCCGCCGTCCTCAACGTCGGCGACCTCGTGACGTGGGGCACCTCGGCCGCCCACTGGCGTCGCTTCGATCGCGCCCACGCGCCCATCCGGGCCGCCGGGGTCCCCGTGCTGCCGGTGCTCGGCAACCACGACTACCTCCCGTGGCCGCCGCGCGGGTTGGCGCCCTACCGGGCGCGCTTCCCCGTCCTCGCGGAGGCGCGGTGGTTTCTGCTGCGCCACCGCGGCGTCGCGTTCGTCGCCCTCGACTCGAACCTGGCCCGCCTCGGGCGCCACCTGCGCGCGGTCCAACGCGCCTGGCTCGCCGAGACGTGCGCGACCTTGGCCGCGGATCCCGAGGTGCGCGGGGTCGTCGGGCTCTGGCACCACCCGCCGCTCACCAACAGCCGCGTCGTGCGCCCCGCGCCGCGCGCCGCGCGCGAGCTCGGCGATCCGATCCGGGCCACCGGCAAGGCAGTCGCGATCTTCACCGGCCACTGCCACGCCTACGAGCACTTCCTGGTGAACGGCCTCCACCACGTCGTGACCGGCGGCGGCGGCGGACCGCTCCAGCCGCTCTGGACCGACCCGCGGCGGCGGCGCTATCCCGACCTCTTCAGCTGGCCGGGGCGCCACCGCTTCCTCCACTTTTGTGCACTGCACATCGGTGATTCAGCAATCGAGACGGAGATCATCCGACTCGTCGAGCGCAGCGCACCCGAGGTCGTGGACCGCTTCGCCATCCCGCTGAGGTGACGGCTCCTGGCCGCCTGCCGGCCGCGAGCCCTTAGCGCATACAGGCAGTCGCGCAGCTCAGCGTCGTATCGGTCAGCCCCCTGCGGCCTCCGGAGGGCCACGGAGTGGCCCTCCCAGCGCCAGCTTCGGCCTCCGGGTCCCGCCCTGCCGCCGCCTGGATCAGCGGCCGCGACGGCCGCGGGAGCCGGTGGCCTTGCCGCGGCTGCCGCCGCTCTTGACGCGCGCCGGCGAGCGCGACGGCCCGCGGCGCGAGTCGGAGCGCGCCTTCGACGGGCGGCGGCCGTTGTTCGAGCCGGCGGCGGGAGCGCCTCGGCGCGAGCCACCGCCGCGATAGGTCGGCACGGCCCGGGGCGAGCGGGCGGACG
>PHBI01000047.1 GCA_002841945.1 Deltaproteobacteria bacterium HGW-Deltaproteobacteria-14
GCGGTCATCCACGCGATCAACGTGTATCTCACGGGCTGGGCCGGGTTCTTCCGGATCTGCACGTCGGGGCTCGAGCGGGCCATGTCGAACACGGACGCGCACATCCGGCGACGGCTGCGCGCGATCTTGCTTCGACACTGGAAGACCAAGCGAACGATTGCTCGTCGCCTCATCCACCTGGGAATAAAGCCAAGGACCGCGTGGCGCCGCGTGTACGAAGGATGCAAATCCTGGTGGGCGCTCAGTCACGACCCCGCGGTCGATCGAGGACTCCGCAACGCGTACTTCGCCGAACGGGGGCTCGTCAGCCTGTTGGGACGGTTCAGGCAAGCCTGGGAGGCCATCATCGCTCCGGCACAGCTCACGCTCGCGCTGGAATACGAGAGGTCGTAAACCGGCCGGCGGCGGGGGGCATAACCCGCCGTCCTGAAGGGCCGTATGTGAACAGCACAAGTACGGTTCTGTGGGAGGTGCCCGGGGCGACCCGGGCGCCTACCCGATCAGTGGCCCGACCGATACCCGGGCGCTGCGCCCCGCACCCGCGAAGGAAGCCCTGAAAGGCCCGCCTGGCCAACGCGAAGCGGGCCAGGCGGTGGCGAGACAAACCTGAAACGGCAGGTCGGGTCACCGAGGTCGTCGCTGCCCGACGCGAGATCATCCTCGATCGCCGCCGTCGGTCCCGCGCGTACGGGATCACTGGTGGCGCGCAGGTGGGGGGACTCGGCGCGCGGAGCTCACCCGATCCGGTCAGACGCGGCTGTCGCTTCTACACGGCGCCTGTGCGGGGCGGAGTGGGGGCTCGCCGCGGGGGAGGGGCGAAAAAAAGAATGGCCTGGATGCGTATTTTCGTGCATCGGGCCGGGACACGTGGTTCATGGTCACGCGCAGTGATCATCTGTGATCGCAGCATGGTCGTCGGGCGCCATCCGCCCGAATAAGAGGAGCCCGGCGAGCGCTCGTCGGCTCGGTATAGTGAGTGAGTAGAGATGTCGAAGAAGCTTTTTGTGGGTGGTCTGAGCTGGGGTACCGATGACGCGGGTCTCCGCAACGCCTTCGAGGCGTACGGTGAGGTCACCGACGCGAAGGTGATCACGGACCGGGAGACCGGTCGCTCGCGCGGGTTCGGTTTCGTCACGTTCGCCGACGGTGCCGCGGCGGACGAGGCCATCCAGAAGATGGATGGTGCCAGCCTCGACGGGCGTAACCTGCGCGTCAACGAGGCGCAGGACAAGGATCGCGGCGGGCGCAGCGGCGGCGGCGGCGGCGGTCGCGGCGGCTACGGCGGCGGCGGCGGCGGTCGTGGCGGCCACGGTGGTGGCGGCGGCTACGGCGGCGGCGGCGGCGGCGGTCGCGGCGGCTGGTGATAGCGGCCGGTCGGGTGTCGCGGTGAACAGACATCGCAGCGGCGGCTGACCAACGACTGAACGAAGGGCGGGACCTCAGGGCCCCGCCCTTTGTCATTTCAGGCCGCCGCGAGACGCGTCGGGGGCATGCGGTCCCCACGTCGCCGCGATCAGTCGTCGCCCCAGTCGAGGGTGTAGTCCGCGCAGGTCCCCGGGCCGGAGTACTTGAAGACGTTGACGTAGGCGTCGTACGAGTCGTCGGAGCTGCTGCACTCGAAGTCGCCCGTGTCCGCGAAGCGGATGTCCTCGCTGGTCGTGCCGGACGCCAGGCTGCAGCACCCGGGGTAGGATGTCCCGCCGATGGTCGCGCTGCGGTAGACCTTGCCGCTCGGGCAGGTGACGCTCGGGACCGCGTATCCGTCGGTGCATCGGATATAGACGCACAGGTCGTAGTCGTGACCGGTCGGGATGTTCGTGAGCCGCACCCGCGGCCGCGCGTTGCCGAACCACGTGTCGTTGACGTGGTAGCGGTACCAGTCCTGGTCACCCGGGCCCCACAGGTTCGCGGTGACGGTCGACGGCCAGCTCATGTCGTCGTCGCGCGACCCGAGATAGCGCGCCGTCGACACCGTGTCGTTGTCGTAGCCGTCGGTCAGGAACGTCCCCTGGCAGACGCCGCCCGCGCACACGTCGTTGCTCGTGCACACGCCGTAGCCGTCGGTGCACGCCGCCCCGTTGTTGTACGACCAGGCGGTCGTGCCCCCGTTGCCGTTCGGGTCGCACTTGTAGCAGACGTTGCCGCTCTGGGTCTGCCCGGTCCAATAGCACTGCCCGTCGATCCGACACTTCCCCGCGGAGACCGGGTTGAGGCACAACTGGCTGCCGAAGATGTTGACGCAGGCGTCGTCGGTGCAGCTCACGCCGTCGCTGCAGCTGGTGTCGCCGACGCAGGCCCCGCCGCCGTCGCAGTACGAGACGGGGCTACACCCGTTGTTGTCGTCGCAGGCCTTGGTCGTCGGCTCGTTCGTCCAGGTCGTCGGGTGGCTGGCGTCGCACCGCTGGCACGCGTTGGCCGGGTTCGCCGCGCCGTTCTGGTAGCAGGTGCCGTTGACGCGGCACCACCCGACCGGGATCCCGCTGTGGCTGCACCCCGTCGCCCCGCACACGTCGAGCGTACACGCGATACCGTCGTCGCAGCTCTTGTCCCCGACGCACTGCCCCTGGCCGTCGCAGTGGTCGTCGCTCGAGCACGGGCTCGAGTCGTCGCACGCGGTCGCGGTCGACGCCGGCGTCCAGTCCCGCGGGTTGACCGAGGGGTTGCACACGAGGCACGGGTTGCCGGGCTTCGGCCCCGCGCTGAAGCACTGCCCGCCGATGAGACACTTGCCCGCCGCGACCGCGCCGTGGTCGCAGCCTGTTGCAGTGCACACGTCCACGGTGCATGACAGCCCGTCGTCGCACCCGGTGTTGCCGGTGCACGCCCCCGCCCCGTCGCAGTGGTCGTCGCTCGAGCACGCGCTGCCGTCGCTGCAGGTCGTCGTCGTGGGCGCGGGCGTCCAAACGACCTGGCTCGAGCCGGGATCGCACGTCCGGCACACGTTGCCCGGATCCGCGCCCGACGTTCGGCACACCCCCGAGATGAGGCACCACCCGTCGACGACCTGGGACCAGTCGCACCCTGTTGGGGTGCAGCGATCGACGGTGCAGCTCTTGCCGTCGCTGCACGCCGCGTTCCCGACACAGCTCCCGGCGCCGTCGCAGTGATCGTCGCCCGAGCACGGGCTGCCGTCGTCGCACCCGACCGCGACGCCGGCGTAGGTCCACGCCACCTGGCTCTGCGCCGGCGTGCACGAGCGGCACGGGTTCGCGCCATCGGGGCCGCCGCCATAGCACGCCCCGGCGATGAGGCAGGCCCCGCTGGCGACCGGGTGGCTGCACCCGCTCGGGCCGCACACGTCGTCGGTGCAGGCGATCCCGTCGGCGCACGTGGTGTCGCCGACGCAGTGCCCCTGGCCGTCACAGCGGTCGACCGGCGAGCACGGGCTGCCGTCGTCGCACGCCGTGGTCGCCGCCGCGGGGGTCCACGCGCGCTGGTCGACGCTCGGCGCGCACGCGAGACACGGGTCACCGGCCTTGGGCCCGGCTGGGACGCACTGCCCGTCGATGATGCACCTGCCCGCCGCCACCTGATCGTGGCGGCACCCGGTCGGCGTACACTCGTCCACGGTGCAGACGTCGCCGTCGTCGCAGCTGCCGTCGCCGACGCACGCCCCGAGCCCGTCGCAGGCCGCGTTCGCGGTGCACGGGTCGCCGTTGTCGCAGCTCACCCCGGCCCCGGTCGGCGTCCAGTCGTGCGCGTTCGTGGCTGACACACAGCGCGCGCAGCCGTTCGCGATCGACGCCCCGTCGCTGTAGCACTGCCCGCCGATGAGGCACCACCCGCCGACGACCGAGTGCCCACAGCCGACGAGCGGGTCGCAGACGTCGTCGGTGCAGATGATCCCGTCGTTGCAGGTCGTGCTGCCGACGCACGCGCCGGCGCCGTCGCAGCGCTCGCCGACGCTGCAGGCGTTGCCGTCGTTGCAGCTGGTGTTCACCGCCGCCGCCGTCCAACCGGTCGCGCTCGCCCCCGGATCGCACACCAGGCACCCCTGGGCCGACAGCGTCCCCTCGCCGCGGCACGCCCCGCCGATGACGCACCAGCCGCTCTCGATGGTGTGGGCGCACCCGGTCGCGGTGCACTGATCGTCGGTGCAGAAGGTGCCGTCGTTGCAGCTGACGTCCCCGGCGCAGCGCCCGGCGCCGTCGCAGTGGTCGTCGCTCGAGCACGGGCTCCCGTCATCGCAGGCGGTGCTCGCGCCGGTCGGTGTCCACGCCGCCTGGGACACCGCCGGCTGACACGTCAGGCACGGCTGCCCGGGGTTCGCTCCGGCCGCTCGGCAGGCGCCGTCGATGACGCAGGCCGCCGGCGCCACGATGTTCACGCAGCCCCCGAGGGTACACAGGTCGGTCGTGCAGCTCAGCTCGTCGTCACAGCTCAGGTCGCCGGTGCAGCCGCCCGCGCCGTCGCAGTGGTCGTCGCTCGAGCACGCGCTGTGGTCGTCGCAGCTCGCCGTCGCGGCCGCGGGGCTCCACGCCGTCCGCGTCGCGCCGGGATCGCACACCAGGCAGGGGTTCGCCGGGTTCGCCTGCCCGCCGTCCCAGCACACCTCGCCGATGAGGCAGCGCGCCAGGTTCGGCGACCACTCGCCGGCGGCCGATGCTGCGTTGCACACGTGGCAGGCGTCGTCCGGGTCGACCGTGCCGTTGCCGTAGCAGGCGCCGCCGATGAGGCAGCTCCCGGCCACCACCTCGAGGGTGCAGCTCCCGTCGCCGTTGCACGTCCCCGCCGTGCACCCGAGCCCGTCGTCGCACTTGTCGGACGCCCCGACGCAGCTCCCGGCGACGCAGTGCCCGCCAGCCAAGCACACGCTCGCGTCGCCGCAGCTCCCGACGCTCACCGGGACGTAGGCGCCCTGGCTCGTCTGTGGCACGCAGCGACGGCAGTCGTCGCCCGGGTCGACCGCGCCGCCCGCGACGCACGCGCCCGCGATCAGGCAGGCCTCCGGGGTCACCGACCAGTCGTCCGTCGCCACCGCCGGCAGGCACGCCAGGCACCCCTCGCCGCCGCCCAACGTGTCGCCGGCCGCGACGCACGCCCCGTCGATGACGCAGGCGTCGACCGGCGCGTGGTCGCAGCCCGCCGCCGCGTCGCAGCTGTCGGCGGTGCACGCGAGCCCGTCGTCGCAGCTCACCTCGGTCCCGCCGCAGCTCCCCGCGCCGTCGCAGCGGTCGGCGGTGGTGCAGACGGTGTGGTCGTCGCACGGGGTGGTGTCGGGGGCGGGCGACCACGCGAAGCGATCGGCGGCGGGCTCGCAGCGCTCGCAGTCCGCCGCCGGGTTCGCGACCCCCGCGCTGAAGCAGTCCCCATCGATCACGCAGGTCCCGGTGACCGGCGCGTGGGTGCAGGTCCCGTCGCCGTTGCACGCGTCGAGGGTGCAGGCGAGGCCGTCCTCGCAGCGGTCCTCGGTCAGCGCTCCCGCGCATAGCGCGCCGTGACACACCTCGTCGTAGGTGCACGGGTCGCCGTCGTCGCACTTGTCCCCCTCGGCGAGCGCCGTCCAGCCGAGCGGGTCGCTCGCGGCGCGGCAGACGTCGCACGGCTGACCGGGGCGGGTGGCGCCGTCGGCGTAGCAGACGCCGTCGATGGTGCAGGCGTTGGTCGCGAGGCTCCAGCCGTAGGGGTTGAGCAGCGGACGGCAGACCTGACAGGGGTCGAGGGGGTTGATGGCGTTCTCGCCGTGGCACGCGTTGTCGATGAGGCACGCGTTGGGCTTCAGCGTCGCCTGGCAGGTGGAGGTCGCCGACACGCACACGTCGTCGGTGCACGGCAGCGCGTCGTCGCAGCTCCCCTCGTCGGTCGCGCCGTCGCAGTCCTGGTCCACGCCGTCGCACACCTCCGCCGACGGCAGCGGGGCGTCGCAGTAGGCGACGAAGCTCGGGTCGCAGGCCAAGACCCCCGCGCACGTCCCGAACGCGCTCTGACGCTCGCACGCGCTCGCGAGCAGGTTGTCGGTCGCGCCGTCGCAGTCGTCGTCGACGCCGTTGCAGGTCTCGGCGTCCGCCGCAGGGCCGTCGCAGGGCGTCAGCCCCTCGGGGCCGCACGCGCGCGTCCCCGGGCAGGCGCCGTGCTCGTTGACGCGCTGGCACTCGGTCGAGAGCCCGAGGTCCGCCCACGACGTGCGGCAGGCGCAGCTGCCTCCGTCCGCTGGGACGCACTGCTTGGCGGTGGCGCCGCCGTCGACGGTCACGGTCGCGCACTGAAAGCCGGCCGGGCAGGGCAGGTTGGCGCAGGACGACGCGCAGAAGCGCCCCTCGGCGGGATCCGTGGCCACGCAATAGGACGGCAGCGGGTCGAAGGGGTTCTGGCAGTCGGTGTTCTCGTGGCAGGGTCGGCACAGGCGGGTGTGCCGCGGGACGCAGACGCTGATGACGTCGGGGCCGAAGGCGCCGCTCGTCAGGCAGTCGTAGCCGTCGGGGCAGGTCGTCACGCAGGTCCGCGTACACCCCGAGCCGTCCGGCCCCTCGATGCACAGCTCCGAGGCGCAGTCCTCGTTGCCGGCGCAGGCGCAGCCGAAGGTGCCCGGGCAGCCGGTCGGGAGCGTGTCGGGGGAGGCCGCGTCGCCGGCGGTGTCCTGGCCGGTGTCGGGAGACGTGGTGTCGGGCAGGAGCGTGTCGTTCGGCACGAACACCGAGTCGAAGCCGCCGCTGTCCGCGACGCCGTTCGTGTCCTCGCCGGGGCAGGCCGCGACGGCGGCGAAGAGGGCGACGAGCGCGACGCGGCGGCGGGTGGTGTTCATGGCCAAGAGCTTAGGACCCGCCGCGAGACAAGTCGATCGCCGCGCCCGCGGATCCACCGCGCCGGACGACCCGCCGGCGACCTGGAAGACGCCCGGTCTGCCCGCGTCGTCGGCGCGCCGCCCGGCGCGCCGCCGCCTCGCCAAAGCAACCGGCTCGTTGCGCGGCGGGGCCTTCGGAGCGCTAGCGATCGCCGCTGGATCGCGGGGAGCCTGGTCGCGCCCCGCAGAATCGGGTGGAGCGGAGGCGCTCGGGCGACGACATCCAACATTGCGGTCCGACCGCGCCCGGTTTACCAAGCCCACCGCGTGGGTCTCTCGCTCACCCCTCGGCGACTCAAGGACCTCGGATCATGCGCTCTCTCCTCACCGCGCTCGCTCTCGCCGCCGCGCTCGGCGGCTGCATCACGTCGAGCCGCCCGCCGGCGACCCACGACAGCGGCGCGGGCCCCGACTCCGACGCGGCGGACGCGCGCGGCGACGACCTCGACGCGACCGAGGACGTCCTGGCGGACGGCGGCGATGGCGCCACCGCGGGCGGTGGCGACATCGCCGGGGACACGCAGATCGTCGAGGACACGCAGATCGCCGAGGACACGCAGATCGCCGAGGACACGCAGATCGCCGAGGACACGCAGAACGCCGGGGACGCCGACGGCAAGGCGCCCGTAGACGTCGTCGCGGCCGACGACGGGCTGACCGGCGACGCCGCCCCGGGCGACGGTGGCCCGCTCGATGGCGGGCCGAGCGAGATCGACTGCGCCGGCCCCCCCTGCGCCCCCGGGGCGCTGATCGACGGCGAGTGCGCGCAGACCCCGGTCGGACGCCACGTCGCCCTCACCGGAGACTGGGTCTTCACCGCCACCGCGCTGGGCCCCGGGCCGGGGACGGTGATCGGCGTCGCCAAGGTCGGGGCGTTCGGGGACTGGGCCGCGCCCCCGTCCGCGCAGTCGGCCAGCGTGTTCGCGCCGGACTTCCCGCTCGCCGGTGACTGGTGCACGGCGCAGAGCGGCGCGGTGACGCTCGGGGTCGGCAATGACGTCGCGCTGTCCGGGCAGGTCGACGCAGGGGGGGAGCTCATCGCCGGCGTCGATCCCAGCCGCGCGCTCTTGCTCGTCGCGATCAAGCGCGCCACCAGCGCTCCGGCGCTCGGCGCGCGCTACCGCCTCATCGGCCTGACGGCCGCTGTCGGCGGAGTGCTGACCGGGGTCTCGGGCTGGATCGGCTTCGACGACGCGGGGTGCGTCAGCGAGATGGACTACGCGACCGCGGAGACCGGGGCCATGAGCCGGCTCGGCGTCGGCCTCGACAACTGCGTCGTGGTCGGCTCGGACGGCGGGTTGACCCTCAACGGCGTCGAGGCGTCCAGCGGGGGGGACCTGATCGGGACCTGGCGCGGTCAGCTGGCCCCGAGCGGCGCGGTCGCCGTCTTGCACCGCAAGCTCGCGACCGCGGGCAGCTCCCTCTTCCCGGGCTTCCTCCTGCTCGTGCGCGAAGACAGCATCACCAGCTCCACCAAGCTCGAGGGCGAGTTCGCGCTGGCCGGCCTCGACGCCACCGCCAACGCGGACGCCCTGTGGGGGGACGCCGCGCTCGACTCCCAGGGGGGCGCCCTGGTCAGCGCGCTCCACGTCGCGCGCACGCAGCACGCAGACATCGACGCGGGCGGCGTCGTCGCGACCGACTGGTACCAGGTGGGCCAGGGCAGCAACTTCGAGGGCGACGGGATGTACCGCCACCACGTCGCGGGCGGTGCGATCCTCGAGACGATGGCCGGGCAGGTCGGCCCCGTCGCGGGCGGCTCCAACCGCTTCCCCTGGCTCGCGGCCGTCGCGATCGCGACCGGCGGCCCGGTGAACGCGCCGCCGTCCCAGCCGACGCTGCTGCTCGCGATCCGCAAGCGCTGAGCCAAGCAACGGCAGGTGGTCGAGGACCGGACGGAGTCCGCAGCTGGTGGAGTGAGGGGCGACGCAGTCGCGCCTACCTCGGCCGCGGAGGACGCAGGTCTTCGACCGATACGTTGGGAACTGGGTCCGGCTTCGGCAAAAAATCACGAGCTCTGAGGGGTCGCTTCAAATCGTGACCATTCGGTCGCGACATCTGTCGCGACGCGCGCCCCGCCGCGGTGTATGACTTCGGTCGCGCCGCGCTCTCGCGGCCGCCCGTCGCCACCGTCGAGGCCCCCATGCGCCACCGCACGCTCGTCGCACTCGCGCTCCCGATGCTCGCCGCGGTCGTCGCGGGCGGCTGTGACTCGGCCACCTCCGCGCCCGCCGACACGAGCGGCGCCGCCGACACCGCCGCCCCGGACACCGCCGCCCCGGACGCCGTCGATCCGAGCCCGGGCCTCGGCGTCGACTACACGGCGACCGCCCCCGGCGCCACGCCCCGCTTCGCCCCCGACGCGCCCGACTGGATGGCGGTCGGCTGGCCCAGCGACCGCTACCTGCGGGACGGCCACCTCGATCTGTCCGCCTTTCGGGGGCTGAGCGGCGGGCTCTTCGAGACCTACCTCGACCTCGGCGAGCAGGTCCTCGACGGCTTCGGCCTCAACGGCGCCGTCTACTTCGAGCTCGACGGCGCCCTCGACGCCGCCACCCTGCCGACGCCGGAGGCGACGATGGGCGAGGCGGGCTACGTCCAGCTCGTCAACGCGACCGTCGGCAGCCCCCGCTTCGGCGAGCGCGTCCCGCTGCTCTTTCGCTGGTACGGCGGCGGCGCGGACGTCTACTACCGCGCGCACACCCTCGCCATGCGCCCGGTCTACGGCTTCCCCCTGGCCGAGCACGAGACCTACTGCGCCGTCGTGACCCGCGCGGTGCAGGACGCCGACGGGCGCTACCTGCAGGTCGCCCCCGCCTTCCTCGCCGCCCTCGCCGCCGACCCGGCGCTCGCGCCGCTGCGCGCCTGGCTCCCGACGAGCCCGCTGCGCGCCGATGATCTCGCGGTCGCGACCTGCTTCACCACCGCCGCGCCGACCGACGAGCTGCGCCGCATCAGCGCCTGGATCACCGCCCACGACGCCCCCGAGGTCGACACCGTGAGCGAGCCCGGCGTCTTCGGCGAGCTCCAGGGGCTCTACACCGCTCCCAACTTCCAGTCCGGCGCGAAGCCCTACGACAGCGACGGAGACGGCGCGATCCTGTTCGACGACGCCGGCGACCCCATCGTCCAGGAGCAGGAGCAGCTGCGCTTCTTGATGCTGTTGCCGCGGGACCGTCCGATGCCCGCCGGGGGCTGGCCGACGGTCATCTACGCCCACGGCACCGGGGGCGACTACGAGTCGTGCCGCGGCGTCTCCGGCGAGCTCAACGCCAGCGGCCTCGCCGCGCTGTGCATCGACGAGCCCCTCCACGGCCCGCGCGGGCCCGAGCTCGACTACAACGGCCTCGTGCTCTTCAGCTTCAACTTCATCAACCCCGCCGCCGGCCGCTCCGCGTTTCGTCAGGCGGCCATCGACGTCCTCACGCTGTCGCACATGGTGGCCGCGGGCCGCTTCGACCTCCCGGCCGAGCGGGTGACCACCGGCGACCCGGTCCGCCTCGACCCCGATCGCATCTACTTCTTCGGGCACTCCCACGGCGGGCTCTCGGGCGCGCTCGCCTTCGCCGTCGACCCGCGCATCCGCGGCGGGATCCTCTCCGGGACCGCCGGCGTCCTGGTCGAGACGATCCTGCGGCGCAAGGACCCGGCCGACCTGGCCGCCCTGGTGCAAGGGCTCCTCGGTGTGGCGCCCGGCGACCTCGACAGCTTCCACCCCGCCATGACCCTCGTCCAGATGCTCGTGGACGAGACCGACCCCATCAACTACGGCCCTTACTGGCTCCACCCGGGCCCGGGCGGGCGGGCCAAGCACGTGCTGCTCACCGAGGGCACCGAGGACGCCGACTCCCCCTCGGTCGGCACCGACGCCCTCGGCGCCGCCGCCGGCCTGCCGCTCGTCCTCCCGCTGGCCAAGGACAGCCCGGCCCACCGCCTGCGCGGGCTCGCGACGCTGACCCTGCCGGTCGCGCTGAACGCCCTCGCCCCCGACGGCCCGAGGACGGCGGCGATGAAGCAGTACCAGCACGGGACGCACTTCGTGGCCTTCGACGACCCCGAGGCTCGGGCGCTGTGGAACGAGCTCTTCCGCACCTTCGCGGCCGACGAGCCCCCGACCATCGGCCTCGGCGCTGCCGCCGTCCCCGCGCCGGCCACCACCTCCGCCGGGGACGCCTGTGACGACGTCCCCGCCATCGACGCCGCCGCCCTGCCGCTCGAGCTCCGCGGCAACACCTCGCTGGCCGGCGCCGACCTCGCGAGCGCCGGCGCGACCTGCGGCGACCGCGGCGCCGACGGCCGCGACCTGACCTGGCGCTTCACCGCGCCCGCGGACGGCCGCTATCGCTTCGCGCTGAGCCTCCCGCCGGCCATCGACGCGGACACGCCGCGCCTCGGGCCGGACCTGCTCTACCTCCTCGGCGCCGACTGCGACGCGGCGGGCTGCGTGGCCGCGCGCGCCGGCAGCGGCGCCCTCGACGTCGACCTCACCGGCGGCGACACCTACACCGTCGTCGTCGACGGCTCGGGCTGGGAGGCCAAGGGCCCCTTCGGGCTCACCGTCAGCCAGCGCTGTGCAGTGCAGGAGTGCGGGGAGCGCGAGTGCGGCGTCGTCGGCTGCGGAAGCTGCGGTGAATGCGGGAGCGGGTCATATTGCGATGCAGAAGGAAAGTGCCAGTCCGCCGGCCCCGGGGACACCTGCGCCGACCCCATCGAGGTCGCCGCGCTGCCCTTCACCCACACCGGCGACACCGGGCGCTTTCATCACGACTACAGCTACACCGTGACCGACTGCCCGACCTTCCCGTTCCGCTTCGGCGCCGCCTCATCGGACGTCGTCTTTCACTTCACGGCGCCCAGCGCGGGGGTCTACACCGCCGCGCTGGCGCCCGGCTTCGACGGCAACCTGTTCGCCGTCACCGACTGCGCCGACATCGGCCACAGCTGCCTCGGCGCCATCCGCAACGCCTACGGCGACGAGCGCCTGGCGCTGGCGCTGGGCGCCGGTGAGGGGGTCTTCGTCATCGCCCAGGGGGCCTTCAACAACTCGAACCTGACCGGCCCGTACACGTTCCGGCTGACGAGCTGCGTGCCCGACTGCGCCGGCAAGAGCTGCGGGGACGACGGCTGCGGTGGCTCGTGCGGCCCGTGCGCGGCGACCGACAGCTGCGTCGAGGCGACGCGCTGCGGGCCCATCCCGAGCCTCTGCGAGCGCTCCGGCGCGTGCGAGGAGCTGCCGGGCAACACCTGCGCCTCCGCCATCCCGGTGGGCGCCCTCCCGTTCAGTGACAGCCGGGACACGGCGGACTTCACCAGCGAGTATGGCTACGGCGCCGGCTGGTGCCCGGGGGTCGACGCGACGTGGGGGTTCGCCGCGGCCGACGTCGCGTACGCGTTCACCGCGCCCACAGGAGGCCTCTATCGCTTCCAGCTCGCCACCGGCAGCGGGCTCGGGGCGTTCGACGCCAACCTCTACCTCGTCACCGACTGCGACGACGTGCGCGGCAGCTGCCTCGCCGCCGACGAGCGAGACCGGGACGAGCGCCTGTGGCGGCAGTTCTCCGCCGGCGAGAGCGCCTACCTCGTGGTCGACGGCTGGTCGAACGCGACGCCGCAGACGGGGAGCTACACGCTCAGTGTGTCGCAGTGCACACCGACGTGTGAGGACCGCGAGTGTGGGGGCGATGGCTGCATCGGGAGCTGCGGGGCGTGCGGCGCCAAGCAGGCCTGCAGCCAGGGGCGCTGCGTCGACGCCTTCGGCCTGCGCTGCGGCCAAGAGCGCGGGGTCGGCACCCTCCCGTGGAGCCACACGGACGACACCTCCAGCTGGGAGGACCGCGAGACGAACACCTGCCCCGGCGCGCCGCCGAGCGGGGACGGGTCCAACGACGTCACCTATCAGTTCAAGGCGCCCAAGGCGGCCACGTACACGTTCCAGCTCGAGGCCGCGTTCGACGCGCAGCTCTACCTCGCCTCCGACTGCGCGGACGTTGCCGGGACGTGCCTCGCGACCGGGGGCAGCGTCCACCAGGTCGCGCTCGCCAAGGACGAGCTCGTCCGCGTCATCGTCGACGGCGCCCCGAGCGGCGGGGTCGCCAACGGCGGCTACACGCTGCGGGTGTCCGAGGCGTGCTCTCCCCGGTGCGACGGTCGCGCGTGCGGCGCCGATGGCTGTGGCGGGAGCTGTGGCGCGTGCCCGGCGCCGGCGGACATCTGCACCGGCGTCGGGGCCTGCCTCGACCCCACGAGCCTCGCGGGAAACACCTGCGAGGTCCCGTTCGCCATCGGTGCGCCGCCGTTCTCGGGCTCGGGGGACACGCGCGCGGCGTACAACCACTACGACGTCCCGGCGAACGGGTGCGCTGGCTGGGTGCGCAAGGGGACCGGCTCGGCGGAGCAGGTCTGGCGGTTCACCGCGCCGGCGGCCGGGGACTATCGGATCGGCGTCGCGCCGGACGGCTGGGACGCGTTCGTGTACGTCGTCGCGGACTGCGCGGACCTCGGCGGGAGCTGCCTCGCGGCCTCGGATGGGCAGCGGGACGAGGCGCTTCGGGTGACCCTCGGCGCGGGCCAGGCGGTGTTCGTCGTGGTCGACGGTGAGGACGACGTCGTCGACGACGCGGGCGCGTATTCTCTGACGGTGACGCTGGCCCCCTGAGGCGGGGGGCGTGCTGCTGGCCCAGCGAGCGCAGCGCCGCGAGCCCCGCGGGTTACAGGAAACGAGCGAAGAAACTTGTGGCGGTGCGCCAGTCGGCGAGTATGGTCCGCACTGCTCCGGAGGTCTCATGTCGCTCGTCCACGCCGTCGTCCCCGCCGAACGCACCGTCGCGTCTCCCCGGCTCGAGGACCTGCGTCGGGTGGAGCGGCTCGACCGCTCGCGGCTCACCGTCGTGACGGACGGGCGCGACAACGTCGCGAACGCGACGAGCGGGTGGGCGGCGCGGTTGGCCCTGCGCGTGGCGAAGGACGGTCAGGTCGCCTGATTCGAGGCCGCCGGCGGTCGTCCCTTCGCCGACCCTGCCCGGGGCGTTCGCCGCCCGCTTGTGAACATCGTTCACCGTTGGGCTTAGACGGGTGTAGACTGCTCCGCGATAGCAGCGGAGGCGGCCATGACTACGACCAGAGACCGATTCACGGCGGACCACAGGGCGCTCGAGGCGCAGCTCGAGGCGCTCGACAACGCCGTCGAGGGCGCGAACTTCCCGACCATCCAGGCCGCGTGGGCGCCCTTCGAGCGCGCGCTCCTCGAGCACCTCGAGGTCGAGGAGGCCGAGGCGTTGCCCGGCTTCGTGGCGGCCCACCCGGAGGCCGGCGAGGCCATTCGGGCGGACCACGCCGCCATCCGCCGCTGGCTCGCCGAGCTCGGCGTCGCAGGCGATCTCCACACCCTGCGCAAGGACCGGCACGACGACTTCCTGGCGCTCCTGCGGGAGCACCGTGAGCGCGAGGAGGCGACGTTCTACCCATGGGTGGACGAGGCCCCGGAGGGGCTCGCCCGCAGGCTCCTGGCCGCGCTCCGACAGCGCCGCGGTGGTGGCGCCTGACGCCGCGGCGCCAGGGCGAGGGGGGGGCGGCCGCCGTGCGAAAAGTGAACGTCGATCAGCTTTTGTTTGTGCGGTGCACCTTCAGGAGGGCCAGATGACCGTCCCCGCGCAGGTCGCTGGCGACGGTACGAAGCGTGACAGCAGGCCTGGGACTTGCTATCTGGATCGAGGTGCCGAAGTGGTGGCCACTCGCCCGGTGCCCCTCGAACGAACTCCTCAACGCCACAGATGGAAGCGCATCATGCTCGTCCGTGACTACATGACCACCGACGTCGTCTTCGCGAACCTGCGCGACGGTCTGCACCAGACCCTCGTCAGGATGCACGAGCGCGGCATCCGGCACATGCCGGTCCTCGACGACCAGGAGCGCCTCGCGGGCTTCATCAGCGAGCGCGACCTGCGGCGCCCGGACTTCGTGGATCCCGACGAGAACCACGCGCGCCCCTTCGTGCTCGACGACTCGTTCAAGATCGAGCAGGCGATGACGATGGTGCCCGTGACCGTGGGGCCTGGAGACGACGTGCTGGTCGCGGTCGATCTCTTCATCGACCACCACTATGGCGCCCTGCCGGTGGTCGAGGGCGAGCGGGTGGTCGGGATCCTCTCGACCATCGATCTGCTGCGGGCGGTTCGGAGACGGCTCCGCTGAGGGCGACGGGCGAATCGTCGCGCGGCGCGACTGCAGTGCCCATTCGGGTGGAAAGCTGCCAGGGAAAGACGACATGAACAACGCCACGCCCCAGACCTGTCCTGTCACCGACCGTGGGCTGCACCTGCGGGCGGCGTGCCTCGCGTGTCATGGCGTCCCGAACCACGGCCAGCGTCAGCTGGTCCGGGGGGACGTGCTCTTCATGCAGGGGGATCCGGCCGACCGGATCTTCGCGGTCGCGTCGGGGTGGCTTCGCGAGTACGTGCTCAACGCCGATGGCGGTCACGGCGGCGCGCGCATCGTCCACGCGGGGCAGATCGTCGGGCTCGAGGCCTTGGGCGGGGCGACCGGGGCGGTGTACGGGGTGACCGTGGACGCGCTGCGTCCGGCGAGCGTGTGCGCGATGCCGGCGAGCGGGGTGCGGTCGTGGCTGCGGGTGCGTCCGGACGACGCGCTGGCGCTCGCCATCGCGACCGCCGAGGACCTGGCCGAGGTGCGCCAGCAGATGTTGGCCAACGCGACGCTCCCGGCCGAGGAGCGCGTCCTGGGGCTGGTGCGCGAGCTGGTGGGCGAGGGCGCGGGGGACGCGTGGGTGCGCCTGCCCGCCACCCGCGAGCAGCTGGGCGACGTCCTCGGGCTCACCCTCGAGACGGTGTCGCGGATGATGCAGCGGCTCGCGTCGAAGGGGATCATCGAGGTCCGCGGGAGCCACGTCCGCTTCGTGTGACCCGCGCGGCGGGTGACGTTTTGGTTGGGCGGCGTCGCGGGTGTGGCGGCGGGGCGTGCACGCGACGTTCGCTGGGAGTAGACTGGCTCACCAGCCGTACGGCATGTGCCCCGGAGCCGAACGATGCCCGCCGAGACCACCGAGCCCCAGCTCTCCGAGCGGTTCGACCGCGCGTTGGAGTTCACCTCGCGCCTTCACCGTCGCCAGCTCCGCAAGGGGACGACGGTGCCCTACGTGTCGCACCTGCTGGCCGTGGCCGGCATCGCGCTCGAGCACGGCGCCGACGAGGACACCGCCATCGCGGCGCTGCTGCACGACGCGGTGGAGGACCAGGGTGGGGCGAAGACCCTCGAGCACATCCGGCAGCGTTTCGGCGATCGGGTCGCCGGCATCGTGGCGGCGTGCTCGGACACCGACCGGACGCCGAAGCCGCCGTGGCGCGTGCGCAAGGAGGCGTACCTCGAGCACCTCGCGGTGGAGCGGGACCACGCGGTGCTCCTCGTGAGCGCGTCGGATAAGCTGCACAACGCGCGGACCATCCTGGTCGACGCGCTGAGCCTCGGCGACGCCACCTGGCGGCGCTTCGCTGGCGGCAAGGAAGGATCGCTCTGGTATTACCGCTCGGTCGTCCGGACGCTGCGCGCGAACGCCGCCGCCCAGCGGTTCCCGCACCTCGTCGACGAGCTCGACCGGGTGGTGTCGCACCTCGTCGCCGTGGCCAACGGCGCCAGCGCCGGTGACGGTCAGGCTTCGTCGTCGCCGGCGTAGCGTTCGACGGCGCGCGACAGCATCTCGCGAACCCGGCGGCGCAGCGACAGCGGGCGGATCACCTCGACCAGGTCGCCGAAGCTGAGGACCGGGGCGATCAGCTCGGGGCCGCTGGCCTCGAAGATGATGTCGCAGCCGCCGTCGTCGCGGAAGATGACCTCCTGCTCGGCCATCCAGCGGCGCGCGGCGGCGTAGGGGCGGCCGCGGGCGTCGAAGCGCAGGTGCACGATCTCGGGCTTGGCGCCGTCGCTCGCGAGGCCGTACTGCGACGCCAGCAGGGGGCGCGGGTCGTACTCGCTCGGGCGCGGGTAGTCGAAGGCGGCGATCTCGGCGTGCACGACGAGCTCGCTCACGCGCTCGATGGCGTGGACCTCGTTGTGGCCGCGCTTGTGCGAGATCAGGTACAGCCCGCGCTTGTAGACCGCGATGGTGTAGGGGGCGACGCTCGTGAAGCGCAGGGTCTCGCCGGAGCGCGCGCGGTCGTAGGTGAAGCTGACGTAGTGGCCGGAGACGACGGCCTCGACGAGCTGCTGCACGATCTCCTTGTGCTGGCGATAGTCCTTCTCGGGCTCGCGGACGTAGATGAACTTGCGGGCGAGGTCGCGCTCGGGGACGACCTCGCCGCCCATGGCCTCGAGCTGCCGGTCGAGGCGGGCGAAGGCGTCGCCGATGTCGGTGTCGCGGAGGAAGCTCTCGACGAGCTGGCGCCCGAAGAGCAGCGAGAGGCGCTCCTCGAGGCCGATGTCCATGCCGAGCTGCCGCCACGCCTCCTCGATGACCCACTCGCGGTCGCGGCCGTCGCCCTCGTGGTGCAGCGGGACGCCGTGGCGCTCGAGCGCCTTGAGGTCGTCGAGCGCCATCCGCGACGGCACCTCGAGGAGCTGCGTCACCTGGCGGGTCGAGATCCGTCCACGCCGCAGCAGGACCTGCAGGAGCCGGAGTCGGCGGGTCCACGGATCTTCGACGGCCATCGCACACCTCCCGCGGTCGTGACGTCGCAGTCTCCTGCGGTGGCCGCGGGTGCGCAAGCCTTCGCAGAGAGGTCGGGGGTGTGTGTGAACACTGTTCATCGCGTGTTCAGTACGCTCGCTGGGCCCACATCGTCGCTATGGTCGAGCGTCGGCCCGGTTGACGGGTTCTACACGCCGACGGAAGCTGCCGTGTCGCGATGACCAAGCACCTGCACATCCACCGCTCGAACCGCGTCGAGGAGCTCGTGGCCGCCCTGGCCGCCATGCCCCCGGCCCTCGGCGATCCGTTCGCCACGGAGCGGATCGCGGTCCAGAGCCGGGGGATAGAGGCGTGGCTCACGATGCGCTTGGCGGAGCACCGCGGGATCGCCGCCAACCTCGAGTTCACCTCACCCGACCGCCTCGTGGCGGCGGCCGTCGCCGGCGCCCTCGGTGACCGCGCCGACGCCACCGACGCGTGGGCTCCGGGGCGCCTCCGCTGGCGCGTCCTCGCGGCGCTCCCCGAGCACCTCGACCACCCCGCCCTCGGGACCCTGCGGCGCTACCTCGAGCAGCGCGACGGTGCCCCGCCCGAGCGGCGGCGCGTCACCCTGGCGACCCGGGTCGCCGAGGTGTTTCATCGCTACACCATCTACCGCCCGGACGTGGTCGCCGCCTGGGAGCGGGGGGAGGACGACGGCACCTGGCAGCCGCTGCTGTGGCGAGCGCTGGCGGCGGGGGTGCCCACTCGGCACCTCGGCCACCGCCTCGCGGCCTTCGTCGCCGCCGTGGACGCCGACGGGGAGGGCGCGCTGACCGGGGTGACCGGTCGGGTCGTGGTGTTCGGCGTCAACACCCTCCCGCCCCGCTACGTCGAGGCGCTCGGGGCCATCGCGCGCCACCGCGAGGTCCACCTCTTCTTGCCCTGCGCCTCGGCCGCCGGGCGCGAGCAGGACCGCCTCGTCGCCGCGGGCGAGAACCCACGCTTCCGAAACCCGCTGCTCGCCTCCTTCGATCGCCTCGGGAGCGACCTGCAGCGCCTCCTCGACGGGCTCGGCGGGCGACCGCGCTACCACGACCGCTTCGTCGCCCCGGGGGCCGAGACCGCCCTCGCTGCACTGCAAGAAGACGTGCTCCTGCTGCGCGATCGCGGGGCGCCGAGCGCGCATCCTGAGAAAGACAAGCGACCTGAACCACTCGTGATGGATGGCGAAGATCGCTCGGTGCAGGTCCATGTCTGCCATGGTGCAATGCGGCAGGTCGAGGTCCTCAGGGACACCCTGCTCGGCCTCTTCGCGGGGGACGCGTCCCTCGAGCCGCGCGACGTCGTGGTCCTCACGCCCGACATCGACACCTTCGCGCCGCTGATCCACGCCGTGTTCGCCGACGGGGACTCCCCCGAAGGGGAGCGCGGCTTTCCGGCGCTGCACCAGGTCCACGACCTGAGCCTGCAGCGGGCGAACCCGTGGGCGGAGGCCTTCCTCGAGCTCCTCGATCTCGCGACCGGGCGGCTGAAGGCGAGCACGGTGTTCGCGTTCCTGGCGCTGCCGCCCGTGCTCGACACCATCGGGATCGGCGCCGACGAGCTGGCGAAGGCGCGCACCTGGCTCGCGCAGGCGGGGGCGCGGTGGGGGCGCGACGCCGCGGACCGGGCGCGCCACGGGCAGCCCGAGGACCCGCTCCACACCTGGCGCTTCGCCTTCGAGCGGCTCCTGCTCGGGCACGCCCTGGCCAACGACGGCTTCCAGCGCTTCGCGGGGGTGAGCCCCTACGACGACATCGAGGGCAAGGACGCGCTGATCGCCGGGCAGGTCATCGACTACCTCGAGCGCCTCTTCGACACCCTCGACACCCTGCGCGAGCCGCGCACCCTGTCGGCGTGGCGCGATCGCTGCGCGGCGCTCGTCGCCGACCTCCTGGTCCACGACGACGACTCCGCCGGGCGGGCCAAGGCGATCCTCGACGTGCTCAACGACCTCGTCGCCGGGGCGGCGGACGCCGGCTACGACGACCCGGTCGAGGTCGAGGCGCTCCGCGCGCTGCTCGACGCGCCGTTCAACGCGCGCCGGACCGCCGTGACCTTCCTGTCGGGGGGGATGACCTTCTGCACCATGGTGCCGATGCGCAGCCTGCCTTTCCGGGTCGTCTGCCTGCTCGGGATGGACGACAGCAGCTTCCCGCGCGGCGGCGCGGGGTTGGGCTTCGACCGGACGCGGATCGACGAGGCCCGAGTCGGCGACCGCGACGACCGCGCCGATGACCGTCAGGCCTTCCTCGAGACGCTGCTCTCGGCCCGCGATCACCTCGTGGTGACCTACAGCGGCCGGAGCCTCGGCGACAACCAGCAGACCCCACCGTGCGTGCCGCTGGCCGAGCTGCTGGCCGTGCTCGAGCGCGGGTTCCGAGGCGCCTGGCGCACCGAGCACCCGCTGTCGCCGTTCAGCCCGGCCAACTTCGGGGTCGGCGCCGACGGGGCCTCGCGGGAGGCGCTGTCCTTTGACCGGCGCTTCCTCGCCGGCGCGCGCCGGCTCCGCGGGCCCCGGGTCTCTCCGGCGCCGTTCTGCGACGGCACCCCGGTGCCGGCGCCCGCCGCGGGCGTGGTCCAGCTCACGGCCCTCGTGGCCTTCTTCAAGGACCCCACCGCCGCGTTCCTCAAGCAGCGCCTCGACGTCTCCCTCGACGAGCGCGACGACGAGATCGCCGACCAGGCGCCGCTCGCGATGGACGGGCTCGGGCGCTGGGCGCTCGGCCGCGACCTGGTGCGCTGGCGCCTGCGCGGCGCTAGCGACGAGGAGGCGCGGGCGGCGGTGCTCGCGGATGGGCGCCTGCCGTCCGGCGCCCTGGCGCGCGCGCGGCTCGACGAGGTCGATCCGAAGGCGCGTCGCATCGCGCGCCGCGTCGCGGGGTTGCGCATGGGGGCGCGGCGGGTGGTGCCGATCGCGGTCGAGCTCGACGGCGTCGAGCTGCGCGGTCGCGTCGACGACGTGTTCGACCGGGGCCGCGTGGCCTTTCACCCCACCTCGGCCCGGGTGAAGCACCTGCTCGACGTCTGGATCCATCACCTCGCCCTCGGCGCCGTCGACGCCCTGCCGGACCAGTCGCACCTGGTGGCCAGCAACGGGGTCTTCTCCTTCGCCAGGATCTCGCCAGAGCGCGCTCGCGACCTGCTCGGGCGGCTCGTCGCGCTCTACCGGCGGGGGATGATGGCGCCGCTCCCGTTCGCGCCCGAGACCTCGGACGCTTGGCTGTGGGCGCGGCGCGGGAACAAGGGACCCGAGGCCTGCCGCTTCGAGGCGAAGAAGGCCTGGGTCACGTACTTCAGCAAGCGCGGCGAGGACGCCTCGCCCTCGGCGGCCCGCGTCTGGGGGGAGGAGCTGCTCTTCGAACACCCGGACTTCCCCGAGGTGTCGGCGGCGGTGCTCGAGCCGCTGCACGCCGCGAAGTCGAAGGTGCCGCTGTGAGCGCCACCCGTGAGAGCGGGAGCCCGAGCTCCCGCCCCTTCGACCCGCTCGGCCCCCTCGCGACCGGGGGCGTGCTGCTCGAGGCGAGCGCCGGGACCGGCAAGACGTGGAGCATCACGAGCCTCGTCCTGCGGCTCGTCGTCGAGGAGGACGTGCGCATCGAGAACGTCCTCGCGGTGACCTTCACCAACGCGGCGACCGCGGAGCTGCGGGCGCGCGTCTGGGACCGGCTCGACGAGGCGCTGCGGACGGTCGAGAGCTACTGGCGAGAGGATCCGAAGCCGGCGCCGGACGACGTGATCGGGCGGCTCGTCACGCTGGCGACCGGGGGGCTCGGCTTCGCCATCGTGCTCGGCCGCCTGCGCGCGGCGCTCGAGGGCTTCGACCGCGCGCAGATCTGGACGATCCACGGCTTCTGCCAGCGGATGCTGCAGCAGAACGCGCTCGCGAGCGGGGTCGCCTTCGACACCACCCTGGTCGAGGACGAGCGTGCGCTGGTCCGAGAGGTCGTCGAGGACTTCTGGCAGCGGGAGCTCTACGCGGCGACGCCGGCGACGCTGGCGCTGCTGACCGGCGTGGGCCTCGACCTCGACCGCGCGGTGAGCCTCGGCGACCTCGCGATCCGCCACCCCGACGCCGAGGTCGTGCCGGCCGAACCCGAGGCGCTGCCCCCCCCGGCGATGCCGAAGACGACGGCGGCGCGCGCCGCCCTCGAGCGGTTCTGGTGGAAGGACCGTCGCCGGGCGGTCGCCATCATCAAACAGGCGGCCGAGCAGGGCCTCTTGCACCGCCGCTTCCCCGTGGCCGAGCTCGACGGCGTCATGGACGTGGGCGACGCCGTCGTCCGCGGGGCGCTGGACCGGACGAGCTTCTTCAAGCTCCGCGTCCTCGACGGCGCGCGCCTCGCGAAGTCCATGGCCTCTGGCGGCGCCCCCCTCCGACACCCGCTGTTCGACCTCGTGAGCGCCCTGCGCGCCGCCTGGATCGAGGAGATGCCGACGGCGGCCGACTACCTGCTGTCCTTTCGCTACCGCCTCATCGCGGAGGTGCGGGCGGCCGTCCGCCGGCGGCGCGAGGCCAGCGCCCAACGCTCCTTCGACGATCTCCTGCGGCTCTTGCGCGAGGCCCTCGAGGCGCCTGGCACCGGCGCCGAGCTGGCCGCCTCCATCCGCAAGCAGTTCCGCGCGGTGCTCATCGACGAGTTCCAGGACACCGATCCGGTCCAGTGGGCGATCTTCGATGGCCTCTTCGTCGCACAGCCGCGGCACTGGCTCTACCTGATCGGGGATCCCAAGCAGGCGATCTATCGCTTTCGCGGCGCCGACATCGACACCTACCTCGCCGCCAAACGCGCCCTCGGCGGCCGCATCGAGACCCTCGCGCGGAGCTATCGAAGCGACGCGCGCCTCGTCCAGGCCCAGAACGTGCTGTTCGACACCGGCCCGGCCGCCTTCGCGACCCGGGGCATCGACTACGAGCGGGTCGCCGCCCAGCACGCTGACCGCGCCGAGGGGATCGGCGCCCCTCTGAGGCTCCTCTTTGTGCGTCGCAACAGGCACCGAGAGATCGACGCCAAGTGGCGCGACAACGAGCTCCCACGGCGGGTCGCCGCGGACATCGCTTCGCTCTTGCACAAGGGCGGGACGCTGCGCGCGAAGGCGAGCGACGAGCCGCGCCCGGTGCGCCCGCGGGACTGCGCGGTGCTGGTGCGCACCAACCGCCAGGCGACGGCGATCCAGGACGCGCTCCGCGACGTCGGCGTCCCGAGCGTGCTCCACGGACCCGACAGCGTGTTCGGGACCGTGGAGGCGCAGGAGCTCGAGCGGCTGCTCGCGGCGATCCTCGAGCCCGCCCGCACCCGGCTCGCGCGGACGGCGCTGGCGACCGGGCTCCTCGGCGGGACCGCCGTGACGATCGCGGAGGCGGCGGCGGATCCCCAGCGCTGGGAGGCGTGGGTCGGCGAGCTCCGCGGGTGGCTGCGAGGGTGGCAGGAGCGTGGGGTCGTGCATCTGCTGCGGACCCTGGTCGCGGGCCGCCTCTCGGGGGTGCTCGCCCGGGTCGATGGCGAGCGCTGCATGGCGAACCTGCTGCACCTGACCGAGCTGCTCCACAACGCGGAGGTCGGCCTCGGGCTCGACCCGGCCGGGGTCCTCGAGTGGCTCCGGCGGGCGCGGCGAGACGCTGACGATGATGACGCGAGCGCGGCGCTGCGGCTCGAGAGCGACGCCGAGGCGGTCGAGATCGTCACCATCCACAAGAGCAAGGGGCTCGAGTACCCGCTGGTGTGGTGTCCATATCTGGGGTTGCCGGACAGCGGGCGCACACCACCGGCCTATCTCCACTTCCGCGACCCCGGGGATGACCACGGCGAGAAGCTCGACGTGGCCCCGGAGCGCCGCGAGTGGGCAGGTCACCAGCAGCTGGTGAGCTACGAGCTCGCCGCTGAGGGCCTGCGGCTCCTCTACGTCGCGCTGACCCGCGCCAAGCATCAGGTGACGGTCTGGTGGGGGGGCTTTCGGGACGCCCATCGCTCGCCGCTCTGGTACGCGCTCCACCGGGGCGCCGCGGAGGTCTTTGACGCGGAGGCGCTCGAGCGGTTTCGTGAGCGCACGGTCCGCGACGTCACCGATGACCAGCTGCTCGCCGAGCTGAGCACCCTCGCGACCCGCTCCGAGCACACGATCGCGGTGGTCGAGGACCTCCCGCGCGAGGTGCCTCGATACGAGGTGATCGCGCACAGCGACGTGACCCTCGCGCCCCTCCGCTACGACCGGGCGACCCCGATCGAGAACGGGTGGCGCCGGACGAGCTTCACCGGGCTGACGCGCCACGTCGACTACCACGTCGAGACGGCCCAGGCGGCCGAGGACGAGACGGCGCTCGAGGTCGACGAGGGCTCGAGCTCGCTCGCGGAGCTGGCGGTGACGCCGGTGACCTCGGTCCCCCTCGCGGACCTCCCGGGCGGGCGCGGGACCGGCAACTTCCTCCACGAGGTGCTCGAGCACGTGGACTTCCAGGGCAGCGCGGAGGCCCTGCGCGCGCTCGTGGTCGAGCGCCTCCCACGGCACGGCATCGACGAGGGGTGGGCGGAGCTGGTGACCGTCGGGCTCGGCGCCGCGCTGGGAACCCCGCTCCACGCCGGCGAGGGCGCCCCGTGCCTGGCCGATCTGCCGACCTCGCGGCGGCTCAACGAGCTCGGCTTCACCTTCCCCCTCGCCCACGGGGGGGGGACTGGAGCCGGGCGCGCGAGGCCGCGGCCGCTGTCGCCGGAGCGCCTCGCGGAGGTCTTCGCGCGCCACCCGGAGCCCGGGGTGCCGCGGGGCTGGATCGAGCGCCTCCGGGCGCTGTCGTTCCTACCGGCCCGGGGCTTCGTGACCGGCGCCATCGATCTCGTCTTCGAGGGTGAGGACGGTCGCTTCTACGTCGTCGACTACAAGTCGAACCACCTCGGCGCGCGCCCGGCGGACTACGACACGGTGGGGATGGAGCGCGCGATGGCCGCGCACCACTACTTCCTCCAGTACCACCTCTACACGGTCGCGGCGGTGCGGTACCTGCGCACGCGGATCCCGGACTTCGCCTACGAGCGCCACTTCGGGGGCGTCTACTACCTGTTTCTGCGCGGCATGGCGCCGGGCCACCCGGCGGGCACCGGGGTGTTCGCCGCGACCCCGCCCGAGTCGCTGATCGCCGACCTGTCGGACGCCCTCGATGGACTCGTATCGGTCGCGGACCTACGTCCTCCGCGGCCGAGCGGCGCGGCCACGGTGGCTCCCACCGGGTCGCCAGGTACGGACTCCGGTCCACGACCCGCCGTGCCCGGGGGGGGCGAGCGATGAGCGCGCTCGACGCCTTCGTGGCGGCGCGGATCCTCGACCCGCTGGCGGTGCAGTTCGCGCGCGCGATGGCGCGGCTCGTCGCCGAGCCCCCGGCGGACGCGGTGCTGCTCGGGCTGGCCGCGGCCAGCGCGGCGGTCAACCGCGGGCACGTCTGCTGCGCGCTCGCAGACGCCGCGTCGCTCTTGCCGCCGGACGTCGAGGGGGTCGGGGAGGCCGAGGTCGAGCCCCCCGCCTGGCCGGAGCTCGAGGCGTGGCGTGACGCGCTCGCGGCGAGCCCGCTCGTCGCCCTCGCGAGCGTAGCCGTGACGTCGTCGGCGCCCCTGGTCCTCGACGGCGAGCGCCTCTACCTCCACCGCTACTGGGAGTACGAGCGACGGCTCGCGGGGGCGCTGGCGAGGAGGGCGCGCGGCCTGGCCCCGGTGGTCGACGTGGCGCGGCTCGGCGCGGCCCTGGAGCGGCTCTTCCCGAGCCGCGGCGACGAGCCCGATCTGCAGCGCGAGGCTGCGCGGCGGGCGGTCGAGCGGCGTCTGGCCATCATCACCGGGGGGCCTGGCACCGGGAAGACGTCGACGGTGGTGCGGGTGCTCGCGGCGATCCTCGACCAGGCGCCCCACGCCCGGATCCAGCTCCTCGCGCCGACCGGCAAGGCGGCGGTGCGGATGAGCGAGGCGGTTCGGGAGGCCAAAGAGGACCGCGAGCGGCTCGACATCTCGGACGAGGTGCGCGCGCGCATCCCCGAGGAGGCGTCCACCATCCACCGCGCGCTCGGGTATCAGCCCGGCAGCCCCACGCGCTTCTTCCATGGCGAGGACTACCCGTTGCTCGCCGACGTCGTGGTCGTGGACGAGGCCTCGATGGTCGATCTCTCGCTGATGGCCAAGCTGGTGCTCGCCGTGCGCGAGGACGCGCGGCTCGTGCTGCTGGGCGACAAGGACCAGCTCGCGAGTGTCGAGGCGGGCTATGTGCTCGGCGAGCTGTGCAAGAGCGACGTGCTGGCGCCGTGCCGGGTCGAGCTGCTCAAGAGCCACCGCTTCGACGGCGAGGGGGGGATCGGCTCCCTCGCCCGGGCCATCAACGCCGGAGACGCCGCCCGCACCTTGGAGATCCTGCGGGACCCGGGCCAGCCCGAGGTGGTCCTGGTCGAGCCAGCCGCCCTCCTCGGCGACCTCGAAGCGCAGCTCCGGGACCTCGTGCTGCCGCACCTGCGCGCCCGGGTCCGCGCGTCGCGCTCACCCTCGGAGGCGCTCGCCGCCCTGGGCCGCTTTCAGGTGCTGACCGCGCACCGTCGCGGTCGCTTCGGGGCCGCGCTGTTGAACCAGGTGGCCGAGCGCTGGCTCGCCGCGTCCGGCGACGTCGTCCCCCACGACGCGGGCTACGCGGGCCAGCCGATCGTGGTGACCGTCAACGATCGCGTGCTCCAGCTCTTCAACGGCGACACCGGGGTCGTGCTGCCGGACGCTGAGGGCCGGCTGCGGGCCTACCTCCCCGACACCCGCGACGGCGGGATCCGGAGCCTGACCCCGGCGCAGCTCCCCCCACACGAGACGTTCTACGCCACGACGGTCCACAAGGGGCAAGGGTCCGGCTATGACGAGGTGGTCGTGGTGCTGCCCACCGATCCCTCTCCCGTCGTGACCCGCGAGCTCCTCTACACCGCGGTCACTCGCGCGCGCCGAAAGGTGACGCTGGTCGGCACCGAGGCCGTGATGCGCCACGCGGTAGGGAGCCGCATCCTTCGTGCCTCCGGGCTGGCGGTCGCCCTCGGCCGCGATGGTGCTCTGGGGTGAGCTCAGGACAACGTGGTCAGCTGCCGGTGGATCCGAGGCCCCCTGCGCACCGGCGTGCCTTCGTTCTCGAGGGCGCCCACGCGACGACGCCTCAAGCGGCGTCTCGAGGCCGCTGCTTCGATCGCGTCAATTAGAACGGGTCTAAATTTCGAACGACTGTTGACCCGCCGGACGGGGTCCGTAGAGGTAGGCGAGTCAAACACCCCTTCGGCGCGGCGGAGCTGAGGCTCGGCGCGAACAGTGCGCGCGGCGCGGCCGGAGGCAACCCGATGAACAGGAACACGAAGCGATGATCTCGATCGGAAAGAAGTCCCCCGAGTGGAAGGCGACCGCCTACGTCAACGGCGAGCAGCAGACGATCTCGAGCGAGGACTACAAGGGCAAGTGGCACATCCTCTACTGGTACCCGTTGGACTTCACCTTCGTGTGCCCGACGGAGATCAAGGGCTTTCAGGCGCTGCTGAGCGACTTCGCCGATGACGGCGTGGCGATCATCGGCGCGAGCACCGACTCGTTCTTCAGCCACCAGGCCTGGTTCGCCGACCGCGAGACGTTCCCGCAGGAGATCACCCACCCGGTGATCGCCGACACGGCCCACGCGGTCTCGAAGGCGTTCGGCGTCCTCAAGAAGGACGAGGGCATCGCCTACCGCGCGACCGTGATCATCGATCCCGAGGGCGTCGTGCGGAGCGTGGCGGCCAACGACCTCAGCGTGGGTCGCAACCCGGAGGAGAGCCTCCGCACGGTGCAGGCGCTGCAGAGCGGCGGTCTGTGCGGCGTGAACTGGAAGAAGGGCGAGACCTTCGTCGGCTGATCGGGACCGGGGGAGGGCACACCCTCCCCCCACCCCTGGCACGAGGTTGGTGGAGGTGCGCGATGGCTGAGCTGGAGCTGCTGGACGGTGAGACCTGGGAGGCGTTCACTCGCGAGTGATCTGATCGTCCTGATGCTGGGCAAGACCGACTGCGCCGCGTGCGACGCGCGGACCCAGGAGCTGACCGAGCTGCTCGCGGCGGGCGGCGCGCGCTTCGCCGGGGTGCGCTTCGGCAAGATCCTGCTCGACCAGCGGGGGCTGGCGTCGTTCAAGCGGGCCTACGGGCCGCTCCTCGCGAGCGCGACGGACCTGCCCTACAACATCATCTTCAAGGGCGGCGAGCCGCAGAAGGCCTGGTTCGGCGGCGGCGCGCAGCGCCTCGAGAACCGGCGGGCGCACTTCACGGGCTGAGGGGGGCGGCGCTCGCGGGGAGGGTGGACTTCACCCCCTCCCGGGTCACGAAGATGGCGTCGACGCCGGGGGTCGCCCGGGCAAACGCCAGGCCACGCTCCGGCCCCATCACGAACAGCGCGGTCGCGAGGGCGTCGGCCATGGCGGCGTCACGGGTCAGCACCGTGACCGAGCCGTCGAAGTCGGGCGGGCGACCGGTGCGCGGGTCCAAGATGTGTCCCACGCTCTGGTCGCCGACCGTCCGCCGCCGCAGGTAGTTCCCCGAGGTGGCGACGGCGGCGTCGCGCACCTCGAAGCGGGTCGCGGTGAGGCGCGGGAGCCAGGGATCGGCGACGCGCACGACCCGGGCCGAGCCGTCGGCCGCCGGTCCCGAGCCGCGGAGGTCACCGCCGAGGTTGACGACCAGGCTGGCGTAGCCGCGGCGCCGAAGCTCGAGGTAGACCGCGTCGATGATCCAGCCCTTGGCGACGCCTCCGAGCCCGAGGCGCACGTCGGGCCGCGCGAAGCGGACCCCGGCGGCGTCGACGACGACGTGGCGCCAGCCGACCTGGGCGAGCGTGGCGGCGAGGGCGTCGGCGCTGGGCGGGCGGTCGGCGTCGGCCGCGCGGTCCCAGAGCGCGCCCAGCGGCAGCCAGGTCGGGTCGAAGGCGCCGTCGGTCGCTCGGGCGACCTCGAGCGCGCCGGTCAGCAGGCGCCGCAGGGGATCGGACACGGCCACCGTCTCGACCCCGGCCCGCTGGTTGAGGCGGCTCAGCTCGCTGTCGTTTCTCCACTCGGAGAAGACCGCCTCGAGCCGCTGACACAGCGCGTGGGCCGCGGCGATGTCGGCGCGCGCGCGGGCCTCGTCGCCCGGGCGGGCGAGCACCTCGACGGTCCAGCTGGTGCCGAGCTCGTGCCCCTCGTCGACGACGGCGACCCAGCTCCCACCGGCGTCCGGGACCGCCGCTCGAGTGGGGGAGGGGGCCGCGGCCGCCGCCGGCGTCGCCCGAACCGCGAGCAGCGCCGCCCAGACCGCGAGCGCCGCGCTCCGCTGCGCGCTCACCACACCGCCGACGCGCCGAGATTCGCGCCGACGGCGCTGATCCCGTCCGACCGGAAGAAGGCGAACAGCGAGAGCCGGCCGAGCCACGCCCGCGCCAGATCGCCCCGCAGCGGGAACACGAGCATCATCCCGGGGCTGTGCATGGTCCAGGCGTCGAGGTCGAAGTCCTGGGTCTGGTAGGTCGCGTCCGCGGTCGGCCGCTCGCGAAACCACTTCGCGCGCGACTGGGTGGCGAAGCGATACCAGAAGCGCCAGCGGCTGGTCGCGCCGAGCGGGATCTCGACGCTCGGCTCGACGGCGCCGGAGACCACCCCCCAGTCGTCGCCGTAGAGCGAGCCGTCGAGCCCGAATCCGAGCCCATGGCGCGGCGACCACCGGACGCGGCCGCTCACCTGGACGCGGTCGCGCTCGCGCGGGAGCTGCTCGAAGCCCAGATGCACCGGGGTCCCGACGTCGTCGTAGAGCACGACGAAGTTGTAGGCGTCCTGCATGTCTCCGTCCTGGCGGGTGTACTGGACGCTCGCGTTGACCAGCCAGGACGGTGACAGGTTCTGTGTGAACGACAGGATCAGGTTGTGCGACCGCAGGTAGTCGAACGGCATGATCAGGTCGTCCCAGCGGCGTGGCTTCAGGATCCCGAGCCGAAAGCTGTAGGTCAGCGCCAGGATCGTGTCGCTGTCGGCGAGATCGAGCTGCCCGGTGAGGTCCGCGCCGAGGGACACGAAGCGCCGCTGGTGGTGGTAGTACAACCCCGCGGTGAAGCTCGCCGGGCTTTCCGGCGGCGTGAAGCGGAGCGCCGCCTGCGCGTCGAGGGTCAGCACCTGTGACGACGCCTGGGTCGTCAACACCTGGTCGACGGTGTCGGGCAGGGGGCGGGTGTTCTCGTTGTCGATGAGGCTGCCGGCGACGTTCAGCGCCATCGCGAGGCTGTCGTCGAACGCGTAGTCGAGGGCCATGCGCAGCCCACCGTAGCGGAGCCCCTCGGCGCGCAGCGGCTGCCCGCCGTCGTCGTCCTGGGCCAGGGCGAAGATGTCGAGGGTCGCCACGCTCGACGCCGCGAGCGCGCGTGGAACGAGCCCCGTGAGGGCGACCGCCGCGACCGCCAGCGCGACTACTCGCACCCGCATCCCCCCGCGGCCGACCTCCCGTAGCCCCCGAAGCCTCCCTCTCGGGCGCCCTCGGCCTTGGCCCGCAGATACTCGACGGTCGCGTCGGGCGCGAAGCCCATGCAGTGGTCGGAGAGCCGGCCGCGCTCATGGGGGCGGGTCGTGCTGCACCCCGCGACGCCGCAGGTCGCGCTGGCGAGGACGAGGACGAGGACGACGAGGGCGCGCATGGGCCGGATCATGCCCGCCACCGTGGCTAGCAGCAAGCACGAGATGAGCGTGACAGCGTGTCCCAGGCCGCCAGGAACGTGAGCTCTGCCTCGAGCGCCGACCACGGCGCGATCACCTCGCTGAGCGGCGCGACGGCGATCCCCCAGGTGGAGGCGTCGGTCCCCATCAGGTCGCGCGCCTCGGTCGCGAGCAGCACCGTGTCCGCGTGCTTCACCGCGTCGGGCATCGGCCACGCCAGCCCGAAGCGCGCCGCGACGACGCGCATGAAGCGCTCCTCGACGACCTCGTAGTCCGGGAGCCGCCGCTTGAGGGGCCGCGGGACGTCGGCGAGGTACGCCTCGCTGGCGTCGTGCATCAGCCCCCATAGCGCGTGCTCCGCGGCGCCCGCGCGCGCTACGCGCACCGAGTGCTCCGCCACCGAGTAGAACGCCCGGCAGTGCCCGTTGAAGCGGCACAGCTGGCTCAGCGCGTGGGCGACGTCCTCGATCACCAGCGCCTCGGGATCGGGGTCGAGGGGGTCGATTCGCCGGCCGGTGTAGGTCTGGATCCAGCCCATCCTGTCGCTCACGGTGTCAGGGTCACGCCCGCCGGGAGGGGCCAGGTGTTGTGTGACACGCGGTCCGTTCCGCAGTGGGTCCCATCCCCGAGGGCCGTGGTCAGCACCAGGCGGCCACGGTCTGGCGCCATCACGACCTGCAGCACGCTCGGAGCGCTGAAGTCGGCGCACATCCCGTCGTCGCGGTCCTCCTTGCTGCACTTGGCGGTGACGAACGGGACCCGACCGAGCTCGAAGGACGCCTTGTTGTCCGGGGCGACGAGCCTGAAGGAGGCCACGCCCTTGGCGCCGACGGCGTCGATGAACCAGCCCTCGAGCGGCGCAGCGAGCATCACCGTCGGGGTGTGCGCGCGGATGCCCGAGGGTTGCTCCGCCGTCGCCGTGATCAGGTCCGCCGCGGGCGCGAACCCGTCGCGGCCGATCTTTGCGACCCACGCCCAAGCCTGGCGCGCCGTCGGCTCCGCGGCGGCGTCGGGATCGACGAGCACCTTGCCGGCCCCCGCGGCCAGGTCCGTCAGCGAGGCCACGCGCCCCTCGAGCCGGTCCGCGTCGCTGCAGCTGCCGATCTCGGCGGTCGTCACCAGGGCCACCTGGTCGCCCTTGAAGCCGACCACGCCGAGCAGGCCGATGAACCCGCAGCCGTCCGCGTCGGGGTGGGTGCCGCAGCGCCCGACCCGGGTGAGAATGCCGCGCTCGCTCTGGTCTACGGGCGCCAGCGCGCTCAGCAGATCCGCCGAGAGCACCCCGGCAGCGGGCACCTCGACCCCGTACTCGTTGGTCGTGCGGCCGCCAGCCGCGCTGCCCGTGTCAGCCTCCCCAGCCGGGGCGGCCGCGGCGTCGGTCTCCCCCTCTGGAGCGGTCGCCACGTCGGCCTCGCCCTCGGGTGCGGTCACCGTATCGGCCACGCCCTCCGGTGCGGTCGGCGTGTCCGCCTCGCCCGCCGGCGCCGCCGCGTCCGCCGCCGCAGGCCCCTGTGCGAGCGCAACATCAGCGGTCGTGCTTGGGCCTGGTTCAGATTTTATTACAGATGGTTGCGTCGTTGATGGTGGCGGTTGCGATGCATCATCCATGGTCGCCTTCTTGCCACCGCACGCCACGATCCCGAGCCCCGCGACGACCGCCATCCACCCGAGCACGCTCCGCATACGGCCTCCCGCGCCTGGCGCTCGCGTCTCGCGAGCCGCGCTGCGCGAGAGCCTACACCCGCTGTTCGCGCCCGCAAGGCCCTCGTGGGGTCCGGTCGGGCAACTGAACATCCGTAGGGCGCCTTCCCGCGGCGCGGACGTCGCTATGATGCCTCCATCCCGCGTCCACGTCCCCCGCCCCTCCTCGCCCCCCCGGCGCTCGCGGGGCGCTCACCTCGGAGGCCCCGATGAAGCACGACACCCGATGGTCCCGCGCGCACCGGCCCGCTCGGCACCTGCCCCTGTCGTCCGATCTCGCCGGCGCGACCTGCGCCGCGCTGGTGCCGGTCGCCAGCGACCCGGGCGTGGGCGAGGAGGTCGTGGTCGCCCTGCTCGCCGTCACCGAGGAGGAGGCGCGCCATCTGGCCGCGACCGAGCCTTTCCGTGTCGGCGTGGTCGCCGGGCTGATCCCGACCGGGCACGGGCCGGTGCTCGGCGTGCTCTGGACGGTCGCGGATCCGGCGGGTGGCTGGGAGCCGTTGGTCGTGCACCAGTCGCTCCTCGACCCGGCCGACGCCACCGCCCTGGCCCCGTTCCGCCGCCTCGCCGCCCAGTCGTGCTGGCACCTCGCCGTCCTTGGCCCCGATCACGTCGTCCACCGCTGGGCCGCGCTCGACAACCACTTCGGCCTCGGCGAGTCCCTCGAGGCCTGCGTCGAGCTGGGGCGCGCCCTCGGGCCCACCGACATCGCCGCCGCGGCGCGCGCGATCGAGCGTCGCTGGACGCCCCTCGACGTCCTCGCGGCGCACGATCCACCGCCCGTCGCCGCCGGCCGCTTCCTGGTCGACGACCTCGTCGCGCTGCTCGCCCACGCCCTGACGCAGCGCGACCGCACCGCCGCCCGCGCCGTCGGCGCCGTCGCCAGCGCGCGGGGCGGCATGGCGGCGATGGAGCTCGTGCTCGCGACCTACCGGGCGCGCCTCGGTGGCGCTCGCGGGGCGGACCCGGATCGCCTGTCCCGCTGGTGGCGCGGGGTCGGTGGCTGGCGCGAGTGATCACCGCGCGCCGTGTCCCGTGCGACACGCGGGCGTCCCACGAGGAACACGAGCCGCGCCGGCGCGCGCGAATATTGCGTTGAAATTAATGGAGTTTCTTGTGTGGCACGGGCCTTGCTTTGGAGGCCTCCGTACCCAACACGGAGGTCTCCATGCTTTCCACCGCAGCGGTCGCCGAGCCCAGCGCTCCGCGGCCGACTCGTGAACGACGGGGCGCGCGACCCGCCGTGACCCGCCTGACCGTCGCGCTCCTCACCCTCGGCGTCGCGCTCTCGGTCCCGGCCGTCGCCAGCGCGCGCCCGACGGGCGTGCCCCGCATCGAGGTCGCGTTCGTGCTCGACGCGACCGGCTCGATGAGCCCCTGGATCGAGCAGGCGCGCCGCCGCATCACCGCCATCGCGACCGACCTCGCCACCGGCGAGCCCGCCCCGGAGGTCCGCTTCGGCCTCGTGGCGTACCGCGACACCTCGGACGACTTCGTGACCCGCGTCGATGACCTCACGCCGAACCTCGACAGCATCAAGGCCCAGCTCGACGCGACCCACGCGCAGGGGGGCGGCGACTACCCGGAGGCGGTGCTCGAGGCCCTCGAGGCTGGCGTCGTCCAGCTCCGCTGGACCCTCGACGACCCAGACGTCATCAAGCTCATCTACCTCGTCGGCGACGCGCCGCCCAACCACCACCCCGACACCCCCGACGAGGACCGCGTCCTCGCCGAGGCGCTCGACCGCGGCATCGTCATCCACACCATCGCCTGCGGGAACATCAGCGACGGTGGCGAGGGCTTCTTCGAGCGCGTCGCCCGCATGAGCGAGGGCCGCCCGTTCCGCCTGCGGGACGCCGGCCCGCCCGAGGCGCGCTCCCCCGAGGCCGTCGCCGTGACCGCCGTCGGCGCCACCCGCACCACCAGCCTCGCCGCCGCAGTCAGCGGCTCTGCGCGCGCCTACTCCGGCAGCGTCGGCGTCGCCTACGCCGCCAAGCCTCGCCCGACGGTGGCCACCGCGCCCCTCGCCGTCCCGCCCGCCGCCGCGGCCGGCGCGAGCGGCCTCCTCGGCCCCCACGTGCGGGTCGTCCGCGACGCCCGGGCCTGGTCCGATCTCTGGCTCGCCTTCACCAGCACCCGCGCCGGTGAGCCCCCCGCCGTCCCCGAGGTCGACTTCGAGCGCACCTGGGTGCTCGCCATCGGCGGCGGCGACGCCGGCCTCGAGCTCGCCCGGGTCGAGCAGGACGAGGGCGTCCGCTTCGCCGTCGTCCGCCCGACCGCCACGCCGGGCGTGCGCTTTCTCACCGTCCCCGCGGGCGACCCCATCGTCGCCGCCGCCGACTCCACCGGAGGTGCCAAGTGACTTCACGCCTGCTCCGCGGCGCGCTCGCCGCCGCGCTCTGCCTCGTCGCCACCCCGGCCCTGTCGGCCGGCTGGGCCACGGCGCCCGTCGGCCCGCTGCGCACCGCCTACACCCGGGTCGACGCCGTCATCGACGGCGACACGGCGCGCACCACCGTCACCCAGGTCTTCGTCAACGACCTCGAGACCCCGGTCGAGGTGACCTACCGCTTCCCGCTGCCCGAGGACGCCAGCGTCACCGGCTTCGCCGACTGGCGCGACGGCCGCCGCCTCGAGGCGACCGTCGCCGGCAAGGAGGACGCCCGCGACGCCTACGAGGAGGCCGCCGCCGAGGGTCGCCCCGCCGCGCTGGCCGAGAAGGAGGCCAACGCCCGCTTCGTGATGCGGCTGTCGACGGTGCCCCCCCGGGGCGCCCGCCGGGTCGAGCTCACCTACGTCCAGACGCTCTCGGCCCTCGGGGGCGAGCGCACCTGGGTCTTCCCGGCCGAGCGCGCCGGCGACGTCCCGCCGCCGACCGTCCTCGACGTCGACGTCACCCTCCGCAACGAGTCGCCGATCAAGGCCGTGCAGTCCCTCAACCACGGCGACGCCCGCGTCATCCCGCAGCGGGACGGCTCACGCCACGTGGCGCTGAGTCGCACCGGCGGCGGCCTCGGCTACGATCTCGTGCTGCGCTGGCGCGTCGAGACCGAGGCCATCGACCTGGCCGCCCGCGCCGTCCGCCCCGACGCCGACCAGCCCGGCTACGTCGAGGCGCGCCTCAGCTTCGCGAGCGACCCCTACGACGCCCTGCGCCCGCCCCAGGACGTCGTCATCGTCCTCGACCGCTCGCTCTCGATGGCCGGCGCGCCCCTCGAGCGCGGCCGCGCCCTGGTCGAGGGGATCCTGGCCGAGCTCGCCCCCGAGGACCGCTTCTCCCTCATCACCTTCAACGCCGGCGTGACCCCCATCGTCGGCGACCTCGCGCCGGCCGACGACGCCAACATCGACCTCGCCCAGGCCGGCCTCGACGACGTCCGCGCCGCCGGACGCTCCGATCTCCAGGCCGCCCTCGACGTCGCCGCCCACGTCCTGCGCGCGAGCAGCGCCGGGACGCTGGTCCTCGTGACCGACGGTCAGCCGACCGCCGGCGCCGGCTACACCCGCCTGCCGCTCGCCGCGGACCTCGCCGACTGGGTCGACCACCGCGTGGTCGTCGCCCACGCCAGCTACCCGTCGCGTCAGCCGGTCCTCGAGCAGCTCTTCCCCCAGGTCACCGTGCGCTACGTCCCCGACGGTGACGCCGGCGTCGACGCCATCGAGTCCCTCATCCGCCTCGTCGTCGCCCCGACCATCGAGGACCTCTCGGTCGACCTCGACGGCGCCAACGTCTTCGCCCTCGAGGGCAAGGTCCCGGCGCGCCTCGCCGTCGGCGAGTACCTCCGTCTCCTCGCCCGCGCCGAGTCCGACGTCGTCGTGCGCGTCAGCGGCACGCTCCACGGCCGCCCGGTCCGCCTCGAGCGCGAGGTCGTGCTCCCCGCTGGCCCCGACGCGCGCGGCGACCGCGGCCTGCCGGTCGAGTGGGCGCGCCTGCGCGTGGCCGGCCTCGAGGCGCGCTTCGACGGCGCGGCCTACGACGAGCAGGAGGCCATCGAGGCGGAGATCCGGTCGCTCGGCGCCGCCTACCGCCTCGCCACGCGCTTCACGAGCTACGTCCTCACCGACTCCCTCGCCCCCGACCGCATCATGCCTGGCGACCCCGAGATCCGCGTCCACGCGCCCGCAACGGCGCTCGGCGTCCGCGCCGTCCTGCCGTGGGGCGAGGTCGTCGACTGTCACTGGCAGCAGGACGAGCAGCTCTGGCTCGGCCGCTTCCTCGTCCCCCGCGGCACTCCGGACGGGATGTACCGGATGCGGGTCTTCGTCGACGGGCAGGAGGGGACCGAGCTCCGCGGCACGCTCTTCTTCCGCGTCGACTCCGAGCCGCCGGAGTTCGAGCTGCTGATCGAGGGCGACGCGACCGTCGCCATGGCCGACACCCTGCGCGTCATCGCCCGCCCCAAGGACGGCGTGTACGAGGGCGAGGCGCTGCGGACGGTCGGCGACACCGTCGTCCGCGACAAGGTCGACCTCAAGCGCATCGTCGTGCAGCTCGGCGACCGCGAGTACCCGCTGACCCAGGTCGGCGACGGCGAGCTGTGGGCCGCCGACGTCCCCGTCGCCGTCGCGGCCGGGCGGCACGTCCTCAAGCTCGTGGCCGTGGACTACGCGCTCAACAGCACCGAGGCCACCCTCGCCATCGACGTCCACGCGGAGCGCACGCCGTGATCACCTGGCTCGCCGCCCTGCTGCTGACCGCCGCCGTGGGCCCGCCCCCGGCGGCGACCCCGACCGCGCCTGGCGCCTGCCCGGTCCCCGAGGGGCCGGTCAGGGCGCGGACCGTCCTCGCCGACGGGACCGCGGTGGTCGCCCGCGACGGCGCCCTGCAGCTCGCGGACCGGCTCGTCACCGCCTGCGACGGGCTGCCCGATCCCTTCCCCATCAGCGTCGCCGCCTTCGAGGGCGAGCTGTGGGTGGGTTTCAGGGCGGCGGGCCTCTACCGCTTCGACGGGCACAGCTTCAGCCGCGCCGAGGGCCTCCCGGCGGACGCGGTCCGCGCGCTCGCCGCCGGGCCGGACGCCCTCTGGATCGGCACCGGCAAGAGCGGCCTGTGGCGCCTCAGCCGCGACGGCGCGCTCGCTCGCTTCGACCACCGCGTCCTCGGCCAGCAGGAGGTCTCGGCGCTGCTCCTCGACCGCAAGGGGGACCTCCAGGTCGGCGCCGGCATGTACGGCTGGTGGCGTGTGCGCCGCAACAAGGCCACGCGCATCCAACGCAATATCTATGTCGGCTGCTTTGCTGCGATGCACGGCAAGGCGGTGCCGCTCTCCCCGGGCCCCGAGTGCGACCTCGGCGCCGCGACCTCGGCGTCCGGGCTGCCCTCGAGCCACGTCGCCGCGCTGACCTGGCACCGCGGGCGGCTCTACGTCGGGACCTTCGACCGCGGGCTGGCGGTGCAGGGCGCTGACGGGCGCTTCGCGGGCGTCGCCGGCGCGCCGCCCTTCGTCAACGCGCTGGTGTCCGACGGCGACACCCTGTGGATCGGGACCGCCAAGGGGCTCTGGCGGGCTCGCGGAGACGCCGCACCTCAGGCGACGCCCCTCGGGCTGCCCTCGGAGCACATCACCGGGCTCGCCGTCGCCCCCGACGGGACGCTGTGGCTCGCGACCGGACAGGGGCTCGCCGCGCGGGAGCCGGGCGGGCGGGTGCGCGTCCTCGGCGTGGCGGCCGGCCTGCCGTCGCGGCTCGTCTACGCCGTGGCGGTCGCCGAGGATGGCGCGGTCTGGGCCGGCACGGCCGGCGGCGCCGCCCGCTTCGGCTCCGAAGGCGTCCGGGTCTACACCCAGGTGAGCGGCGCCCTGACCCACGACTGGGTCAACGCGCTGCTGCCCGACGGCGACGACGGCGGCGTCCTCGCCGGCACCTACGACGCAGGCGTGGTGCGCCTGACCCCCGACGGGCACGGGGTGCCCCTCGCCGGGCTCGAGCACCTGTGGGTGAACCCCGGTGGGCTCACGCGGATCGGCTCCGGCGCGCTCGCGGTCGCGACCCTCGGAGACGGCCTCGCGATCGTGAACGCCGACGGCGGGAGGCTCGTCCGGGGCCTCCCGTCGGACGACGTGACGAGCGTGGTCCCGGCGGCGGAGGGGCTGTGGGTCGGCACCCGCGGCGGCCTGGTGCGGATCGGTTTCGCCACCGCCGGGCCCGCTTCGCGTCGGCCGGGGGGACCCTTTGGGGTGCGAAACGGTGTCGTATCGGGCGCGGACCTGCGTCCGCCGCGGCCGACCGGCGGGGCCGCGGCGTGTCCCGACCGGTCGCGAGCTCCGGACTCCGGTCCGCGGCCTGCCGTTTCAGACGCGACGCGACCTTGTGATAGCGTCGCTCCGCCATGACGTATCAAGACGACCTCCGCGAGAAGCTGGCCGGCGACATCGACGTGACGACCTGGAGGGAGCTGCGCCCGCACGCCGCGCGTGGCGGCCAAGGTCGGCCTGTGGGCCGGGAGCGGGGCCCTCACCCGGCCCACCGCCGCGCAGCTCATCGCCTGGGAGCGCGCCCTCGACAAGCCCTTCGACTGCGTCGTGCTGTCGCCCTACGTCGTCGCGGCCGAGCGCCCGGAGTAGCCATCCGGCCGGTGTCCTGATCCGAAGACGTACGCCTAGAGCTCCCGCTGAATCCGCACCACCGCCCGCACCTGCCGCTCGAAGCCGGGGCACGCCCGCTGCCCGTTGACGTGCGGGCAGCCGGCGCAGCGGTCGACGGCGCCCACCCCGACCCGGCGCCGGGCGATGACCGCCGCGACCCACAGCGCCGGCCACGCCACGAGCCCCGGCCAGCCGACGAGCGCCGGCGCCGCCAGGGTCACGCCGGCGCAGACGCCGAGCCCCGCGCGCGAGAGATCGCGCCCGAGCCGCGATCTCACGCGGCCGTTGTGCAATGCGGAAAGAACGATCGCGCCCGCCGCGGCAACCGACGCCACGACAGCGCCACCCAACAAGGTGAGGGTGGCGGCTGTCGCTATCGCGATCGCGAAGGACACGGCCGTCCCTGCGGCCGCCGCGGCGCAGCTGCGGCACACGAAGACGTGGCCGAAGCGCAGCGTCTCCGCCCCGTAGCGATCGCACAGCGGCGCGTGCGCCCAGGCGTAGGGGTAGAAGTGGCGCGCCCACACCAGAAGCCGCCGCGCCGGCAGCCGCCAGCGCCGCGGGAGCAGGCGCACCAGCCCCCAGCGCGGCCGCGGGGCCGCTCGCTCGCCGGTCGGCGTCACCCTCGGCTCAGGCCGCGGGCTCGACCACCACCGCGGTGCCGTATGCGACGATCTCGGCCATCCCCTGGGCGACCGTCGAGGTCCCGAAGCGCACCTCGACCACGGCGTTCGCCCCGATGGCGGCGGCCTTCTCCGACAGCCGGTCGACCGCCTGCTGGCGCGCCTCCTGGAGGAGCTCGGTGTAGCCCGAGACCTCGCCGCCGGTGATGTTCTTGCAGCCGGCGAGGAAGTCCTGGCCGATGTTCTTCGCGCGGACGGTGAGGCCCCACACGAGGCCCTTGTAGCCGACCACCCGCTGCCCGGGGATGGTGCTCGTCGTCGCTACCATGATCCTGTCGCTCACGCCGCTGCCTCCTGTGTCGTCAGACGTCATTGCCCGGCCCGAGCGAGCTCCCGCAGGTCGGGCATCGCTTCGCGCTCATCTGCTCGACCACGACGACCTCGCCGCAGCCCGGGCACTTGAACCGCTTCCGCGTCGAACGGGCCATCCACCAGAAGAGCGCCAGCACGCCGGCGGCGCCGAGCGCCACCAAGACCAGCACCATCAGTCCGGGATCGCCCCCTACCATCTGCGCGATGCCATTCACCGAGGACCCTCCGGGTGTCCGAACCGCGCCATCATGCCCCGCGCCCAGCGATCCGACCAGCCGACCCGGAGAAGTCGGGCCTCCCGGTCACTTGCCGCGCGCGCCCTGGTCCTCGTCCTCGTCCGCGTCGGCTCCGCCGCGGCCCTCGCGCGCGCCCCGGATCAGCGCCGCCAGCTCCTCGACCGTCAGCGCGCGCGCCGCGTCCGTGCCCGCCAGAAGCGCCTCGGCGAGCTCCCGCTTCTCGTCGTGGAGCGCCATGATGCCCTCCTCGACCGTCCCCCGCGCCACCAGGCGGTACACCGTCACCGGCTTGTCCTGCCCGATGCGGTGCGCCCGATCGGTCGCCTGGTCCTCGACCGCCGGGTTCCACCACGGATCGAGGTGGACGACGTAGTCCGCCGCGGTCAGGTTCAGCCCGGTGCCGCCGGCCTTGAGCGACAGCAGGAAGACGTCGCCGTCCCCCGCCTGGAAGGCGTCGACCTCGACGCGGCGCTGCGCCGCCGGCGTCTGACCGTCGAGATAACGCCAGCGCACCCCGGCCGCGTCGAGCGCCTGCCGCACCAGCGCGAGGAGCGTCGTGAACTGACTGAAGATCAGCGCCCGGTGACCCTCGTCCCGCAGCTCCGCGACGAGCTCGAGCAACACCGAGAGCTTGCTCGACTTCACCGCGGATGAAGCGTCGACGAGCCGCGGGTGACACGCCAGCTGACGCAGCCGCGTGAGCGCCTGTAGCACCATGAAGCGCTGCTGCGGCGCCGCCTTGTCCTCGCCGCGGCCGATCCCCGCCAGGCTGTCCGCCGCCGCCGTCCGGAGCTCCTCGTAGAGCGCCCGCTCGGCGGCGGAGAGATCGACGTCCACACGCACGTCGGTGCGCGGGGGCAGCTCCTTGGCGACATCCCGCTTGAGCCGGCGCAGCACGAACGGCCGCACCAGCGCCGCCAGCGCTTCCCGCGCGTCCGCCCGCCCGAGCCGCTCGATCGGCACCGCGAACGACTCGCGGAACCCCCTCTTGCCGCCGAGCAGCCCCGGCGCGATGGCGCGGAACAGGCTCCATATCTCGCCGGTCCGGTTCTCGATCGGCGTCCCCGTGAGCGCCACGACGAACCCGGCGTCGAGCCCGAAGACCGCCCGCGCCCGGAGCGTCTCCGGGTTCTTGATCGCCTGCGCCTCGTCGAGCACCACCGTCGTCCAGCGCCGCTCCTTGAGCGCCGTCGCGTAGCGCGCCACGAGGTCGTAGCTCGTCACGACGACGTCCCCGGCGCCGAGCTCCCCCTCGAGCAGGCCGACGTGCTGTGCGCCGCGAAAGAGGGACACCCGCAGCTCCGGCGCGAAGCGCTCGGCCTCGCGCTCCCAGTTGAAACCAAGCGACGTGGGCGCGACGACCAGCTGCGGCCCGTCCATTCTGCGATGCAGCATGAGCGCCAGCGCCTGCACCGTCTTACCGAGCCCCATGTCGTCCGCGAGGCACGCCCCGGTCGACCAATGCGCCAGCCGCACCAGCCACTGAAACCCCTCGTGCTGGTAGTCGCGCAGCTCACCTCGGAGCCCGGCGGGCAGCGGCGCGGCGAGCCCCGATGCCTCTCGCAGCCGCGTCATGCGCTCGTACCACGCCGTGCTCCCCGAGACGTCAGCCCCCGCCTCCGCCAGCTCGGCCACCAGCGGCGCGGCGAGCGCCGTCAGCCGATCGTGGCTCGCGGTCGCCGCCAGGGCCTCGAGCTGTCGCCGCAGCTGGGCGTCCAGCGCCGCGAAGCTCCCGTTGTCGAGGCGCACGTAGCGTCGCCGCTCGCGCAGGGCGCGCAGGATCTCCCGCAGCGGGATGGTCCCGCCGTCCTCGCCCGTCGCCTCGCCCTCGAGGGTGAACCAGTCGCGGCCCCCACCTCCCTCGGCTCGGACCACCAGATCCGAGCCGCGCACGGCCCGCCCGACGTGGTAGCGCTCGGTGCCGCCCCACTCGACCGGGATGTGCGCGTCGCGGGCGTTGTTCAGCACGTCGAGCACGTCGTCGACCGCGTCGAGCCCCCACTCGTGGCGCAGGCCATCGTCGTGTACCGGGAGCCCCAGCGCCGCGGCCGCCGCGCTCGCCGCCGCGAGCTCCGCCGGGAAGTCGCGCCTACAGTGAACGACCGCGTCGCCGCGTCGCGCCAGCAGCTTCTCGGGGCCCATCCCCGGGCTCTCCGACGCCCGCTCGACGAGCGGGCGGACCACGAGCCGCGCGCTCACCGCGCCGTCCGCCGGCGCCTCGAGCTGCAGGATCGGCGCCGACGTCCCGTCGACCTCGTCGCCGGTTAGCGCCTCGGGGACGTGCACCGGGACGTGGGCGCTGGCCTCGGTCAGGTAGCCGACCAGCTCAGGCAGCGCCTCCGCGGGCAGGTGGTCGCCGAGCGCCGTCCACGTCGTGACCAGCGCCTCGGCCTCCGGCGGCACGGTGATCACGCGCAGGATCCCGCCCTCCTCGTCCGCCTCCACGGCGACCCCGAGGCGGGCGCGCCGCACCAGGTCCCGGGCCTCGTCGAGGGTCAGGAGCGCGCCGTCGAGCTCGAAGCCGAGCCGGACCCCGTCGCCGTCCTCGCGCACCGCCTGCACCAGCTCACTGCGACGCACATTAACGGGCCGTGCCATGTTCGGATCGAGCATGACTCGTGGGTGGTGGACGAGATGCTGCACCGCACGATACGGCGCCCCGAGATCCTGGGCCGCGAGCTCCGCGAGGATGGCGGCGTCCGCCGGGTGGCGCCAGCGGCGCGGCTCCCGGGTCAGGCCGCTGATGGCGAGCTTGCGCACGACGAGCCCGCTGCCGGTCTTCTTGGGGCGCAAGAACACCGGCACGATCTCGAGCTCGTAGCGGGTGAGGCGGACGCGCCAGCCGAGCTCGCCCTCCTCGTTGCCGTGGACCAGCGGCGCCGGGGCCGCCTGGACGAGGTGCCGGCGCATCTGATCGAGGGCCCGGCGCCACGGCGGCGTCGCCAGCTCGGCCGCGAGCTGCGCGGCCTGCTCGGCCCACTGTGGGCGCGTGAGCACGTCGAGCGCCAGCTCGAGCGCCTCGACCTGGTGAGCGTGGGGGATCTCGGTCTGGCCGGGGTCGATCTCCACCGGCCCGTCGCCCGGGTGAAGCAGGATCCGCAGCGACGACCCCATCCACACCGGGGGCAGCGTGGTGATCCCGAGCCCGGCGAGGGACTGCGGCGGCTCGACCCGGACCACCATCGCTGGAGGCCAGGGTTCGATCGTGACGGTGGCCGGGCCGCGCGCCTCCGGCTCCCGCGCGCGGCCGTCCGCGCGCAGCACGCCGCGCAGGGCCGCGAGCTCCTCGACGTAGTGCTGCAGCCCGGGCGCGCTCGCCTCAGGCCAGCTCAGCGCCGCTTCCTCGGCCCGCCACGCCTCCGCGCGCGCCGCGCGACCGTTGAGGAAGTCGACGAGGTCGTCGACGAAGCGCTCGGGGACGTGGCTCCAGCGGGAGTCCGCGCCGAAGAACTCGGCGATGGGCAGCATGCGCCGGCGCAAGAAGTCGACCACCGCCTCGCGCGGCTCCGCGAGGAGCTGAGGGACGATGGCGACCGAGGCCGACAGCCAGTGGGTCACGCCGTGCGCCTCGGCCCAGGCGTAGACCTGCTGGCGCGGCAGCGAGCGGGCGAGGTGCGGCGCGTCGCGGTTCGGCCCGCGCCCCACGGGGAGCGCGGGGCTCGCCTTGGCGGCCGTCTTGCGCGACTCGAGCTGCGCGCGCAGCGTCACCAGCGCGCACACGATGTGTTTGCAGATCGCCGTGCGCCCGAGCGCGCAGCTGCAGTTCGCGACCAGCCGCGGGCCGCCGGCGATGGCGATGACCTTGTACTCGCCGTCGCTCGACCCGCCGACCGTGGCGTGCAGGACGCCGTCGGTCCCGATCTCGAGCGCGCTGCAGCGGCCGTCCTCGGCATAGCGCTGCCCGCGCTGGACGATCGCCGGGGGCGCGATCGACGCGATGTCACGCTGCATCAACCATTCGATGACCGATCCCATCGCACCTCCCCCGGCGCAGGTGGTAGCAGATGGGTCGTCGATTGTCATGATGTGCCCGGCCGTCGGGCGCCGTCGGTGGGCTCGCGGGCGCGCCGGCGCCGGCGGAGCGCGGAGCTCGCGGGCTATTGTTTCGGTCCGGCGACTATGGGAGGGTCCCACGACCAGCATTCACCGGGAGCGAGGGGCATGGGCTACGATCTCAAGATCATCGGGGGCACGGTCGTCGACGGGACCGGCGCCCCGGCGCGGCGCGCGGACGTGGCCGTCGCGGATGGCCGTATCGTCGCCGTGGGCGAGTGCGCGGGCGGCGCGGCGCGCACGATCGACGCCGACGGCGCGCTGGTGACGCCGGGCTTCGTCGACATCCACACCCACTACGACGGGCAGATATCGTGGGACGACGAGCTCGCTCCGTCGTGCTTCCACGGCGTCACGACCGCGGTGATCGGCAACTGCGGCGTCGGCTTCGCCCCGTGTCGCGCCACGGACCGCGACCGCCTCGTCGATCTCATGCAGGGGGTCGAGGACATCCCCGGGACCGCGCTCAGCGAGGGGATCACCTGGGACTGGGAGAGCTTCCCGGAGTTCCTCGACGCCATCGACTCGCGCCCGCACACCATCGACTTCGGCGCCTACATCCCCCACGACGCGCTGCGCGTCTACGTCATGGGCGACCGCGCCGTGGCGGACGAGCAGGCCAACGACGCCGACATCGCGACCATGCGGCGGCACGTGCGAGAGGCGCTCGAGGCGGGCGCCGTGGGCCTCGCCACCGGGCGCAGCGACAACCACCGCGCCGCCGACGGGTCGTTCACGCCGGCCTCCGAGTCGAGCGTGCGCGAGCTGACCGGCCTCGCGAGCGCCCTCGACGGGCTCGGCCACGGCGTCCTGCAGGCGGTGAGCGACTTCGACATCCGCCGTGGCAAGGCCGGCTTCGACGCCGAGTTCGACGTGCTCGAGGCGATGATGCGGGCCGCCCCGGGGCACGGCCTGAGCCTGTCATTGTTGCAGCGCGTCAAGGACACCGCCCAGTGGAAGCGGGTCATCCAGCGCGCCGAGGGTGCGGTCGCGAAGGGCCTGGATATGCGCCTTCAGGTGGGCGCTCGGGGCATCGGCGTGCTGCTCGGCCTCGAGGCGACCTTCCAGCCGTTCATGGGCTTCCCGAGCTACAAGTCGATCGCCCACCTGTCGCGGGCCGAGCGCGTCGCGGCGATGCGCGACCCGGCCTTCAAGGCGCGGCTCCTGAGCGAGAAGAGCGACCGCGTGGCCGGTGACGGCAGCAACATCCCCGCGCTCGCCGACGACTTTTTGCAGAACCTCGACTTCGTCGCGATGCGGCTGTGGCGCCTGGGTGAGGACTTCAGCTACGAGCCCGACTCCCGCGACTCGGTGCTCGCGCAGGCGCTCGCGCGCAAGGTCTCGCCGCTCGAGGTCATCTACGAGGCGATGCTCGAGGACGACGGCCGTGAGCTGCTCTACTTCCCGATCTACAACTACATCGGGATGAACCTCGACGTGGTCCACACCATGTTGACGCACCCCCTGGCGCTCAGCGGCCTGTCGGACGGCGGGGCGCACGTCGGCACCATCTGCGACGCGAGCTTCCCGACCTACATGCTCACCCACTGGGCGCGAGACCGGCACCGCGGGCCACAGCTCGGGCTCGAGCAGGTGGTGGAGATGCTGACCCGGCGCAACGCCGCCTGGGTGGGCATGCGCGACCGCGGGATCGTCGCGCCGGGGATGAAGGCCGACCTCAACGTCATCGACTTCGACCGCCTGCGCCTGCGCCGCCCGCGCCTCGTCGCGGACCTGCCGGCGGGCGGCAAGCGCCTGCTCCAGGACGCTGAGGGCTACCGGGCGACCATCGTCTCGGGCGAGGTCATCACCGTCGACGGCCAGCTGACGCAAGGGCGCCCCGGCCGCCTCGTGCGAGTCGGCCGAGCATGATCTCGGGTCGGGCCTGGCGGCGGCGGCCACGGTCCCTATCGTGACGGCCTATTGGAAGGAGCCACCACCGTGATCGACCTCTACAGCTTCCCCACGCCCAACGGAAAGAAGGTGTCCGTCGCGCTCGAGGAGCTCGAGCTCCCCTACCGCCCGCACCGCGTCGACATCGAGAAGGGCGAGCAGTTCGCGCCTGACTTCCTCGCGATCAGCCCCAACAACAAGATCCCGGCCATCGTCGACCAGGACGGCCCGGGCGGGGAGCCCCTCGCGCTCTTCGAGTCCGGGGCCATCCTCTTGTACCTCGCCGAGAAGGCGGGGCGGCTCCTGCCGACGACCCCACGCGAGCGGCACGAGGTCGTCGCCTGGCTGATGTTCCAGGTCGGGGGCGTCGGGCCGATGTTCGGCCAGGCGAGTCACTTCACGCGCTTCGCGCCTGAGCAGGTGCCGTACGCCATCGCGCGCTACACCGCCGAGGCCGAGCGCCTCCTCGGCGTGATGGACCGGCGCCTCGACGGCCGTGACTGGCTCGCCGGCGGCGCCTACTCGGTCGCGGACATCGCGTCCTATTGCTGGGTCGCTGGCCACTCCGTGCGGACGGCGAACGCCGACCGCTGGCCGCACGTCGCGGCCTGGGTCGCCCGCATCGCCGCCCGCCCCGGGGTGCAGCGCGGGTGGAAGGTCTTGGCCTGAGCCCGCCCGCGGGCGGGCGGGCAGGGATTGTCAACCTTGTTGACGCATCCCGGGGCGCGGTCTGGACGACGTCGCGATGGCCTTGAGCGGCGGCGATCCGCCAGCGTCAGTGTCGTGGCCGTTGACCCGGACGCCCAGCCAGGTCTCGGCCCACGAGACGGCCGAGGCCACGTCGGCCCCGTAGGCCACGACGACTCGGAGGAAGGCGTCGAGGGGGAACTTCGAGCGCCCGGTCGTCCAGCGGTAGGCCGCGGCGTAGCTCGCCCCGGTGATGGCGATGATGTCTTGAATCGTAGGCGGGGCGTCCGGGACGGCCATGATGTGCTCCACCGATTGCCCCTGTTGGAGCTTGTTGAGGGTCGCCTCCGGACGTCGCACACCCAGGCGGCGGAGCTCGCCGATGGCGGCGCTCCGCGAGAGTTGATGTTCCGTTCGAACGTTCAAGAAGCGCATTTTTTCGCTCCGGCCTGCCGGTTCACTGCGGGACGCGCGCCGAGAAGGCTAGCGTCGCTGTCTCTGTTGGCGACGCGCGCCACGGTCGCGAGCTATCCGCGGGACACGCCCTGCGACCGCGGGACCAGCTCGTCGTCGTGTCGGTAACTGCATTGCACCATCGCCGCTGCGTCAGGGGGACACCGACGCGTTCGATCTACAGGTCGGCGCGCTCACATGCGGTCGCGCCGCGACCGGATGGCACTGGAAAAGCAGGAAGCGTGCCATCTGTGCCACAGCGCGTCATGGCGCGTCGATCTCCCCCGAAGCCTGGCGCGAGCGCCGTTCACGCTCCCATCCGATTGACCGCGAGCGTGGCGGGGTGTCCGCGATTGCGGATTCTGGCCCGACCCTTGTCCGCTTTCCCGGACTAGTTTCGCCACCGCCTGGCCCGGTTCGCGTCTGGCCAGGCGGCCCTTTCGGGGCTTCCTTCGCGGGGTACGGGGCGCCGCCGGCGGTCGGTGCTCGGGAGACTCGCCGCGATGGACGGCGCCGCGTACGGGACACGCGCGATCGCAGCTGGCTCGCCGCGTCCGCGTCCGCGATCCCGGATCGCGGATCTGGACGGATCCCGGACGCTGCTCGGCGAACGACCTGGCGAGGTCCTGGAGCCCATGTCCCAGGCCGTGTCGCGGCCGGAGCAGCCGCTCAGCTCCTCACATCGTCGCGCCCGAAAAGACGACGCCCGGTCGCAGTCGATCGCTGCAACCGGGCGTAATCTCGAGGCTTCTGGAGCCGACACGCGGACTTGAACCGCGGACCTGCTGATTACGAATCAGCTGCTCTACCGACTGAGCTATGTCGGCGCGACGGAGGCGGAGTATAGGGATGCGGGCCGCTTTGGCAAGCGGAATCGGCCCTGAACGGCGGGGGGACAGGGTCCCGTTGCCGCGACGCCCCGCGGGGTGCATCCTGGCGTCACGACTGACCCGTGAGCGCCGAAGGAGCCGCGGATGACGCGCCGCATGATCGCCGCAGCAGCATGTTGCCTCCTGGTCCCGATGTTCGGGTGCGCGATGGCGTCCAACTCCGGCGTGGCCGCGGACGAGCGCCGCACCGTCGACGCCGATCCGGGGCGCCTCAGCGCCGAGCAGGCCCTCGCGCGTGTGCGCGCTGCGCTCGACGGCGTCGCCGAGGTCGCCTCCCTGCGGCGGCGGCTCGAGGAGTCGGGCGACGCCCTCGCCGTCATGCTCGAGGGGGACGCCGACCCGTCCACCGATCGCCCCCGCGTGTGGCAGGTCTACGTCGGCGAGTCGCACCCGGACCACCTCGTCCGGCTGTGGGCGTTCAACGTCGACGCCGTCACCGGGGCCATCTCGATAACCGACCCCGTCACCCTCGAGGACCTCCCCTACGACCTGTGGCGTCAGCGCCTGGCCCAGTCGCCGCCGTGAAGCGGAGGTCGCGGGTGTCGGCCGCCGCCGCCGCCCGGGCCACGGCGAGCGCACCGGGCGCACCCCGCCGGGTCGCGCCGCCCGCGCGCGGGTCCTCCGGCCGCTTCCCTGGCCTCGGCGCCGTCCCCGTCGTACCCTCCTGGGACATCGATCCGGGGCCGACCTAGCGAGGCCCTGGGGCAGGGGCCCAGGCCGCGCAGCGGCCGGATCAGTCTCGCCGGGGCCCCAGTAAGCCGCAGCGCGGCGAGCGCTGCTCGAGGTGTCCTGGGGCATGTACAAAGGAGCAACCATGCCGCGACCGTCTCTCGCCATCGCGCTCGCCCTCGCGACCACCGCCGCGGCTGCCTGCGGGGGCGCCGCCGGGGTCGGCGAGCAGCTCGACAGCGACGCGGACGTGGAGGTCGGCCTCGACACCGGCGTCCCGGACACCGCGGCGGTCGACAGCGCCGCCCCTGACACCGAGCCGGCCGACACCACGCCGCCCGGGCCTGGCGTCGTGATCGCCGAGCCGACCGGCGAGAGCATCATCGGCGGCCTGGTCCCGGTCGTGGTCGCGCCCACCGGGGGCGTCACCGAGCACGTGCTCGACGGCGTCCGCGTCGACCGCGACGGCAGCACCATCTTTCGGGGCGCGCTGCTGCCCGACCGCTTCCTGCTCGACACCGGCTGGGGCGAGGCCGCCTCGGAGATGACCCTCGACGCCTACGCGGTCATCGACGGCGCCGCCCAGAGCGACACGGTCGACCTGACGGTGAACAACCGCCCGTACCAGTTCGTGTCGGTGACCGCGGACGAGACCGGCTACCGGGACGGCCAGACGATCGCGATCGAGGTGGTGTTGACCCACGTGGGCGCCGAGGTCACGGCGGACTTCAGCGCCATCGACAGCGCCTGGCACGCGGGCGCGGAGACCGTCACGGCGACCGGAGACGCCTCGTTTCGGGTGTCTTACCGCGTCGCCCCGAACAACGTCCGCCCCGACGGGCGCTACGTCATCCCCATCCGCGCCACGTACCCGGGCTGGGTCATCGAGCACGAGCGCCTCGCGGTGCGCCTGCTCAACAAGCCCGTGATGCCGGTCTCCGTGCCCGGGGCCATCGCGGTGCGCGCGGCGCGGCCGGTCCCGAGCGGCTGGGACGTGGCGCTGCCGACGCTCCAGGCGAACGGCACCATCGTCACCGGCGGCACGCTGGCGCTCACCGTCGACTTCCGGGGCGTGGCCAAGCCCTCCGACGTCATCGGGATCGTCGTGGCCCTCGACGAGACCTTCGGCTACGTCCAGGTGCCGCTGCAGAACAGCGCGGGGCTCGAGGAGCTGCGCCTGTCGCTGCGCCAGTACCTCGCCGACGAGACCGTGCCGAGCGGGCTCACCCTGGCGGTCGCCCTCGTCGATCGCCGTGGCGCCGTGTCGAGCTACGTCACCAAGGCGCTCAACGTCCTGTCGGTCGGGGCCGGGGACCTCCAGATCAGCGTCGCCTGGGACTCTCCGACCGACGTCGACCTGCACGTGACCGGCCCCGGCACGACGCCCGGCTCAGAGTGCACCGTCTATTACGCCAACAAGACGTGCAGCTCCGGCGGTCAGATCGATCTGGACTCGAACCCGGCGTGCAACATCGACGGGATCAACAACGAGAACGTCTTCTGGGACACGTCGAAGGCCGCCCCCGGCGACTACACCGTCGAGCTGCGCTACTGGTCCGACTGCAGCTGCTGCTCGGCCCGCTACACCGTCTCGGTGGTGAGCTGCGGCGTCTCGGAGACCTTCGAGGGGATCCTGTCGCAGGGGACGAGCGGCGGGTCGTCGCCCAAGCGCCTCATCACGACCGTCTCGACCCGGGACTGCGGCCGGACGGTGCTCGGGCGCGTCCGCTACCAGGACCGGCTGGTCGACGCGACGGGGACCCACGGCTGGACCTGGCAGCCGGTGCGGCACGCGCTCGTCGAGGTCCGGCGGCAGGCGACGGACTTCGTCCTCGCGACCGGGCAGACCGACGCCGACGGCCGCTACCGCATCAACTACGCCAACGACGGCGATCACGCCGTCTACGTCGCGGTCGTCTCGAAGACCAACCCCCTCGATCCGGTGCGCGGCGTCGACGTGATGGACCAGCCGTACAGTCGCCTGAACTACGAGGTGCGCTCCGAGGTCTTCGACGACACGCCGGGGCCGAACGACGACCGCACGCCGATCGTGGCCGACCTCGAGGTGGATGAGGTCGGCGGCTCGGGTGGGTTCAACATCCTCGATCAGCTGCTGAGCGGCTACGACCTCGTCAGGCGCATGACCGGACGGCAGCTCGGCGTGCTCCGCGCGTTCTGGACGACGGCGGAGGAGGGGCACGAGACCGCGTACTGCACCAAGGCGCTCTACGACGCCGACCAGTGTATCGAGCCGCGGAGCGTGACCATCCAGGGCTTCGAGGAAGACCCCGACCAGTTCGACGACCAGGTCATCCTGCGGGCGTTCTTCGGCTTCGCGCTCGACAAGGCGAGCCAGAACGACAGCCCAGGCGGGCCCGTGGACGGGCGCCGGGTCGACCCGCGGGTCGCGTGGGCCGAGGGGATCGCGACGTTCTTCGCCGCCGACGTGCTCGGGATCGCGAGCTACACCGACAGCCGGCCCCGGGGTGTCTACGGCGTGCGCGACCTGGAGACCCCGTGGTCGCCGTTCGCGCGCGGCACCGAGGCGGACGGGCGAGTGTCACCCGATCTCGTCGCGGCGGTGCTCAACGACCTCGCCGACGGCGTCGACGGTGAAGCCAGCGACCCGGTCAGCGGGGGGCGGCAGGGGATCTACGACGTCGTCTTCAACCGGCTCAAGACGTACAACCTGCCGGACCGGGGCCCCGAGGGGGTCGAACTCTACGACTTCCTCGACGGCTTCATCTGCCGCGGCTACGGCGCCGAGGCGACCCTCGCGCCGATCCTCGCAGAGCGGGACTATGCCTACGACTTCGACGCGCCGGTGAGCTGCCCCTGAGCCGCGGCGGCCCCCCCTGCCGTCGGCGTCAGTTCGCGCAGCAGGGATCGGCGCAGCAGCCCTCGAGGGAGTAGCCGGCGGGGAGCGGCATGACGGCGCTGTCGGCGTTGCCGACCGAGACGATCACGCCGGCCGGGGTGTCGCGGAAGATCACCGGGTCCGACAGGCCGGGCAGCGTGCCGGTGCAGAGCTTGCCTTGGAGTGAGGCGACGCAGCTCCCGCCGACGCAGCTCGAGCAGGCCATCGTCGCCGCGAAGGTCTGGCGGTTGGTCGGGGTCGCGTACTCGGTTGTCACGCCGCTGCCGGGCACGTTCAGCTGGTGCTGCGAGCAGACGAGCGCGCCGTCGGTGACGAGCGGCACCTCCCACTTCAGCCATGGCCAGGTCGCGCCCTCGGGGGTCTGGCCGTCCTGCCACGCGGTCTGGCTGGCGGAGGCCCGGCCCTTGAGCGTGCAGTCCGTCGTCGTGTCGCCCACGAAGCTCGCCATGTTGAGGCCGATCGCGGTGTTCCAGTAGCACTTCTCGTAGGGGGCGAGCTGCTCCGCGCCGCGGTAGGTCGCGACCTGATAGACGTGGGCGCCCGTCTGCCCGGTGTTGCCCGGGCCAGCGGTCGGCACGACCTGCGTGCTGGTCCCGTCGCTGCAGTCCACCTGGACGGTGTCGAGGTGGAGGACGGTCGAGGTGCCGTTGCCCGAGGTACACGCGAGGGCCATGATCACGGTCTTGTCGCGCTCGCCGTCGCTGTTGAAGAGGAACTGATCGACGCAGTCGAGCTTGGCCGAGCAGAAGACGTCGTCGAAGGTCACCGCGACGTCGAAGAAGCCCTGGTTGGCCTGACGGGCCAGCGTGATGTCGAAGGTGACCGGCGTGTCGGCGTCTGCGCGGCAGGTGGCGCCGCGCGTCAGCGGCCCGGGGTTGTCGTAGTCGAGGATCTCGGCGCCGCCCGCGGCGTAGAGGTGGGTCAGCTCCACGGTCACGGTGTTGGCCGGCTGGTCGGCGTCGCATGGACCGACGTAGCTCAGCGCGCCGCTGCCGTCGCCGTAGGCGGTCGACGTGACGTCACGCGTCCACACGATCTCCGCCGGATCGGCGCCGTTCCTCACGGTGATGGTGTAGGCGGCGTCCGCCACCGCGGGGAGGTCGAGCGGCGCGATCGCGATCGCCACGCGTGCGCCCGGGACGTCCAACGGCGTCGTCGTTCTCGCGCTACAGCCAACGACGAGAGCGGCCCCCAGCGCGACCGCGACCATGTTCTTCAGGAGATGGGTGGGCATGTTCGGAGCATCGCACACCGCCGCCGCTATCTCCAAGTCTCGCGTCGTCGCCTCCGGGACAGCCACGCGCAGCGCCACCTTGCCCCCTGCGGCGCCGGGCGCTATGACACCGACGTGGACCTACTCCGCGACAATCGCATCCTGCTCGGCGTCTCCGGCGGCATCGCCGCGTACAAGGCGCCGGAGCTCGTCCGCCGCCTGCGCGACGCCGGCGCCGACGTCCACGTCGTGCTCACCGCGGCCGCCGCGCGCTTCGTCTCGCCGCTGTCGCTCGAGGTCGTCAGCGAGCACCCGGTCGGCGCCGACCTGTGGGCCCCGGGACGCGACAGCCGCATCGTCCACACCGACGCTGGCAAGGACGCCGATCTGATCTTGCTCGCCCCCGCCACCGCCGACCTCATCGGGCGGATCCGCCACGGCCTCGCCGACGACCTGCTCGCCACCACCGTCATGGCGTGCCACACCCCGGTGCTCGTGTGTCCTTCGATGAACACCGAGATGCTCGCCAACCCCTTCGTGCGCGAGAACCTCGCGGCCCTGTCCGCTGATCCGCGCTACACCCTGCTCGAGCCCGGGGTGGGCTTGCTCGCGTGCGGGGTCCACGGTCCCGGGCGGCTGCCCGATCCCCCAGAGATCATCGAGGCCGCCGCCGCCGTGCTGACGGCGAAGGACCTCGCAGGGGTCCGCGTGACGCTGAGCGCCGGACCGACGCGGGAGGCGATCGATCCGGTGCGGTTCTTGTCCAACCGCTCCACCGGGACGATGGGCTTCGCCCTGGCCCGCGCCTTCGCCGCCGCTGGGGCCGAGGTGACCCTGGTGGCCGGGCCCGTCGCGCTCAGGACGCCGGTCGGGGTGGCCCGCCGGGTCGACGTCGTCACCGCGGCCGACCTGCTCGGCGCCGTCGAGCGCGCCTGGGAGGGCACCGACGTCCTCGTCATGACCGCAGCGGTCGCCGACTTCCGCCCGACGACCGTGGCCGCCGACAAGCTGAAGAAGGGCGACCTCGGCGCCGCGACGAGCATGCCGCTCGAGCGGACCGCGGACGTCCTCGCGACGATGACCGCCCGCCCGGGACGCGACCAGAAGCTCCTGATCGGCTTCGCCGCCGAGACCCGTGACGTCGAGGGCTACGCCCGGCGCAAGCTCGCCGCCAAAGGCCTCGACTGGATCGTCGCCAACGACGTCGCCGCCGAGGGGGTTGGATTCGGGCCCGGTGACAACGCCGCCGTCCTGATCGGCCGCGACGGCGCCGCCCACCCGTTCCCGCGCGCCTCCAAGGAGGCGCTCGCGACGCGCCTCGTCGCGGCGCTCGCGCCGACCCTCGCCGCGCGGTCGCGTCGCGATGGCTGAGGCGCGCCCCGAGGTCGCGGCGGCGGTGGCCGGTCTCGCGGCGGATCTGCGCGAGTGGCTCGCGTGGGCCGACGACACCGGGGCCCTCGAGGTGCCGGCGTTCGACGCGCCGCCGACCGCCGCTCCCGCGCGCGTAGCGCACTCGCGGCCGCAGACCGCGCCGGGCCAAGCGGCCGGCGGGTTCGCGCGCAGCGGTCCGAGCCCCGCCGTCGCCGGGGCGCCGCGCCCGGCCCAGCCGGGTCGCGCGCGGCTGGCTCAGGCGCCGGCTCGGGCCCCCGGCGCCCCGGACGAGAGCCTCGAGCAGGTCAGGGCCGAGCTCGGTGAGTGCGATCGCTGCCCGCTCCACGCCGGCCGCCGCAACATCGTCTTCGGCGTAGGGAGCCCGGTCGCCGAGCTGATGCTCATCGGTGAAGGCCCCGGCCAGCACGAGGACATGACCGGCGAGCCCTTCGTCGGCCGGTCCGGGCAGCTCCTCACGCGCATGCTCGGGGCCATCGGGTTCGAGCGCAGCGCGGTCTACATCGCCAACGTCGTAAAGTGCCGGCCGCCCGGAAACCGCGACCCGGAGCCGAACGAGGTCGCGCGCTGCAGCCCCTTCCTGCACCGCCAGATCCAGGCCATTCGCCCACGCGTGATCATGACGCTCGGCCGTTTTGCGGCGCAAAACATCGTCGGCCGCGACGGCACCCTCGGGGAGCTCCGCCGTCAGCTCCACGCCTACCAGCAGATCCCGGTCGTGGTCAGCTACCACCCCTCCTATCTGCTCCGCACGCCAGCGGCGAAGCGCCAGGCGTGGGAGGATCTCCTCAAGGTTCGCGAGCTGTTGCGCGGCGTTTGACCTCGAACGCGTCGGTTTCGACGGCTTCAATCTCGCGTCGAAACGCGACACTCCCGCGAACCCGTTGCGCGCCGCGGCCGTGAGGCCATCGCGGCGCGCATTGCCACCCTCGCGTCACACTCGGCAGTGTGCGTCGCAATATTGCGGGTCCGTGGGACCGGCGTGAGCGCCCCGAGCCTCCTCGACGACGCGCTCGCGGGGCCGCGAAGCGAGCTCCGCTCGACGATCGCGAAGCGCCCTGTCGACGGGTCGATACGACGACGCCCCGAGCGGAGAGTCCGCTCGAGGCGTCAATCACGGGGCCCAGGACACGCGTCCCGGGAGGACCGTGAGATCCCTACAGGGAGTCCTTGAAGGTCGGGGCGGCCTTGAAGCCGACCGACTTCGACGCCGGGATCGTGATGGCGTCGCCGGTGCGGGGGTTGCGGCCCGCGCGCGCGCCGCGCTCCTTGACGTTGAAGGTGCCGAAGCCCGGGTACGAGAAGCGGCCGTCGGCCTTGATGGCGCCCGCGAGGGCGTCGAAGACGGCCTGGACGACCTCGCCGGTCTCCTTCTTGGAGCGACCCTCGAGGGAACCGTGGACCTGATCGATGAGCTCAGCCTTGGTCATTCTAACTCTCCCTTGGTGTGGCCGCCGTGGCGACCGATAGATGCGTGGTCCCGGTGTCGCCACCCGGCGACCCCGGAGGAGCAGCCTACAGGGCGTCCTTGAACTGCGGCGCCGGCTTGAAGTTGACGCTCTTCGACTCGGCGATGGTCAGCGCCTCGCCGGTGCGGGGGTTGCGGCCCTGGCGGGCGGCGCGGGTCTTCACGGTGAAGGTCCCGAAGTCGGGGTAGGCGATACGGCCGTCGCGCTGGATGCCCGCGCCGAGGGCGTCGAAGACGGCCTGGACGGCCGCGCCGGTCTCCTTCTTGTTCAGCTTGCCGTCGAGCTTGCCGTGGACCTGATCGATGAGTTCAGCCTTGGTCATGACGCTCCCCTTGGGTGCTGGTGGACGAGTCCATCAAAAAAACACGAGCAGACGAATCACGATCCGACACCTCGCCGGCTCGTGCCACATGCTTCAGGGCCAGGCTCCATGCGGTTGAGCGCTGTCCCCAAGTGCTTTTGGCGGCATCGTAGGGACGCGCGATCTTCCTTGTCAACACCATTTCATCATCTGCAGCGCATGAAACAAGGGTGCGAAGCGTTTCACGAGGTATCTGTCATGAATGCAACATCAATAAAAACAGCCGGTTGTGTCAATTGTCGGTTGTCGGTCACCGCAACGCCAAAAAAGCGCTGAGGGACTGTTGGAAGGCGCCTCAGCGGCGAGTGAACGAGTATTCATCGCGCGCGCGACGATGGCGCGGGTGCGGAATCGGATCAGGCAGCAGGGTATAGACCGGTCGGTTAAAGTCCCGATGACCCCCGTGGTACAGGCGTGAACCGTTTTTCGCAGGAAGTGCCACCCCGGGTTCACCCTCTCGCTTGCGCTCCCGTGCGCCACCCCGGTCGTGTGACTTCAGGCTGGCGCGAGGCGGACGAACGCGATAGAGACCCCCCCGCATGGAACTGGAGCTCACGGTATCGGACTTCCAATTCGACCTGCCGGCGTCCGCCATCGCTCAGGTCCCCGCCGCGTCGCGCGAGGGCGCGCGGATGATGGTGCTGCCGCGGGCGGGCGGCCCGGTGGAGCACGGCGCGATGTCGGATCTCGCCGACCGCCTGCGCGGCGACGAGCTGCTCGTCTTCAACGACACCCGGGTGGTGCGCGCGCGGCTGCGCGGGCACAAGGACAGCGGCGGGCGCGTGGAGCTGCTCGCGCTCGGGCCCGCGCCGGACGGTCGGAGCTTCACGGCGATGGCGAAGACGAGCAAGCCCCTGCGACCAGGTGGGAGCGTGCTCCTCGGCGCAGACGTCGCCCTCCGGGTCGTGGCCGCGCACGGCGCCGGCCGCTACACCGTCGCGCTCCCCGACGGGACGGCCGATCTGTGGTCGCTGCTCGAGGCGCATGGCGAGCTCCCGCTCCCACCTTATATAGAGCGACCGCAGGGACCGCTGCCCGCGGACGCCGAGCGCTACCAGACCGTCTTCGCCCGGCACCCCGGCGCGGTCGCCGCCCCGACCGCCGGGCTCCACTTCTCCGAGGCGCTCCTCGAGCGCCTCGCCGCGCGCGGCTGCGAGACCGCGCGGGTGACCCTCCACGTCGGCCCCGGGACCTTCTTGCCGGTGCGCGCCGAGCGCGTCGCGGAGCACACGATGCACGCCGAGCGCTACGTCATCGACGCCGACGCGGCGGACGCGATCGCCCGCGCGCGCGCCGCCGGCCGCCCGATCCTCGCCGTCGGCACCACCGTGGTCCGCGCCCTCGAGGCGTCCGCCGAGCGGCACCACGGCGAGGTGGTTGCCGAGGCGGCGGAGACCGCCATCTTCATTCGCCCGGGGCGGCCCCTGCGCGTCGTCGACCAGCTGGTCACGAACTTCCACCTGCCGGGGTCGACGCTCTTGATGCTCGTCTCGGCCTTCGTCGGCCGCGAGCGGGTGCTGGCCGCCTATCAGGAGGCCGTCGCGCGCGGGTACCGCTTCTACAGCTACGGGGACGGGATGTGGATCCGATGACGCGCTTTCGCTTCGAGCTGCTCGGCGACGACGGCGCCACCGCCGCGCGCCTCGGGCGCCTCCATACCGCCCACGGCACCGTCGAGACCCCGGTCTTCATGCCGGTCGGCACCCTCGGCACGGTCAAGGGGCTCACCCCGGCGCAGCTCGAGGACATCGGCGCCCGCATCATCCTCGGCAACACCTACCACCTCTACCTGCGCCCGGGGATGGACGTCGTGCGCGCCCTCGGCGGCCTCCACCGGATGGCCGCCTGGCCCCACCCGATCCTCACCGACAGCGGCGGGTTCCAGGTCTTCAGCCTGCGGCACCGCGCCCGCATCGAGGAGCACGGCGTCACCTTCGCGTCCCACATCGACGGCAGCCCGCATCTCCTGACCCCCGAGGACGCCATCGGCATCCAGGAGACCCTGGGCAGCGACATCATGATGGCCTTCGACGAGTGCCCGCCGGCCGGGGCGCCGGTCGGCGCGGTCAACCGCGCGATGGAGCGCACCTCGCGGTGGGCGCGTCGCTGCATCGCCGCGCGCACCCGCGAGGACAACGCTCTGTTCGGCATCGTTCAGGGGGGCGTCGACGGCGAGCTGCGCCGCCGCTCGGCCGCCGACCTGACGACGCTCCCCTTCGAGGGGTTCGCCCTCGGCGGGCTGAGCGTCGGCGAGGCCCGCGAGGCGACCTGGGAGAGCGTCGCCGCCGCGGCGCCGCTGCTGCCGACGGCCAAGCCCCGCTACCTGATGGGGGTCGGCACCCCGGAGGATCTGCTCGTCTGCGTGGGCCTCGGCGTCGACATGTTCGACTGCGTGCTGCCGACCCGCCACGCCCGCAACGCCCGCATCATGACCGCCGACGGCGACTTCAACCTGCGCAACGCCAAGTACCGCCTCGACGACCGGCCGCTCGACCCGACCTGCGGCTGCTACTGCTGCACGAACTTCAGCCGCGGCTACCTGCGCCACCTCCACAAGTCGAACGAGGTCCTCTTCAACACCCTCGCGAGCCTCCACAACGTCTACTACCTCATCGACCTGATGCGCGGGGCGCGGGCGGCGATCGCCACGGGATCGTACGCCGCCTACAAACGCGAGCTGCTCGCCCGACGGGCCTTGGGGGCCGCTCCGGCGCAGGACGCGGCCGCGCCCTGAGCGGGGCCGCAAAGGTCTTGGTTGACCGCGTAAGGGCCATTTGTTATGCGTACCTGCCCGCGAGGCCCGGGCGATTCGTGTTTTTCTATTAATTCCGCCGGGTTGCCGGTTCGTTCGCGCCCACGGAGGCCGCTGTTGGATCGCCTGTACGACTTCATGATCCTCGCTCAAGGCGCCCCAGGCGCCGCGCCGGCCGGTCCCGCCGCGGGCGGAGCCCCCGCGGGTGGCGGTGCCGTCGGGCAGCCGGCGTGCGGCGGAGGCGAGCAGCTCCTGTTCATGCTGGGGATGCTGGTCCTCTTCTACTTCCTCCTGATCCGGCCCCAGCAGAAGCGCGCCAAGCAGCACCGCGAGCTCATCGGCGCGCTCAAGCGCGGCGACAGCGTCATCACGTCGAGCGGGATCTTCGGCCGCATCGTCGAGATCGACGGCAACGCGATGACCCTCGAGATCGGGAAGAACACCCAGATCAAGATTCTGAAGTCGTACGTCGCGGGCATCGCGAACACCGACACCGAGAGCACCCTCGCCAAGGGACCGCAGGCCGGTACCTGAGCGCTCGCGTCTCGTACACCGCCGACCTCCCGCCATCTAGCACTCGCCGGCGGGGGTCGGCTTCCTCTTCAAGGAGCCCCAAGGCATGAACAAGAAGCGCAACTGGCGCGCGATCTTCACATGGGCGCTGTTCGTCTTCTCGGTGATCTACACGCTGCCGTCGGTCATCGACGTGCCGTCGTGGTACCCGTTCTCGAAGTCGCTCCGCGGCGGCCTCGACCTCCAGGGCGGCCTCGAGCTGCGCTACACGGTCGACTGGAAGCACGCGGTCGAGGACGCAGGTCGCAAGGTCGGAGACTCGGTCCGCACCCGCATCGTCGAAGAGCTCGCCAAGGCTGACAACAAGAACGTCGCCGACCTCGACCGCGCCGCCTTCGACACCTATGGAAAGCGGATCCAGTTCGAGACGACGGACATCAGCGTGGTCCGCGTGACCTTCGCCGACGATCAGGCCGCCGGTCTCTTCGACGCCGAGGTCCTCCGCGGCATCGACGATCGCTACGAGATCTCCTCGGCAGGGAACCGGGCCTACGACCTGATCCTCCCCGACAAGCAGGTCGTGACGATCCAAAACCAGATCGTGCGCGAGACCCGCGACAACATCGAGAAGCGCGTGGAGGCGATGGGCCTCCTCGACCCGGACGTCCGCATCGCGGGCGACTCGGACATTTCGGTGCAGATCCCGGGCGTCGGCAAGCAGCAGATGGACCTCGTGCGACAGCACCTGGGCCGGACGGCGCAGCTGACGATGCGCTTCGTCGACCGCGCCGGGACCTTCTTCAAGGACCAGGCCGCCGCCGTCGAGGCCTACAAGAAGGCCCACCCCGAGGACGGCGAGACGCTGCAGATCGGGGGCGCGAACAGCGCCACCGGCTTCTTCGTCCGGGCCGAGACCAAGAGCGGGCTCGTCAAGTTCATCCGCACCCTCGAGATCCCGTCCGGCCACATGATCGGCTACGAGTTCATCGAGGACTTCGCCCGCGACGGCAGCCGCAGCGACTGGTACTGGCGCACCCAGTACCTGTTCGACAAGGTCGAGGTCACCGGTCAGAACCTCGCCCGCGCCCGCGCCAGCTACGACGAGAAGAACCAGCCCGTGGTGCTCCTCGACTTCAACAGCGAGGGCGCGCGGCTGTTCGCCGACGCCACCGGCAACAACGTCAAGGAGTACCTGGCCATCCTCCTCGACGACGACGTCGCCTCGGCCCCGCAGATCGAAGAGAAGATCGCCGGCGGCCGCGCCCGCATCACCGTCGGTCGGGGCGGCAACGTCACCCAGATGGTGCAGGAGGCCCGCGCGCTGTCGCAGGTCCTCAACCAGGGCGCCTACCAGGCCCCGGTCTACAAGGTACACGACAACGAGGTCGGGCCCAGCCTGGGGCACGACTCGGTCAACGCCGGCATCGTGGCGCTCTCGGTCGGCTTCGCGCTGGTCGTGGCCTTCATGATCCTCTACTACCGCGTCTCGGGTCTCATCGCCGTGACGGTGCTCCTCTTCAACATGCTGCTCATCACCACCATCCTGGTGAGCTTCAACACGGCGCTGACCCTGCCGGGCATCGCGGGCATCATCCTCACGATCGGTATGGCGGTGGACGCCAACATCATCATCTTCGAGCGCATACGCGAGGAGCTGGTCGCCGGGCGAACCCCGCGGGCCGCGGTCGACGCCGGATACAGCAAGGCGCTCTCCGCCATCCTCGACGCCAACATCACGACGGCGCTCGCGGGCTTCATCCTGCTGAACTACACCAGCGGGACCATCCGAAACTTCGCCGTGACGCTGCTTATCGGCATCGTCAGCTCGGTCTTCACCGCGGTCGTCGTCGCCCGCATGCTCTTCAATTACTGGCTGAACTCCAAGAAGCCCACCGAGCTCTCCATCTGAGGTGCACCGATGAAGTTCATTCCGGACGACATCAATATCGACTTCATGGGTGCGCGGAAGAAGGCTTTCGTCTTCTCGGGCGTGCTCATCGCGGCCAGCCTCGTCGGGCTGTTCGCGTTCGGACTCAACCAAGGCATCGACTTCAAGGGCGGTAGCGCCGTTGTAGCGAGCTTCGAACAAGGCAGCGTCAGCGATCGCGGCAAGATCGGGGACTCGGTCAGCGCGCTGCTCGCCAGCGAGCTCGGCAACGCCGACAGCGAGGTCACGGTCCAGGACTTCTCGACCGGCGTCGGCAGCGAGATCACGACCTGCAAGGACGTGCCGCAAGCCGCTGGCCCCGCCAAGCGCGAGTGTACGACCCGCGACGTCGATCGCTTCCTGATCTACACCGAGATCACGACGCTCATCGTCCCGGACAAGCGGGCGGCCATCGTCAAGGCGATCCAGGACAAGTACGGCGCGGAGACCCGGGTCCAGAGCCGCGAGGACTCGGACACCTTCTACCTGTACTTCGCCGGCGACGCCGACATCCTGACCCGCGAGGGCGACCTCAAGGCGCTCTTCAAGTCCCTCGGCTACGAGCACATCACGGCCACGTCGAACTACGAGCAGCAGCTCGAGGTCGACTTCCTCCGCGCGCAGGACCTGGCCCGCCAGGACGCCCGCGCCACCGGAGGGGACGACGCCAACGCCGAGGAGGTCTCGGCCGGGCCGAGCCAGGCCGAGTACGAGGCGAAGAAGCAGCAGGAGCTCGTCGGCAAGACCGACAAGAACTTCACGGTCAACGTCGAGGAGCTGCGCGGGGTCGTCGAGGCCCGGCTGCTGGCCGACTTCCCCGGGTCGTTCATCACCGTCGAGAGCTCGATGAGCGTCTCACCGTCGGTCGGTAAGGACCTCTTCAACAACGGCCTGCTGGCGCTCCTCTACGCCATCATCGGCATCCTGATCTACATCACGGTGCGCTTCGACTTCCGCTACGCTCCGGGCGCCGTCGCGGCCCTCGTCCACGACGTCATCATCACGATGGGCTTCTTCGCGGTGCTCCAGGTGAAGTTCTCGCTGCCCATCATCGCGGCGCTCCTCACCATCATCGGCTACTCGCTCAACGACACCATCGTGGTGATGGACCGCGTCCGCGAGACCTTCGAGACCTACCGCGGTCAGGGGATGCTCAAGCTCCTCAACCGCGCCATCAACAACACCCTGTCCCGCACGACCCTCACCTCGGCCACGACCCTGTTTTCGGTCATCGCCATCCTGGTGTTCGGCGGCGGTCAGATCCGCGACTTCGCCCTGGCGCTGTTCATCGGCATCACCATCGGGACGTACTCCTCCGTCTACATCGCGAGCCCGCTCGTGTTCTACATGGACCAGTACCTCGAGCGCCGCAACGCGCATCAGAAGGAAGACTCCCGCTCGGGCAACAACAAGCCCGGCGACAAGTCGAACCGCGCGAAGGCCGCGGTATGAGCGCGTGACCGAGCGAGGCGCCTGCGGGCGCCTCGCTCGTTTTGACGCACTGCACAAGGGCGGGGGTTTTCTACGGTGAGCGCCAAGATCCCGGTCATCTGGGAGATGCGTCAGCCGGACCCCTCGCAAGTGCGCATGCTAGCGAGGGAGCTCCGCGTGACCGAGCTCGTCGCGTCGCTGCTCGTCAACCGGGGCCTCGCCGACCTCGCCGAGGCGCGCGCGTTCTTGTCGCCGCGGCTCGGCGCGTTGCCCGACCCGTTCGCGATGAAGGGCATGGAGCGCGCGGTGGACCGCATCATCGGGGCGCTCGACCGACGCGAGACGATCTGCGTCTGGGGGGACTACGACGTCGACGGGGTGACCTCGGCGGCCCAGCTGATCGCGTTCTTCCGGGCGATCGGGGTGGCCGTCCGCAACGTCGTCCCCGACCGCTTCACCGAGGGCTACGGGCTCAACGCGGCGGGGGTCGCGGCGGCCGCCCAGGCGGGCGCGACCCTCATCATCACGGTCGACTGCGGCATCTCCAACGCCGCCGAGGTCGACGTCGCGTGCGACAACGGCGCCGACGTCATCATCGTGGACCACCACCAGGTGCCCGCGACCCTGCCGCGGGCCCACGCCATCTTGAACCCGATGCAGGCGGACTGCGGCTACCCGGACAAGCGCCTCGCGGCGTGCGGGGTGACCTGGGTCCTGCTCATCGCGCTGCGGTCGCGGCTGCGCGAGCGGGGGTGGTTTCGCGCCCGGGCCGAGCCCGATCTGCGCGACTTCCTCGACCTCACCGCCATCGGGACCGTGGCGGACATGGTGCCGCTCATCGGGGTCAACCGCATCATCACGAGCGCCGGGCTCGCGCGCGTGGCGGCGTCGACGCGCCCGGGGGTGCGGGCGCTGTGCCAGGTCGCCGCCATCCGGCCGGAGCGGGTCAGCGCGGGGGCGGTGGGGTTTCACCTCGGCCCGCGCATCAACGCCGCCGGGCGGATGGCCCACGCGAGCGCCGGGGTCGCGCTGATGACCACCGAGGACGTGGCCGAGGCGGCGCAGATCGCCGCCGGTGTGGACGCCTACAACCTCGAGCGGCGGCAGGTCCAGGAGGAGATCTTCCAGGAGGCGGTGCGGCTCGTCGAGGAGGCCGGGGACCCCGGCGCCCGGCGCTCGATCGTGCTCGCGCGGCCCGGCTGGCACAGCGGGGTGCTCGGTATCGTCGCGTCGAAGCTGGTCGAGCGCTTCCACCGGCCGACCGTGCTGCTGTCCGTCGAGGACGGCCTCGCGAAGGGCTCGGCGCGCTCGATCAAGGGCTTCCGGCTGGTGGCCCACCTCGAGCTGCTCGCCGAGCACCTCGTGAAGTACGGCGGTCACGATCACGCGGCGGGCATGACCCTCGAGGTCGGGCGCGTCGACGCCTTCGCCGCGGCGTTCGAGGCGGCGGCGCGGGCGGCGCTCGACGACGCGCACCTGACGCGGCGGCTGCGGCTCGACTCCGAGGTCCCGCTCGAGTGGCTGTGCGACGCGCTCTACGAGGACACGCGGCGCCTCGCGCCCTACGGGCAGGGCAACCCCGAGCCGACCTTCCTGGCGCGCGGGGCGTACGTCTTCGAGGCCCGCCTGGTTGGCGAGGATCGGCGCCACGTCAAGCTGCGCTTCGACGGCGGGGCGGGGCGCGCGATCGACGCTATCGCCTTCGGTCAGGCGGCGGACTGCCCGGCGCCTGGCGATCGCGTCGATCTCGCCTGGATCCCGGAGCTCAACGTGTTCCGTGGGGAGGCGAAGCTCGAGGCGCGGGTCAAGGCCATGCGCCCTTCGACTCCAGCCGGGTGAGCGATTGAGCCGTGCTGACGGAAGTGTTAACCCTGAGCAGCAACGGGAGGGACACGTGAACAAGGTCTACGCGAACGCGGCCGCGGCCATCTTCGACCTCGCTGACGGGGCGACGCTGATGAGTGGCGGGTTCGGCCTGTGCGGCAACCCCGAGAACCTCATCCAGGCGCTCCACGATAGAGGCAGCAAGGACCTCGTCGTCATCTCGAACAACTGCGGGATCGACGACAAGGGGCTCGGGATCCTGCTACAGGCGCGCCAGATCCGGAAGATGATCTCGAGCTACGTCGGCGAGAACAAGAACTTCGAGCAGCAGTTTCTCAGCGGCGAGCTCGAGGTGGATCTGGTCCCCCAGGGCACCCTGGCGGAGCGCATCCGCGCGGGGGGCGCCGGAATCCCTGCCTTCTTCACGCCGACGGGCTTCGGGACGGTGGTCGCTGACGGCAAGGAGACGCGGGTCCTCGATGGCGTCCCGTGCGTGCTCGAGACCGCGCTGAAGGCCGACTTCGCCTTCGTGAAGGCGTGGAAGGGCGACACCCACGGCAACCTCGTCTACCGGGCGACCGCGCGCAACTTCAACCCGATGATGGCGACGGCCGCGCGGGTGACCATCGCCGAGGTCGAGGAGCTCGTGCCCGCCGGCGAGCTCGACCCGGACATGATCCACACCCCGGGCATCTACGTGCAGCGCATCTTCACGGGTGTCGACTACGAGAAGCCCATCGAGCAGCGCACCCTGCGGCCGCGGGCGTAACGGCGAGCGCGACAAGGGGTGAGGGCAAAACAAGATGACCAACCTACCTTTGGATCCGACGCCGCCTGCGCGCCTTCGAAAAGCTCGGAAGGCGCCCGGCCTGCCTTCGTTTTCGATGACACACAGGCGCCGCCGCCTCCTTTGGCATCTCGGCCATCCCATTTCGACCTCACCCCCAACCTAGGGAGGAACAATACATGGCGTTGTCACGCGAGCAGATCGTCAAGCGCGTCGCCCAGGAGCTCGAGGACGGGTTCTACGTGAACCTCGGGATCGGGATGCCCACGATGGTGGCCAACCACATCCCCGACGGCGTGCAGGTCGTCCTCCACTCGGAGAACGGCCTCCTCGGCATCGGGCCGTTCCCCTACGAGGGGGACGAGGACCCCGATCTCATCAACGCCGGCAAGCAGACGGTCACGACGCTTCCCGGGTCGAGCTTCTTCTCGAGCGCGGAGTCCTTCGCGATGATCCGCGGGGGGCACATCGATCTGGCCATCCTCGGGGCGATGCAGGTCAGCGAGCAGGGGGATCTCGCCAACTGGATGATCCCCGGCAAGATGGTCAAGGGCATGGGCGGGGCCATGGACCTGGTCGCCGGCGCGCGGCGGGTCATCGTCATCATGAGCCACACCGCCAAGGGGGACGTGCCGAAGCTGCTGCGCGAGTGCGACCTGCCGCTCACCGGCCGCGGCTGCGTCGACCACGTCCTGACCGAGCTCGGCTGGTTCGACGTGGTCGCCGACGGTGACGCGAAGAAGCTCGTCCTGTCGGAGATCGCGCCGGGCGAGACGGTCGAGGGCGTCCGGCGCGTCACCGGCGCGCGCTTCGAGGTGGCGGCCGACCTCCGGACGATCGAGGCCTGAGCCCGCCGCTGTCGACAGGGCCGCCGCCGGTCGCGGGATCGCTCGGCGCATGGCTCCGCGCGCTCCTCGAGCCGCGCGCCCCGGGGGCCGGCCCCGACGCGCCGCGGGTGAAGCCGCTGGCGCTGCTGCTCATGCTGGGGCTGATCGCGCTGCAGGTGAAGGCGCGCTACGACTGGGGCTTTCTCCACGACAAGCAGTGGCAGGGGCTCCACATCCTGCTCGGCTTCGCGATGTGCTTTGGGGTGCTGGCGCTCTTTCACGGGCCGTCGCTGCTCGCGCGCATCACCCGCCGGACGTGGCTCGTGCTCGGCTCGGCGACCGGCCTGTTCCTGCTGTTCTGGTACTTCGGTCGGATGGACGCCTACGGCCGCTACTGGCACGCGATCATCCCCCACGACGGCCCCTGGGCGCCGCTCTACGCCTTCATGTACTTCGCGCTGTGTGCGGTGCTCTTTCGGCTCGTGATGCCGTTCATGGGGGCACGCTGGCTGCTCGGGATGCGTCCGGGGGAGCTCGGCCTGCGCGCGTCGCACAACCCGCACCCGCCGACCGTCCGGCGGGTCTGGATCGTCTACCTGCTGCTGTTCCTCGGGGTGCTCCCCTTCGTCATCAAGGTCTCGTTCACGGCGGCGTTTCAGGCGAAGTACCCGATGTGTCGCGACATCGTGTCGCCCGAGGGCGGGATTGCGTTCAGCCACTTCATCGTCTACCAGGCCTTCTACCTGCTGGTCTTCATCTCGGGAGAGAGCTTCTGGCGCGGCTACCTCACCTTCGGCCTCGAGCGCGACCTCGGGCTCTACGGCCTGGTCCTGATGGTCGTGCCGTACGTCACCGGGCACTTCGGCAAGCCGTTCCCGGAGACCCTCGGCGCCATCGCGGCCGGGATGACGCTCGGGTTCCTGGCGCTCAAGCACCGCTCGATGTGGCTCGGGGTGGCGGTCCACTACGCCGTGGCGCTGTCGATGGATCTCCTGTCGATCCGCGCCAACGGCTTCGTCATCTACCCGGGCTGAGGGCGGCACGAGCATGAGCCGGGTCATGGGCATCGACTTCGGGGAGGCGCGCATCGGCGTGGCGCTGAGCGATCCGACGCGGACGCTGGCGACGCCGCTCACGACGGTCCACGAGAAGGACAAGGGGCTCCAGATCAGGCGCGTCGCGGCGCTGGCCAGCGAGCATGAGGTCGCGCAGATCGTCGTCGGCATCCCCTACCGACTCGACGGCTCCGTCGGCGACATGGCGGAGATGGCCGAGAAGTTCGCGGCGAAGCTCGAGGCGACGGTCGGCCTCCCGGTCGCGCGCTGGGACGAGCGCTTCTCCTCGGTCACCGCCGAGGACGCGCTGCGGGTGGCCGACGGCGGCCGCCGGAAGAAGAGGAAGGGGCAGCACGACAAGGGGCGCATCGACCAGGCGGCGGCCGCGGTGCTGCTACAGGAGTGGCTCGACGGCGCCGCCCGGAGCGGGGCGTGAGCGCGGCGCGCGCGGGGCGGGGCGCACCGCTGGCCAAGGCGCCGCGGCGGGGGCTGTGGCGGGCGGGGGTGCTGCTCGTGCTGCTGGGGCTCGTGGTGTTCGCCGGGGTGGCTTACCTCCAGGTGACGGCGCGCCCCGACGGCAACCCGGCGACGGTCGACGTGCAGATCCCGCGCGGCGCGTCGCGCGACGCGGTGGTGCGGCTCATCGAGGGCGCTCACCTGACCGAGCACCCGACGGCGCTCGACTGGGTGCTGAAGCTCTCGGGGGCCTACGCGAAGGTGCAGGCCGGCGTGTACACCTTCCCGGGGAACGCCGACGCGCTGAAGATCGCCGACGTCCTGAAGCTGCCGCCGGCGCCGGCCTCGCAGCTGTCGCTGACGCTCATCCCGGGGGAGACCGTGTGGGAGGCCGCCGACCGCGTCGCGGCGTTGGGGATCGGCAGCGCCGACGCGGTGGTCGCGCTGGCCGCCGACCACGGCCGGGTGGCCGGTCTCGGCGTGCCGGTCGGGCCGCCGCGGGACCCTCGCCCGGACGGCGTGGGACAGACCTACCTCGAGGGGTTCCTGTTCCCCGAGACCTACTTCTTGGACGTGGACGCGACGGCGACGGACGCCGTCGAGCGCGCCGTGGCTCACTTCGCGACGGTGTGGGAGCGGCTGCGGACGCGGTGGCGGAGCGATCTGCTCGCGGTGCGTGCGCGCTACCACCTGAGCGAGCTCGACCTCGTCACGATGGCGTCCCTCGTCGAGGCCGAGGCCCAGGACCCGGGCGAGGCCGCGCGGATCGCAGGGGTCTTCTACAACCGCCTCGAGAAGGGGATGCGCCTGCAGACGGACCCGACGCTGATGTACCGGTCGGACCGGCAGGGGAGGGCGCCCACGAAGGCGGACCGCCTCGACGCGACGAACCCGTACAACACCTACGCGATCCCGGGGCTCCCCCCCGGGCCCATCTGCAGCCCGGGTGAGGGCGCGCTCGTCGCGGCGCTGCGCCCCGAGCGCCACGACCTGCTCTACTTCGTTGCGATGCGGGATGGCACCGGCCGACACGCGTTCGCCAAGACGCTTCAGGATCATAACGCGAACGTCGACCGCTACCTGAAGTGATTCATGTTGCGATGCAGCGGGCGCGTCACGGGGCGGCGATCCCGAGATCGCCCCTCGCTGCGGCGCGAACGTCGGAAACACCCGAGAATCCGAGGAATACGGCGCGCCTCGTTGCTTGACACGGCGCGTCGTGGATCCGTAGACTCCGCGCCGATTTCAGGCCCACAGCGTCGCGTCGAGAGTCAGCCACCTGGGCGCTCGTGCGCTTGCGATGGGGACCCGATTTTCGGCATTCTGGCGCGGGTGCAAGCGCGCGCCGGACGCACCCGCATCACGCAGGACGAGGTTGGAGATGCTCCGCAAGATCGCACTGTTCACGCTCTCGACGTTGGCCGTGGGGCTCATCGCCTGCGGGGATGACACCAGCGGGACCACCGACACGGGCGTCGACGCCATCTTCCCCGACGTGATCGGTGGGGACACCGTCAACCTCCCCGACACCAACCAGATCGCCGCCGTGCGCCGCCTCGAGTTCGAGCAGGCGTTCGGTGACGACCAGATCGCGTGCAAGGGCACCGACCACTGCACCATCTCGATCTCGTACACCGAGCGCCGGACGCTGAAGGTCCTCTACACCGAGGACGGCGCCGCCACCCCGGGGCAGGTGGTGAAGTTCGCGCTCGAGAACGACGCCGACAACCTCGGCTTCCTCAACACGCTCTCGAGCGTGACCGACGAGCTCGGGGTCGGGCAGGTCGAGACGAAGTCGCGGGACTCCCACGTGGGTCAGTTCGGCGTGAAGGCGTTCATCGAGAACTCCGACATCCCGGCGCTCCACTTCGACGTGGTGGTGACGCCCAAGGGGCAGGTGCCGCTCACGGTCATCGGCACCTACGCGGGGAGCCGCCCGGTCGGCAACTACAGCGTCTGGCTCTACAAGCAGAACACGGCGGGCGTCCCGAGCTGCGCGAACCTCCTCGACCTCTTCGAGAACGCCACGGCGGCGCAGTCCAAGGACAACATCCAGCTGACCCAGTCGGCGAAGTTCCCCGCCTTCGACAACCTCGAGACCGAGACCCCGCAGAAGTACACGATCTTCCTCTTCTCGAAGAACCAGAACGACGCCATCCAGGCGTGGGGCTGCAACGACACCCAGGGCATCGTCGAGTACGCCAAGTCGACGACGGTCGAGGTCGAGCTCATCGACCGCGCGCCGGTCTACGCCGGCGCCTACAACATCACGAGTCGCTTCGACTTCGTCAGCGCCATCCCCGAGCCCTACCGGACCTGGGTCAACTACGTCGTGGGCTTCTTCGAGTCGCCGACGCAGACGGTGTTCGAGCTCGCGTGCGACCTGCTCGGCGGCTTCGACGACCAGCAGCTCTCAGGCTTCTGCGGCTCGCTCTTCACCCGTGGGCCGGATGGCGAGGTAGAGCAGGGCACGCTCGGTGGTTTCGTGTTCGACACGGTCGACGGAATCCTAAAAGGCATCGCCAAGGACACGGTCTTCGGCCAGGTGCTGGAAGCCGGCGGTGACATCGCCAGCATCCTGAAGGCGTTCGAGATCGACGCCACTCTGAACTTCAAGAAGGAGCCCGACCCGACGGGCAAGTGGGCCGAGGCGGACACCGCCGAGAACTGGCACACGGTGAAGGTCAAGTGGAGCCTCGGTGCCAACTGCGACCCCGCGGTCGAGGCGAGCTGCGGCTCCCGCCAGTTCTCCATCAACGCGATCCAGCAGCAGGCGGTGTCGGGCTCGTTCGGCGCCAGCGTGGCCGACGACTGGAAGCTCACGATCGACAAGCACCCGCTGAACCTCCACTACGGGGCCCTCATCAACTACTTCATGGAGAAGTTCCTGCTGCCGATCTTCACCGGTGAAGACGTCATCGACACCTATGAGGAGCTCCTCGGCTTCCTCATCGGTGGCGGCGTCGAATGCCTGACGCCTAGCACCGGACTCGACTGCTGTGGCGTATTCTCCGACGGCACCATCGGCAACAAGAACAACACCCTCGACAGCGGGACCGAGAACGCGGTCAACGCCGCCTGCAATGCGATCGTGACGGCAGGGCCAAGTTTCCTGCGCTCGACGCTGGTCAACCTCGACCTCAACACCGGGGACGTGTTTACGATTGGCACCAAGGCGCCCTGCACACTGTCGGACTTCAACAACGACATGATCGTTGACGGTATCGGCTCGCAGTCCACGCCGTGCCAGTGGGACGTTACCCTCGACTTCGGCGGCGGCTCGTCGACGAACTTCGCCGCCATCTTCTTCGGCGCCCGCGCCGAGTAGCTGCCTCGAGCCGAATTCGTGTGCGACCGAATCCCGCGACGGACCGTGATTTCCGTCGCGGGAATTCGGTCGTTCACGGTCATGGGCAGAAGAGCGCGTCGCCCGAGTTGAGCCGCATCAAGAAGAGCCCTTCTTGGTTGGGATCAACGGTAACCGTGTCTTGCACGGCGCCTCCGAGCGTCGTCGTACCCTTCATGCGCCCGCAGGCGTACAACGCGCCTGCAGGGTTGGTGGCGAGGTCGAGGTAGCTCCACGCGTTGGACCGGTTGACCACGGACGCCGCTACCTGCTGCGCTCCCGTCACGGTGCCGTCCAAGCTCGACGCCTCGATCGCGTACATCGCCGTGGTGCTGTCGGCGACCTCGAGGGTCACGCCGTCGAGCGTCGTGGAGGATTCGACGCTCGCGAGCCATCGTAGATGCTGTCCGTTGGTCGACAGGCGGACTGCGTTGGTAGGGCCGGCGCTCGGAAGGCGATGCGTCCACAGGAGCGTGCCGTCGTCTGCGATCGCCGCGAAGACGGAGGGGAATGAGTTCTCGTCGGCTAGCGCCGTAGAAATGGCCTCAACGCCGTCAGGTCCGACGAACGCCGCGTCGGCGTTGGGTTTCCCGTAGACCGAGACGATCCAGTGCGGCCCCCCCGCAGAAGTCCGGACCATCGCGGTGACGTTGTTTCCAGCCGAGGCGATGGTCTTCCCCCACAACGCCCGTCCATCTTCGCCGTAGCCAATCACCGCAAGATCGAACAGCGACGTACCAAGCTTCGGAACAACGACCGTCCCGCCTGGCGTCTCGAACTCCAGGTCAGCGTCGACGCTCGCCGCTACAACGGAGTACCTGTCGGCGGCCACGCTCCCCCTGTCCACTGCCCGCACCGGAAGATGTGCCACCCACAGCCGGTCCCCGTTGGCCGCGAACATGATCAGCGCTTGTCCGGGACCAGACAACACAAGTGGAGGCTGGCTCGCGGCGTCCGCGATCGTCGCTCCAGCACCACCGTAGATCGTGATCAAACCTACCTGGTCAGCGTCGCTGTCCGTTGAGCGTAGCATCGCGGTCGAGAACGGCCCCGTGCTCGTTATGGTCCGCATCCAGGAGAAGCTTCCGTCGCCTGCAACTGCGATCAGCGCATACGTGTCTGACGGAAGCGATGCGCCGTTGCCAAGGACCGCGGGCCCCCTGAGGAAGACCGCAGTCGCGCCTGCAGGTGATACGGATGCGAGGTCGTACCGCGAGATCGAGCCAGGGGTACCCCTCCCAATCGTGGTAGCCACAACGGACGATCCGTTCGGTGCGTACGTCACGAGATCGAGCGTCATGGGTTGGATGTCATCGACAGCAAGCGTCAGCACGGGCACACCAGAGAACGACTTCGCGTAGACGGGGTAGGGCACGGTGTGGCCAATGGCCAACGTTGTTGACCCGTTTACGTGGGCCGTGATCGGCACCCCTCCGAAGCTCTGGAACGTCGCCTCGCCATGGCGTCCCAGGAGGAGATTCCAGTCGCCAAAAGCGTCGCTCGCGGGGTTGCCGGACTTGCAGGTACCGGCTTGGCAGTGGTCGCCGACGGTGCAGGCGTTTCCGTCGTCGCAGCTCGTGGTGGTCGACGCGTTCTGCACGATACAGGTGCCGGTCGCGGGGACGCAGGACGCGACGAGGCAGACGTCGCCGGGATCGTCGCACGTCACCGGGACGCCGCCCTCGCAGTCTCGCTTCGAGTTGCAGAATTCCTCCCCGTCGCACAGCGTGGTGTTCGCGCAGTCCGCGTCCACGTCGCAGGCGCAGGTGTTGCTCAACTCGACGCAGCCCCCCTCGGACTCTGAGCACCCGGTCACCGTGCAATCGATTCCGTCATCACAGTCGACGGCCTCACCACCGCACACACCCGCGTGGCAACGGTCGTGCGACGTACAGTGGAGGCCGTCATCGCATGGCAGGTCCTCGTGTTGATGGTGCTCAAAGAGCGCGTGGAAACGGCGAGTTGCGCGTGATTCCATCGGTGTGGGTGGCGAGTTGCGCGCGATGTCACCGCTGCGTTCGGCGAATTGCGCTGGCATCGCCATCTGCTGTGGCGAGTAGCGCGGCCGGCGACCGGTGTGGGCGATGGCCGGCCGCGCCCTGGTTCACGCCTCGCGGCTTCGGGCGCGCTCCTGAGCCTCCTTGAGGCGGTAGGAGTCGCCGTCGATCTCGAAGATGTCGCTTCTGTGGACGAGGCGGTCGACGAGAGGGACGACGCAGGTGGCGTTCGGGAACAGGTCTCCCCACTCTTGGAAGGCTCTGTTGGTCGTGACGATGACGCTGCGGCCCAGCTCGTAGCGGCGGTTCACGACCTCGAAGAGCACGTCGGCGTGGCGATTGCCGTAGGCGACGTAGCCGAGTTCATCGACGACCAGGACCGCCGGGCTCGTGTAACGCCGATAGGCGCGCGACAAGGCGACCAGCCCCTCCTGGGCGACCAGCTCGTTGAGCATCGCGCTCGCCGTCGTGAACCGCCCCGTCTTGCCCGCTCGGATCACCGCGTGAGCGAGGTTCTTCGCGATCATCGTCTTTCCGACTCCGTTGGGTCCGGCGAGGATGACGTTGGCCCCGTCCTCGATGAACCGGAGCTGGAACAGAGCGTCGATGGCCTCGCGGTGTGCGGCTCGCGGCCAACTCCAGTCGTAGTCGGCCATCGGCTTGAAGCGGCCGAGCCGACTGTTCTTGAATCGGCTATCGAAGCCGCGTCGCTGGCGCTCCTCCGCCTCGATGGCGATGACCCGCTCGACCCACGGTTCGCCGCGGATCTCGTCGAGTCGCGCGGCGAGCCCGATGAGGCCGATGGCGCGAAGGCGCTTGTCGAGGTCGTCACTCATTGCCGGCCTCCTTGAGCCCCTTGAGTGCGTCGTACACGCCGAGCGTCGGCCGTCGCACGACGACGCCGCGCACGCGCGGATCGTCTGGCAAGGTGACGGCGATGGGCGCGAGCTGGCCATTGTCGCGTCGGCGACGGTCGAGGACCTGACGCACCGCGGCGACGTGCGGTGCATCCATGGCCATCGCCTCGTCGATGGCCGCCGCCAGTTCCGTGGCCCCGAAAGCGTCGAGGAGTTCCCCGAGCCGTGCCACTGCGCCGCCGATGTTGCCACCGCGCTCGGCAAGCCGGCGCACGAGTTCCTGCGCCCGCGGGGCCGCCACGAAGACGCGGTTCATGCCGCGCGCCTGGCGGGCGGCGCGCTTGCGCTCGACCAGGGCCGCCAGGTGCGCGGGGTCCTCGACCTGTCGACCCTTGCCCCATGAACGCGCGTGCGCGGCGACGACAGCGGTGCCGTCGAGCACGCGCACGGTGTCGCTGGTCGCGACGACCGTCAGCGTCCGCCGCACGCGGTCGTGCGGCACGCTGTAGTCATTGCCGTCGAAGCGGACGTACGGCGTCTTGCCGACCTTCGCCTCGGCGCGGTCCGCCACCGGGAACGCGTCACTCGGCAGCGGCCGCAGCACGGCGCGCTCCTCGTCGAACGCCTGGGCGACCGTCAGCGTCCGGTCGTCCGGGTGACGCCGCGTCCCGCGCACCTCGCGGCACCACCGCTCCGCCTGCGCGTTCAGGTCGGCAAGGTCGGTCCATTCGCGCGCCGCAAAGAACGACGTCCGCACGTCGCGAATCGCCCGCTCGACGCGTCCCTTCTCGTTGCCACGGTACGGCGCGACCGGACGCGGCTCGTAGCCATAGTGTCCCGCGAACGCCAGCAGGTCCTCGTTGAACACGATGGCGTCACCGATGCGCTGTGTCACCGCCGACTTCAGGTTGTCGTAGAGCAGCACCCGAGCCACCCCCGAGAACGCCCGGAACGCCGCCTCGTGGTGCTCGAGGAAGCTGCCCATGCGCATGTCGAGCCCGAAGCGCAGGAACGCCCAGCGCGACCAAGACAGCACCATCACGAACAGCACCAGCGGACGCCGGACCCCGTCCACCTCGATGTGGCCAAAGAAGGCCCAGTCGACCTGCGCCTCCTCACCCCGCAGCGTCGACAGGCGCATGAACGCCTCGGCCGCCTTGCGCGGGCGATGGCGTGCCACCACCGCACGGAAGTGGTCTGGACCACCATCGTAGCCCCGCTCACGCACCATCTCGTACAGCCGGCTCGCCGTCAGCGTCGGGTACTTCTCAAGCGTAGACAGCATGAACGCCAAGTACGGGTCGGTCTTCGAACGCCGCGTCGCCAGCGCCGTCAGCGGCACGCCGTCACGCACCAGCGCGTTCCGAACAGCGCTGTGATGCAGCCCCAGCTCGCGAGCGATGGTTCCCACCGGCCACTGCTCCGAGTGGAACAGACGGCGGATCTTGGCCTTCAACTCTGTTACCGCCCGACGTAGCTGATGGCCTGGTGGCCAGATCCGGTCGAGCTGGGTGATGGACAGAGGCGAGGCGCCCATC
>PHBI01000048.1 GCA_002841945.1 Deltaproteobacteria bacterium HGW-Deltaproteobacteria-14
ACGGTGGCGGCGACGGCGCGCCCGTCGTCGGCGGCCGGGGTGAGGCCGAGGCAGTGGGGGAAGCCGCCGAAGGGGTCGCGCGGGCCGTAGGTCCACAGCACGGCGCGGGCGCCGGTGAGGTCGAGGCGGGCCCGGACGGTCTGGCCGGCGGTCAGCGCGATCGGGTGGGCGACGAGCTCGCCGAGGCCGAGGTGGCCGGTGCGGGTGGCGCCGGCCGCGTCGCCGCCGGGCATGGGGGCGCCGGCGGTCAGGCTCGCGGTGGCGCCCGGGGGCAGCAGCGGGCAGACGAGGCTCGTGTCGGTCGCGCCGGTGCAGCCCCCGAGGAGCGCGGCGGCGAGGAGGAGTCCGGTGAGCCGGGCGCGGGGTCGGGGGCGCATCGCTCGGGCTATAGCGGGCCGGGAGGGTCCTTGTAAAGGCGCCCCCGGGGTGCGAACCTCCCGCCCATGAACAGACCAGCGTGTTCAGGTGGTTGGGTCGCGGCGCTGATGGCCGCGCTGGTGGTGGTGGTGGTGCCCGTGGCGGCCCGTGGGGCGTGGCCGGCGCCGGCGCGCGCGGAGCGGGGGATCGTGGCGAGCCCGCAGGCGCTGGCGACCCGCGCCGGCGAGGCGATCCTGGCGGCCGGGGGGAGCGCCGTGGACGTCGCGGTGGCGACGAGCCTGGCGGTGGCGGTCACCGAGCCCTACGGGTCGGGGCTCGGCGGCGGGGCGCTCGCGGTGGTCCACGTCGACGGCGTGACGACGACCTTCGACATGCGCGAGACGGCGCCGGCGGCGGCGACCCGGGACATGTTCGTCAAGGACGGGCACGTCGTCGCGGGGGAGAGCACGTGGTCGGCGCGCGCGTCCGGGATCCCCGGGTTGGTGCGCGGCCTTGTTGCAATGCACAAGAGGTACGGCCGGCTGCCGCTCGCGGTGGTGGCGGCGCCGGCGATCAGCTACGCGCGGGACGGCATCCCGGTGTCCGAGCGCATGCACGCGGCGATGGCGGCGTACGGTGAGCGGCTGAACCCGGCGGGGCGGGCCATCTTCCTGACGCCGGCCGGCGAGCCGTGGCCGGTCGGGGCGCTGCTGCGGCAGACGGACCTGGCGCGGACCCTCGAGCGGGTGGTCGCGAGCGCGGGGGAGGACTTCTACGTCGGCGAGACGGCGCGGACGCTGGTGGCGGCGGTACACGCCGAGGGCGGCCTGTGGACGGCGGCGGATCTGGCCGGGTACGCGGTGAAGGAGCGGCCGCCGGTCACCGGGAGCTATCGCGGGTACGCGGTGCACAGCATGGGCCCGCCGAGCTCGGGTGGGCTGCTGCTGGTGCAGATGCTGGGCGTGCTCGAGGCGTCTGACGTCAAGGGGCTCGACTTCGGGAGCGCGGCCTACGTGCACCGGCTGGCCGAGACGATGAAGCGGGCGTTCGCGATGCGGGCTCACGGGCTCGGGGATCCCGATCAGTTCCCGGTGGACTGGGCGCGCTTCATCGGGGCGGGGGTCATCTCGCGGCTGCGAAGGGACGTCGCCGGGGCCGAGCGCGCGACGCCGGCGGCGGAGCTGTCGGAGGTGGACGTCAAGCCGACCGAGTCGACGCACACGAGCCACCTCGGGGTGTTGTTCGCGAACGGGGACGCGGTGGCGCTGACGCAGACGGTGAACCTGGGGTTCGGCTCGGGGCGGGTCGCAGCGGGCACCGGGGTCGTGCTGAACAACGAGATGGACGACTTCAGCGCGCTGCCGGGCGCGCCGAACGCGTTCGGGCTGGTCGGGGACGAGGCGAACGCGGTGGCGGCGGGCAAGCGGCCGCTGTCGAGCATGACGCCGACGCTGTTGCTGAAGGACGGCGAGGCGGTGGGCGTGTTCGGGAGCCCGGGGGGCTCGACCATCATCACGACGACGCTGCAGCTGGTGCTGAACGTGGTCGATCACGGGATGGACGCCGGGGCGGCGGTCGGGGCGCCGCGGGTGCACCATCAGTGGTATCCGGACGCGCTGATCTACGAGCCCTGGGCGCTGTCGGCGGACACGCGGGCGGCGCTCGAGGGGCGCGGGCACGCGCTGACGCTGCGGGATCACCTCGGGAACGGCTCGGCGCTGTGGCGGGCGGCGGACGGGCGCCTCGAGGGGGCGGCTGACCCGCGCGGCGAGGGCACGGCCGGGGGGAAGTGAGCCGCTTGATTCCCGCAACCGGGTGACCAAGATACGGCGTGCAACACACGGAGCGCCGCTCTCGGGAGCGGCGCGCATGGCGAGGAGGGGCGATGTCTTCGAAGAGCTACTACGACGTCCTGGGGGTCGCGCGGGACGCGAGCGCGGAGGACATCAAGAAGGCGTTTCGGAAGCTGGCGATGAAGTACCACCCGGACCGCAACGACACGCCCGAGGCCGAGGACAAGTTCAAGGAGGCCAACGAGGCGTACGCGGTCCTGGGCGACCCCGAGAAGCGGCAGCAGTACGATATGTACGGGGCCGAGCGGTTCGGGCAGCAGTACGACCGCGACGAGATCTTCCGCAACTTCGACTTCGGCTCGATCTTCGAGGAGATGGGGCTCGGGGGGCGCGGCGGCGGGCGCGGCGGGTTCGACTTCAGCTCGATCTTCGGCGGGCGGCGCGGCGGCGGCGGCGGCGGGCGCGGCGGGTTCAACCCCTTCGGCCAGGGCGGCGCCCGCGGGCCGGCCCCGGGGCGCGACATCGAGACCGACGTGACGGTGGGCTTCCACGAGGCCTACCACGGCGGCGAACGGAGCCTGGAGATCACGGGGCCGGACGGGCCGGAGACGATCAGCGTGAAGATCCCGGCGGGGATCAAGACCGGGCAGACGCTGCGGGTGCGCGGCAAGGGCCACCCAGGCTCGGGCGGTGGGCCGCGAGGGGACCTTCGGTTGAAGGTGAACATCGCCGAGCACCCGCGCTATCGCGTCAGCGGCGACGACGTGGAGATGGACGTCGAGGTGGCGTTGACCGACGTCGTCCTCGGCGGGAGCGTGGCGGTGGAGGCGCCGGACGGCAAGGCGCACACCGTGAAGGTCCCGGCGGGGACGCAGGCCGGCACCCGGGTGCGGCTGCGCGGCATGGGGATGCCCAAGAAGGGCGGGCACGGGGACCTCTTCGCGCGGATCGTGGTGCGGACCCCGAAGGACATCGACGACGCCCAGCGCGCCCACTTCGAGGCGCTGCGGGCGTCGGGGCTGTGAGGTCGTGAGCGGCGCGCCGCTTACAGAAACAGGAAGATGCGGATCATCAGCTCGTAGTTCGTCGGCGTGATGTAGTCACCGACGGTGATGTCGGGCAGCGGGATGTCGCTGACCGACGTGGGCGCTGGGGTCGTGCCGTTGGCGACGTCCTGGGCCGTCTGGTCGGCGATCTGGTAGGCCAGCTGCTCGACGTGGTTGCGCAGCGAGGCGTAGCCGGGCACGACCATGTAGAACGAGGCGTCGATGGTGAAGTGGTCGTTGAGGTGCACCTCGAAGCCGCCGCCGATGTGATACGAGTTGCCCGGGCTCGTCAGGCTGAACAGCTCCTCGGTCTTGCCCGCGCCGAGCCCGGCGCCGAGGTACAGCTCGAAGACGCTCGTCGGGATCGGGTAGAAGAGCGCTGTCGCGCGCATCTTCGCGCCGTAGTGCAGCGTGCTCGCGTCCGCCTCGGTCAGCTTCGTGTCCTTCGTCAGATCGACCGAGAAGTCGACCCCGAGGACCCAGAGCATCTTGAGGCGCACGTTGGCCTGGTTGACGAACTCCATCGCGGCGATCTCGCCGGGGCCGGACGCGTGCCGATACCCCACCCCCGCCCCGACGCCGATGGTCAGGATGGAGTCGTTGTCGGCCCGGCTCGAGCCCGGCGCCAACCCGATGACCGCCGCGCACAGCGCGACGCTCGCGATTCGTGTGATTCCCCGATAACCCATGATCCTCTCCCCGTGGTCAGCGCTGCTGCTCCAGCAGCGCGAGCGCATAGCGCCGCGTGTCCCGATCGTGGCTCGACACCGCGTCGACCAGCAGCTCGATCCCCCGCACCGACCCCGACCGCCACGCGGTCTCCAGGATGGCGTGGCGCGTCGACTGAGGCGCCACCGGGTAGTGCTCGCGCAAGGTCTCCATCGCCCGCTCGCCCCCGAGGTCGCCGTACGCGGTCACCACGCCGGGCGACCACTCGTCGGGACGCGTCCCGCTGATCTCGCGCTGCACCCGCGGCAGCGCCTCCTCGAGGTGGTGCTTGCTCACGGCCATGTAGGCGATGCGGCGGACCTCGGCGTCGGGCGAGTCCAGCCCGGCCATCACCAGCCCCTCGACCTGCGGCCCGCGCGCGACGCTCGTCAGCGCGTCGAACCCAGCCCGCCGCACCTGCACCTCGAGCGCCGTGTCGACGTAGTACGCCAGCGCGATGTCGGCTCCGACCTGGCGCCCGCCGTCCCGCAGGACCTCGAGCAGCAGCAGCTTGACCTCGGTGTGGGCGCGGCTGCGGCGCACCTGCGCCAGCACCTCGGCGGCCGCCTGCGCCGCCAGGGGCGCCTGGTCGGCCAGGAAGTGCCGCACGATGCGCTCGTCGCGCGGGTGGTCGACGAGCCAGCGCACCACGGCGCCGACCCCGTCCTCGTGACGCATCGCCAAGAGCTCCGCGGCGTGCGCGTACCAGGGCTCCCAGACCCCGGACGCCAGCGCGCGCACCAGGAACTCGGTCGACGCGGCGGTCTTGCGGTCGCGGGCCAGCGCGACCGCGAGCTCGATGGCCGCCGGCCGCAGCTCGTCCATGTGCTCGCTCAGGTAGGCCTCCCCCTCGGGGTCCAGCGCCAGGAACGCCCGCACCGCCGCCCGCGCGACCCGCGGCTTGCCGTTGCGCATGAGCTCCGTCAGCAGCGCGCGCGTCTCGGGCGCGGGCACCCGGGCCAGCACCTCGAGCGCGGACACCTGAACCCGGCCGTCGCCGTCGCGCGCCTGCTTCACCAGGAACGCCAACGCCGCTGGGTCGCGCTCGGCCACCGGGCCGAGCACCGCGAGCGCTCGCTCGCGGATCGCCGGGTCTCGGTCGCGCATGAGCCCCCGCACGACGTCCAGCGCCGCCTCGCTCGGCAAGCTCCCCAGCGCGTCGGCGGCTGCTTCGCGTGCCACGCCGGCCTCGAGGCGCAGGCCCGCGGCCACCGCCTCGAGCGCCGCCGCGCTGCCGGTCGCCGCGAGGGCGTGATAGGCCGCCCGCATCACCGCGGGGTCCTCCGCGTGGGCCAACGCCAGGAGCGCCTCCCCGAACCCGCTGAGCGGCCGCGTGCGCAGCGCGCTCAGGGCCATCAGCGCGTGGTCGCGGTGGCTCGCCAGCAGCTCCGCCACCACCTGCCGCGCGTCGTCGCCGCCGAGGTCGATCAGGGCCTCGAGGGCCCGCCGCGCGACCTTGGCGTCGTGACCGGCGACCAGCCGCGCCAGGGGCGTCGCCGCCTTGTCACCGAACTTCACGAGGTAGTGCTGCGCGCGGGGGTACGCGTCGTCGTCGGACAGGCCATCGAGGTAGCGCGCCATCCGCTGGTAGAAGTCCATCTTCAAGCCGGTCGGGTCGCGTCGATCGACCAGCATGAGGTCGCCGATCGCCACGCCGTTCTCGGCCGGGCCGAAGGTGTCCTCGATCGTCAACGCGATCCGCGAGGTGACGGCGAGGTGCCCGAGATCCAGCGCCTGCCGGGCCCGCCGATCGTGGAGATCGAACACCCGCTCGCCGCCGTCCCACGCCACCCGGACGCGCGCCGGCCGCGCGTACCGCTCGAAGGTCTGCGTCGTGCGGGCGTGGCCGGGGATGAAGCGGATCTGCCAGACCCACCGCTCCACGCCGAGGTCCAGCGTGACGGTGGGCGGCGCCGACGGGTCCATCGGGGCGATCCACGGCCGCCCGGCGAAGCCGTCGACCAGGCGCTCCGGCCCCTCGTCGGGGAGGCTCGCGGTGGCCGTGGCCGTGATCGGCGGAGGCGGCGACGTCGCCAGCGCCGCGCACGGGCCCGCGCTGATCACCAGGGTCAACAGTATTTGGGTCGTCCGTTTCATTGCTCCCCCCAACCGACCTACAGACATGCCTTGAGTCCGAGCTGCGCCGAGAGGCTGAACGGCGACGTGTTGCACACCACGTCGCAGCTCGGCATCCCGCTCCCGCCGCACAGCGCGTGGCACTTGTGCTGCTGTCCGGGCGATCCGAGGCAGCTCAGCCCCGCCCGGCAATCGTTCGCGTAGGTGCAGTCCGCACCGAGCCCGAGGTTCCCGGACCAGCCGCACGCCAGCCCGTCGAGCCAGTAGCAACCCTGGCCGGCGCCGCACGAGTCGGAGGTGCAGGCCAGCCCGAGGCAGGCCGACACGCCGTCGATCCCGCTCGCCAGCAGCGACTCGCCGGGGCACATCGCGTCACACCCGTTCGCGCCGCCGGCGTCCTCGCACAGCGGGCGGCAGCGCGAGCCGAGACACGTCAGGCCGCCCTGGCAGTCGTCGAGGTAGCGGCACTCGTCGCCCGCCGTGCCGACGCCCTCCCACAGGCACTCGAGCTCACCACCGTGTGCGTAGCAAGCGCGCCCCGCCCCGCAGCCGCGCTCGTACAGCGCGCAGGACTCGGGCCGGGTCGTGAAGGTGGACGTCCACGCGAACGCCTTGCCTTGCCACTGCCCGGTGATGGCCAGCTCGTAGCGGACCCCGGGGCTGAGCGGCAGGTGAGGGATGACGGCGACGTCGCGCCCCTGCAGGTGCTCGTCGTTCTGCGCCGTCAGGAGGGTCACCGCGACCGGCTCGCCGCCGATCGGCCGGACCTCGGCGGTCTCGACCGCGATGGCCCCGATGGTGGCGCTCAGCGTCAGCACCGGGCCGCTGGGGTAGCCGGCGGGGGGCGGGGTCGGTTGCGGGGCCTCGAGGCCGCTCCACGACGCCGGCACGTCCAGCGCGCCGTTCGGCGGATACGCCACCAGCGGGTACGTCCCCGAGCTGGCGGCGGAGAAGGCCTCGCTGTTGGTCCCGACCTCGACGACGTGGGCCGCGATGGCGTCGCCCAGGGCGCCGCCGATGCCGACCTCGACGGCCTCACGGCGGATGAGCGGCAGCCGATGGTAGAGGGACTCGAGCCACGCCTGCATCGTGCCGACCGGCTTCGGCTGGTAGCCGATCACCTCACCGATGTAGAGCCCGCCGTAGCCGGCGTAGTCCACCCGGTCTGCCGGGGCGGCGCCGGTGAACCCGGCCAGCTGCGCCACCTCGCGGTGCGGGCTGATGCCGTTCGCCTTGTGGTAGTCCTGGTTCGCCGCGACGTACTCGGCGTGGGCCTGCGCGGCCGCGGTGAGGGTCGACACGACCGCCGCCGGCGGCAGCTCGAGGGTCGCCCGGACCTCGGCGAGCAGCGCGACGGCCTCGTCGAGGGTCGCCGCCCCGGTCTCCTGGGAGTAGCCCACGACACCGGCGGGGGTGCTCGGCTCGCCGCTCCCGACGCCGCCCTGGTGAGGGCCCGGGCTCAGGTTGATGAGCGCGGAGTCGTCGTTGCCGAGCAGCGGCGTGTCGCAGCCGACGAGGGCGACTGAGAGCGCCAGGGAGACGAGGGTGAGCCGTGACATCGAGCGGGCCTCGCGGGTGTCGAGTCGAGGGGCGAGGACCGAGGAGTCCGCTGCACCCCGCGAGGCCGCTTGCCTCGCAACCCGTACCATCGTCGTGGCCCACTATTGCTTTAGGGGATTCCTCCCGTGGCCAACGCGGGTCGCGCCCACCCTCAGGGCGTCGTCGCGATGCGCTCGCGCGGGAACAGCATCTCGCGGTAGCGCTCGCAAGCGCGCTCGACCGGCACGACCTCGACCTGCACCACCCGCTGCGTCTGGCAGCTCGCGCCGCCGGGCGCCTCGTCGAGGTCCGGGGCCTGCGACCAGAAGCTCAGGGGCTGCCCTATGGTCGTCCCCCCGTGCGCGAGGTCCTCCACGGTCCAGCGCCACGCCTGGCGCCGGTCCCCGGCGAGCACCTTGGAGCAGCCCTCGAAGGCCCGGACCACGACGAGCGTGTGCCGCAGGTCGCTGGCGCCGCAGACCGCGCGGAGCTTCGGGAGGTCCTTCGGTTTGAGCTTCACCTTCCAGGTCATCGCGCGGCTCGTGTAGGTCACGAGCTCATAGGCCACGACGGTCTCGTCGGCCCGATGCACGCCTCCGCCCCAGGTGTAGACGCCGTGCGCGTAGGCGCCGGGCTTGGTCATCTCATGGACGTTCGGCTTGCCGAAGAACGCCTCCACGCCGAGGGGGCACGGGGTCGTGACGGGCCCGTTCTCGGTGAAGCGCACGCACTGGCCCAGGGCCTGCCCGGGATCCTCGCCGTTCACGATCGGGAGCGTCGCGTCGTTCGGGCGCATCGCCAGCTGGGCCGCGCCGCCGCAGGCCGCGTTGGCGCTCATCGCGAGGCCGAGGGCGAGCAGGAGCGAGAGGGGAGCTCGGGACATAGGGGGGCTCCACGGAGACGAGGGCGGTGGGGGGCGCCCGGTTCTTGGGACCAGCGGACCCCCGCCGACCGGTTGAGCGGGACCTACGACAGCAGATCGCTTACAGAGCGCTCGGCCTCGTCGCGCAGCTTGTGCGTCTCGATGACGAGGTCCCAGAAGGTGTGGCTGTCGATGTTGAGCAGCTCGCAGACGTGCTCGGCCAGCTGGTCGCGGACGTCGTCGCGCAGCTGATCGCTGACCAGGTGGGCGAGCCCGCTCGCGGCGGCCGTGAAGCGCAGATAGTCCGCCTCGTCGACCGAGGTGTCCGCGGGGGCGATGCCGGTGCGGTGGCCGACGGCGGCGACCTCGAACAGGTGCGGCAGGCGCCACTCGCGGCAGAGGATGGCCCCGTACGCGGTCAGCGGCGCGACGCCCAGCGCCCGCTCGGCCTCCTCGGGGAGGCCGTGGTGGGTCGCTCGCCACTCGGAGATGCGGAGGTAGGCGGTGGGATCGATGGCCAGGCAGGCGAGGGCGCCCACCTCGTGGAGCAGACCCAGCGTCCAGGCGGTCGAGCTCGAGAGCCAGCGCGCGCGGCTGCGGGTCAGGTCGCGGGTGAGGAGCGCCGAGAGGGTCGCCTGGCGCCAGAACCCCTCGAGCAGCGCGCGGTCGACGCGCCGGAAGGTGTTGACGATGGAGGCGGTGATGACCAGGCGGTAGACCTCCTGGTTGCCGAGGTAGGCGATCGCCGTCGTCGGCCGGGTGATCTGTTGCGGCAGGCCGTAGAACGCCGAGTTGATCAGCCGGAGCATCGTCACCACGAGCGCCGGGTCGCGCCGCACGATGCGAGAGAGGTGTTGAGCCCCGGAGACGCCGTCGTCGAGCGCCTGCTGGACCTCGAGGAGGATGGTCGGGCTCATCGGCAGGAGGCTCGCGACGCGGGTGAGCTGGGCTTCGTCAAAGCCCGCGAGCGGGTGCCCGTGCGGTTGGATCTCGGATTGGGGGGCCATCATCTTCCACCTCGGTGTGCACGCAGGGCGTAGCTCCAACCTCGACAACGTGACTTTTGGTGTTTCCTTGAGCGCTATTTCGCCAGCGCACATGGGCGCACGCCGCCGGTGCCCCGTCGCCCCTCGTGCGATTTTCGTGAAGGAGGGGCCAGGAGCGGTGTCCAGAACGGACGGATTCATCCGTCTCTCTCACCGGCGCTCAAGGAATCCCGAGGAGGGACGACACAGGGAAGGCTGGAAGGAGTGTCCATGACCGATCCGCGCCCCATCGTTTGCCGTGCGCCCTATCACGACCACGAAGGGCGGTTGGCCGTCCCGGTCGATCCGGCGCTCACGCCCGAGCTCCTCCCGCCGCCGGCGGCCGCGGCGGTCCTCGCCGCCGTCGCCCGCGCCGCGGACGTCGCGACCCTGGTCCAGCTCGTCGGCGCCGACTCCGGCCTGGCCGACATCGCGCTCGCCCTCGGAGGGAGCCCTCTGCTCGGGACCGGGCGCCGACCGAGCTCCATCACGGAGGTGGCGCGAGATCTCGGCGCCCCGGCGCTCCGCGACGCCGCGCTGGTGTGGACGGTCCGCTCCATCATCGCCGCCGCCCCGGCCCCGGGCTTCAACATCAAGCGCTTCCTCGAGGACGCGACCCGTCGCGCGAGCGTGGCGTTCGCCGCCGCGCGCACCGCCGGCTACGAGTCGCCGCGAGAGGCCTTCACCGCCGGGCTGCTGCAGGACTTCGGCGTCGTCGCGATGGGGCTCCTGTGCCCCGAGCGCGCCGGTCAGCTCGACCTCTGTCAGGCGCGGCCGATCGGCGAGCGCGTCCTCTGGGAGCGCGCCATCTTCGGCGGGGCACACACCGAGGTCATGGCGTCCTACGCCCCCGTGTGGCACCTCCCGCCGGGGCTGGCCCACGCGCTCGGCGCGCACCACGACGACGTCATCGCGTTGCCGGACCGGCGCGCCCAGCGCCTCTCGGAGCTCCTCCGGCTGGCCGACGCCGTGACCGACCTGTGTCAGGTCGGCGCGACGGAGGTGAACCTGGGGCGCGCGCGCGCCAAGCTCGCCGCGTTGCGGACCCGGCGACCGATGACCCTGGCGAACCTCCTGGAGGAGGCCGCCGACACCGCCCCCGCCCTCGCGACGACGCTCGGGCTCCCGGTCCCGCCGCGCTGCACCCTCGAGAGCCTGCTCGGCGCCCCGACCCGCGCGGCGCTGCGGCCGATTCAGGGGCACGGTGGGCGGAGCCGCGCGGTTCGGGTAGGCCGGATCCAGCGCACCGAGGAGCTCCATCGCGAGAAGGAACACCTCGCGCGCGAGCTGAGCTCGAGGCGCTCTCACGTGTCCCTGCTGAACCGCCTGGACACCGGGACCGGCGTGTCGAGCCGGCGCGAGCTCTGCACCATACTGGACGGCCTCATGAGGCAGGCCGATCACCCCGCCGGGCCGCTCAGCGTCGTCCTCGTCGAGCTCGAGGACGCCGTCGAGGCGACCGGCGACCCCCACGGCGTCGACGCCCTCGCCGTGCTGCGCGAGGCCGCCGCCCGGATCCGGGAGGGGCTACGCGCCGATGACGTGCTCGGGCGCATCGGGTCCGACGTGCCCGCCTTCGGGTTGCTGTTGCCGAGCTGCGACAGCGCCGACGGCCCGTCCGTCGTCGCCCGCCTCAGGGATCGCTTGAACCCGCGGCCGGTGAGGCTGGCCGATGGGCGTGAGATCACCTGCGCCGCGGTCTTCGGCGGGACCACCGTCCCACCTGGCGGGCCCTACTCCATCGAGGACGTCGTCGCCGCCTGCGAGCGCGCGATCGAGCTCGCGCGCGAGGGTGGGGTGGACGTCGCCTGGTGCGAGACCACCGAGGCCCAGGTCACCGCCACCGGAAGCTGATCTGAGACGGCAGGTCTTCGACCGATGCCCGGGCGCTGCGCCCCGCGCCCCCCGAAGGGAGCCCCGAAAGGGCCGCCTGGCCAAACGCGAAGCGGGCCAGGCGGTGGCGAAGCGAGTCTGAGCGGCGTCGGTCGTCGGGAGGAGACGGTTGTCAATCATGTTGACGAATGCGGCGCGCGGTCGGCAGGGCGCCGCGCCATGAGGGCGACCGGCGTGGGCGCTCGCCGCGGGAGGTGGTCACCCGCGCAGCAGCGCCGCCTCGATGGCGCGGGCGAGGTCCGCGTCGTGGTACGGCTTGCGCAGCACCTCGGCGTCGACCGCCGGGGCGGCTTCGGCGCCCTCGGGGAGCGGATCGAAGCCGGTCACGAGCACGACCGGGACGTCGGGGCGGTGCATCCGGATCCACCGCGCCAGGTCGTAGCCGTCGAGCGGCCCCGGCATCCGCACGTCGCTCAAGACGACGTCGATCGGGTCGGACTGGAGTCGGTCGAGGGCCTGGTCGGCGTCGGCCGCCTCCGTCACGTGGTAGCCGAGCCCGATGAGCGTCCTCACGGCCAGCCGCCGCACGCGCGCCTCGTCCTCGACCACCAGCACGCGCGCCCCGGTCGTCGCGCGCCCGCGGCGGCGCCCGATGGGGCCCTGGTGCACCAGGGTCGGCGGCGACGCGCGGTCCACCCACGGCAGGAGCAGCGTCACCGTGGTGCCCTCCGCCGGCCGGCTGTCGAGCAGCAGCGTCCCGCCGGACTGGCGAGCGAAGGTGTACGCCATGCTCAGCCCGAGTCCGGTTCCGCCGCTGCCCTCGCGGGTCGTGAAGAACGGCTCCACGGCGCGCCGCGCGGTCGCCTCGTCCATACCGATCCCGTCGTCCGCGACGCGCACACGGGCGTAGCGCCCCGCCGGGACGTCGGCGCCGTCCGCGACGTCGATCGCGTCGACCAGGATGCGCAACACGCCGCCGGCGGGCATCGCGTGGCGCGCGTTGATCGCCAGGTTGAGCACGGTGCTCTCGAGCTGCGCGCGGTCCACCACCGCGGCGACGAAGCCGCTCCCCGGGTCGATCTCGAGGCGCACGCTCGGCGGCAGCACCCGCGACACCAGCCGCGCGAAGTCCCGCAGCGTCAGGCGCAGATCCACCGCGCGCGGGCGCAGCTGCCGGTCGCGGGCGATCGACAGCAGTCGCCGCGTCAGGTTGATGCCGTCGTAGGCCGCCGACAGCGCGTCCTCGACCAGCTCACGGTCGTCGCGCGCGATCAGCTCGTCCAGGGTCAGGATCTTGAGGTTGCCGACGATGACCGTGAGGAGGTTGTTGAAGTCGTGGCAGATGCCGCCGGTCAGCTGCCCCACCGCCTCCATCTTCTGGGCGCGGATGAGGCTGCTCTCGCGCGCCCGGGACCCGGTCGCGTCGCGAAACGTCAGGACCGTCACCAGGCGGGCGCCAGGGGTGGTGACCGCGCGGAGCTCCGCCGTCGCTGGGAAGGTCGAGCCGTCGCGCCGCCGCAGGGTCGCGTCGGACCAAACCACCGGCGGCTCTCCAGGACCGGGCAGCGGGGGGACGGGAGGCTCCGCCACCAGGGCGTCGAGGCTCAGGCCCATCAAGGCGTCGCGGTCGGTGGCGCCGAGGAGCCGCACCGCCGCCGGGTTGGCGTAGGCGACCCAGCCGGACGCGCCGAACCCGCAGATCCCCTCGTCGGTCGCCGCGAGGACCGCGGCCAGATCAGCTTCCCCGACCGTGTCGGCGCGGCCCTTTTCAGGCCTGGGGATCGACGGTGCTGGCATCTGACTCCTGGGGGACGTGGACCCGTGTGCAGCGCAACGGGAGCCCCCCCGGTTCTAATAAGCGCAAATTCGAGCGGGCCGGTGGGCGCCTGCGAGACGATGGGCGGCCGTTCATTACGTCCCGCTTACGTTTGTCTACACAAAAACTCCTGCGGGGTTCCCCGGAAAGGCCGTTGGTAGGCTCAGAGCGGCGAGGGCCAGGTGAGCCACGTCGAGTCAGGAGTCGGGGATGACAAGCCATGACGTCACATCGAAGCGCACGGCGGCTTCGTCGCGCGAAGGCGGGTCGATGAGGCGCTGGTTCGCACACGGCGCAGGCCCGGTCCTCGTCGCTCTCCTTTGCGGGCCCTTCGGGGGCCCGGCCCACGCCGGCGAGGCGGACCTCGACGGGCCACGGGCCGCGCGCGACTTCGTCGCCGTGGGCGCCGACGCCGTCAGCTCCGTCACCGCCAGCTCCGCGATCGCCGACTGCCCCCCTCAGAGCGTGCTCGACGGGAAGGTCGGCGTCCCGTGGATCTCCCGCTCGGACGACCGCGAGGGCGCGAGCCTGACGCTCCGCTTCGGCCACGTACACTGGCTCGACCACGTCGACGTCGTCGTCGGACACGGTCGCGACAACGTGAGCTTCCACGCGTTCGGCCGCCCGACCAGCCTCGAGCTCGTCTTCTCCGACGGGCGGCGCGAGCGCTACCCGATGAAGGACACCCGGCGCGCCCAGCGCATCACCTTCATGTCCCTCGCCGTGACCGACTCGCTGACCCTCATCCTGCACGACGTCGACGGCCCGGACGGCGCCGGGGTGGCGCTCAGCGAGGTCACGGCCTACGAGCCGCGCGACGTCTTCGAGGTCGACCCGGCCTTCCGCGCCCGCATCTCCGAGTTCATGATGCTCTTCGACGATCCCGCTCGGCACGCCGAGGGGGTCGCCCTGATCGACCGCTTCGGGCGCCACGCGACGCCGTACTTGCTGCGGCGCGTCATGGAGCCCGACGGGAAGAACCGCCGCCTGGCCCTGTCTCTCATCCTTCGCAACGACCGCGTCGCCGCGCGCCGGGCGGTGGGCCAGCTGCTCGCCAGCGACGCGGTGGACGACGTGCTCCTCGCCCTCGGGCAGCTGAGCGAGGCCCCGGACCTCGACGAGCACGGCGCGGTCGCGCGGCTGGTCCGCGAAGACCCGCGGCTGCTCGTCCGGCGCGCCGCCTTCTTCGCCCTCGCGGCCCGCCCCCCCAGCGCCGGCTGGCGCGAGCTGCTCGAGACCGTCGCCGCCGACCCCGCGCCGGGGTTCCGGGCCGTGGCGCTCCGCGAGATGGAGCGGATCGAGGCCCCGTGGGCCGAGCGGGCGCTGCTGCGGACCATCGAGCAGGGCCCCAGCGAGGACGCCAGGCTTGCGCTCGAGCTCCTCGTCGCCTCCCCGCTCCGCGACTTCGGGCCGGTCGAGCGCACCCTGCGCGGGCTCCCCGTCGCCCGCCTCGCGACCCTGCTGCCGGTCATCGGCGCCACGGTGCGCCCCGAGACCACCGCGCTCCTCGTGGAGCTGCTCGCGTCCGAGACCGACCACGTCCTCTACCGACCCCTCCACGACGCCTGCGACGCCCACGGTCGCGCCGGCCTCGGGGCGCTGCTCGCCCGGATCGAGGCCCGCGGGGAGGTGTCGCTGACGGTGACCGACTTCCTGCTCGCCCGCGCCCCCGCCGCCGCCGAGCTGGCCGGGCCGGTCCTCGCGCGCGTCGTGACCGTCCCCGAGCACGACGACGTCGTCCAGACGCTCATCGAGGTCGTCGGCCGCGCCCACGCCAGCGGCGCCCGCGACGCCGTCGTCCGCGCCTTCACCGATCCCGAGCGCCCGGTGAGGGTGCGCGACGCCGCCCTGCTGTGCCTCGGCCAGCTCGCGCCGACCGCCTACACCGAGGCCCTCGTCCGCGGCCAGGTCCACGCCGAGCGCACCGCGTTCCGCTCGAGCGCCTATCGGGCGGCGATCGCGATGCGCCTCACGGACGTCGTGCCGGAGGTCCGCCGGCACCTCGGGACGCTGCCGCCGCGCCTGTGGGACCCGCTCGCGGTCGAGGTGGTCGCGGAGCTCGGCGGCGCCGACGACCTCGCCTTCCTCATCGATCGCTACATCGACGCGAACCGCGTCTCCCAGGTTGTCATCCTGCAAGGCGCCTACCGCTCCGGGTCGACCCCGGGGGTGCGCCTCCTCATCGACGCCGCGGCCGGCCGCGACCGGACCCTGCGGCGCTACGCCGAGCGCCACCTCGCCGAGGCGAAGCCCAAATGAAGAGTATCCCGACGACAGTTCCCCGTACCCGTCCCCATGGAGCCCGCCCCATGATCCACTCAGGCTTCGACGTTCCGTCCTTCCGGGCTCGCCCCGGCCGCTCATTCCGCGACGAGGAGGAGGTCTGGAAAGACCGCCGGGCCCACGAGCGGCGCGAGCTGGTCGTGCGCGCCGACGTGACCTTCGCCAGCGGCTCGCGCTCGCCGGGCATCACCGAGAACGTGTCCCAGGGCGGCATGTTCGTGGGCACCCTCGGCACCGCCGCGGAGGGGGACATCGTCTCCGTCAGCTTCCGGCTGCCCCACGGGGGGGCCGAGGTCGTCGCGCGGGCCGAGGTCGTCCGCGTCCGCGCGCCGCGCCAGGGGCGAGCCGAGCTCATGCCTGGTCTCGGCCTGCGCTTCGTCGCCATCGACGACTTCGCCGTGGAGGCGATCGGCGCCTACGTCGAGCGGCGCACCCCCCGGTTCTCCCCGGCCTGAACTCGCGGGCGCTCCCCTCCGAAGCCCCGCCGCCCAGGACTCGCCACCCATGATGCAGCACCCCGAGCCCCCGACGTCGCTGACCGACTCTACCGAGTCGCGAGGCGACCTCGTGTGGGACGGCCGCTACCAGGTCGAGCGCACGCTCGGCGAGGGCGGGATGGGCGAGGTGCTGTTAGCGCGTGACCTCGCGGGCGACGGTCGCCCGGTCGCGCTGAAGGTGTTGCAGTCGCGCTACCGCGAGGTGGCGACGCCGTACTTCATGCGCGAGTTCGTGATGCAGCGGCGCCTGCGGCACCCGGGCATCGCGCGCGTCCATGAGCTGGGTTTCGATCAGGAAGACGGCGGCGAGGTCCCGTACTTCTCGATGCAGTTCGTGCCGGGGCGGCCGCTCGCGCTGCTGTTCGAGGAGGACCTCGCGCTCGAGGACATCTGGCGCTGGACCCTCGAGCTCCTGCAGGCGCTCGACATGGTCCACCGCACCGGCTACCTGCACCGCGACGTCAAGCCGGGCAACATCCTCATCATCGACCAGCCGGGGCCCGGAGAGTCCTCGGCCTGCCTCATCGACTTCGGCATCGCCATCCCCCTGTCCGCCGATCGGGAGGAGTTCTTCATCGGGACCCCCGAGTACAGCGCGCCCGAGCGCATGGCGTGCGAGCAGCTCGAGCCGGCCTCGGACCTCTACTCGGTGGCGCTCATCCTCTACGAGCTGCTCCAGGGCGAGCCGCCCTGGCCGGGTTGGGAGCCCGAGGAGCTCTGGATCCAGCGCATGAAGAAGCCGCCGCCGCCGATCACCCGCGAGGGGGTCCCCGCCGCGGTGGCTGAGCTGATCATGCAGGTCCTCAAGCCGTCGCCGGGGGATCGCCCGCAGACGGCGGCCGAGCTCATCGTCCGGCTCAGCGCGGCCCTCGGGCGGACCCCGGTCGTCGAGACCGAGCTGGCCTTCCGGCAGCGCCTCGAGGCGCTCCCGCTGCAGACCGCGAGCTACCAGCAGGCGACGGAGGCCGAGGCCCGCCTGCTCGTGCTCGACGTGCCCCAGGGGCACGACGGCAGCGCCGTGCTCCACGAGATCGCCGACCGCGCCTCCATCAAGGGCGTGCGCGTCGTGCGCGTGCAGCTCCGTGGCAAGCCCGCCTTCCCCCTGAGCGAGATCGAGCCGATGCTCGACGTCTTCCGACGCCTGCGCGTCGCGCGTCAGGGCGGCCAGGGGCTCGCCATCCTGCAGGGGATCGCCGGCGCCGCGACGATGCTCACCCGCATGCACCGCCCGACGATGCTGTGCCTCGAGGGCCTGCAGCGGGCCGACGCGGCCACCCTGAGCCTCTTCCACAGCGTCCTGACCGGGGCGACCAACGAGTTCCTGAGCGTCGTCGCCACCGTCGATGAGGGCGACAAGCCCCTGACCGCCGACGCCTTCCGCGCCTTCACCGCCCAGAAGTACGTCCAGCGCGTGCGCTTCGCCCCGCTCACCCGCGAGGACACCGTCGCCTACATGGCCGCGGCCCTCGGCCCGCGCGTGATGGACGACGCCTGCGTCGAGCGCTTCCACGAGGAGTCCGGCGGCTCGCCGATGCGGCTGGTGCAGCTCCTGACCGAGGCCTTCCGCAAGGGCGACCTGCGGCGCAGCGTCGACGGCTACCTGTGGCTCGAGGGCGCGGTCGGCCCCGACACCCGCACCACCCGCCACATGGTGACCGACCTCCAGCTCTTCGAGCTGCTCTCGGTCATCGACGGCCCGCTGCCCGCCTTCGTCGTCCAGAGCTACCTCGGGCCGCGGTGGTCGGTCGACCAGCTCGTCGACGCCGGGGTGTTGACGCGGACCCCCACGGACTGGGTCACCTCGCCGGCCCGGCAGCTCCTCGAGACGCGCTACGCCATGATGCCGCCGCTGCGGCGCCGGGCGTTCCACCAGAAGCTCGGCGACGTCCTCGTCGCGCTCGAGCCGTTCCCGGGTCGCGCGGGCTTGATCGCGGACCAGCTCGAGCGCACGGCGCGTCCCGCGCAGTCGGTCCCCTACCTCCTCGCCGCGGCCGACGACGCGGCGGCCGAGCGCAACGAGGCCCGCGGCCTGGCCTACGTCGACCGCGCCGCGCGCCTGGCCGAGGAGGACCCGCACGACGACGACGACCGCTGGCACTGGCGGATACTCCTGGCCGAGGCCGAGATCGACCTGGCGCGACGCCTCGGCGACCAGCGGCGGCTGGCGACCGCGGCCGAGCAGCTCTTCCGGCTCGGGGTCGACGGCGCGCACCTGTCGTCGATCGAGCATGCGCTCGTCGCGAAGATGGACCACGCCCACGCCGCCGCCGAGTGGGCGCGCCTGGTCGAGCACGCCGAGCAGCTCCTGCTCCTCCATCACATGTCGGCGTCGGGCCGCGCGGTGGCGCTCCATCGCTGGGCGCGCTCGCTCCAGGCGTGGGCGACCGGCGACTCCGACGCGGCCGCCGCGCTGGTGGCGGAGGGCCTCGCCGAGGCCGACGACGCGGACCTGATCCCGTACGCCAAGCTGTCGACGCTGCAGGCGGAGCTCGCCGTGGCGAGCGGCGCCGCGGACCTCGCCGCCCCGGCGATCGCGCGCCTGCGCGCGCTCGGCGATACCCACGGCGAGCGCGCCCTGGTGGCGCGCGCCGGGCTGCTCGACGCGGCGTGGCTCCGGCGTCAGGGGCGGGCGTCTGCGGCGCTGCGCGCGGTCCAGGGGGTCACGGCGGAGATCGGCGCGAGCCACCAGCCGGGCCTCAACGGCCGGGTCGAGCTGGAGTTCGCCGAGTGCCACCTCGCCCTCGGCTGGCACGAGTCGGCCCTCGAGCACGCGCGCCGGGCCATCGAGCTGTCGCGGCGCGACCAGGATCCGGCCACGGCGTTCGCGGCGCGCTCGGCGCTCGCCGACGCGATGATGTACGCCGGCGGCCACGCGGTCGCGGAGAAGGCGCTCGCGCGCATGGTGAGCGACCACCCGCCCCACGTCATGCCGCAGCTGGTCAACGAGGTGCGGTGGCGCTGGCTCCTGTGCCGCTTCGAGCAGGCCACCCCGGGGCTGCTCTTCGTGCGCGAGATCGCGGAGCTCGCGGGGCACGCGGCGCGGGGCAGCGACCCGTGGACGGCGGCGCGCGCCACGGCGCTGGCGGTGCGGGTGTCGCTCGGGGCGCGGCGCGCGCGGGACGCCGTGCGCTACGCGGAGTGGCTGGTCGAGCTGCAGGCCGCCTACCCCCAGAGCAGCGTGCCGCGCCACCTCGTGGACTGGCTGATGGCGGGCGCGCACTACCAGCTGAAGTGGTTCAAGAGCGCCAGCGCGCTGTCGCGGCGGGCCATGGAGTCGCTGCGCGAGCTCACCCAGGAGATGGCCGAGGCCGAGCATCGGCGTGGCTTCCTGGCGGCGCGTGACAACGCGCTGGTCGGCAGCGACGGCTTCGAGGGCGCGGCGCGATGCCCGGAGAAGGCCGAGCCCATCGAACACCCCGAGGCCGCCGTCAGGGCCGCCGGGGCGGCGAACGCCCGCTCGCCGCGGCTCAGCGCGGACGGCGGCGGGCACGACCTCATGGCGGCGAATTCGCCCCACGCGGCTTATGCCAACCGCTCGGGGTCCCGTTCTTCCAGGCAATGACGCCCGCACCAGCGCAGCGCGCCCTTGTCCGGCAGGAGGCTGACCCCGTGTACAACACCGAGCGACAGACGAAGGTGGCGCCCCGCGCCCGCGGTCCCAAGACGACCGAGCGTCGCCATCAGCCCGTCACTTTCATGTCGAAGCAGAAGGCGCGCCAGTGGCGGGCGGACCACCTGCGCTTGCGGCTCTTCACGCGCCTCCTCGCGCGGGAGCTGGGCGTCGACGAGATCATGGTCGAGATGCTGAGCGAGGCGGCGCCGTTTCACGACGTCGGCAAGATCCGCGTGCCGGACGCCATCCGCGACAAGCCCGGGCCGCTCGACAAGGCCGAGTGGGAAGAGATGAAGCGGCACACCGTGTACGGCGCCGACCTGCTCGAGACCCTGGCGAGCCTCGGCTACCTCGAGCCCGAGGTCCTCGTGATGGCGAAGGTCGTCTCGCACAGCCACCACGAGCACTGGGACGGCAGCGGCTATCCGGACAAGCTCAAGCGGGAGGCCATCCCGCTCCCGGCGCGCATCGTCTCCGTGATCCAGGCCTACGACGCCCTGCGGAGCCTGCGCCCGTGGCGGCCGGCCTACGACCACGCCGCCGCGATGCGCATCCTGCTCGAGGGGGACGAGCGCTCGCGGCCGTCGCACTTCGACCCTCGCGTGCTCGAGACGTTCTCGGGCATCAGCGGCCTCATCGAGGCCACCTATCAGGTACACATCGGAGACGAGGAGAGCGGACGATGAACGAAGGGCGGGACCGCCGGCGTCACTTTCGCCTCCGCTACCCCGGCGACGCGCGCCCGACGGTGCGCGTCGACGGCGTCGAGCGCCCGCTGCTCGAGGTCTCGGTGCGCGGGCTGCGGATCGCGGCGGAGGCTGGTGAGTTCGACACCGGGCGCAGCTGCACCGTCGAGCTGGTCCTGCCCAACGTGTACCCGATCGCGATCGACGAGGGGGTGGTCCTGCGCTGGGACGGCGGCGAGTGCGTCCTGTGGCTCAGCGACGAGATCGACCACGCGGTGATCCTGTGCGAGCAGCGGCGGCTCATCCGCCGTGCGCGCAAGCTGCGCGACGTCGACGCCCTCGACCTGATGCGCACCCGGCACCGGCGGGTAGTAGGCGGGGATTGACCGCGGGGATATGATCCGCGGCCATGGACGCCGATCAGACCCAGCTCTGGCGCGTCGGGGACGTGACCGTGACGGCGGTGGTCGAGGCCACCGACCGCTTCGGGGGCGAGTTCATCCGGCGCCACGTGATCCCCGACGCGACCCGGGAGCGGCTCGCGGCGCTGCCGTGGCTGGCCCCGGCCTGGGTGGACGCCCACGGCGACCCGTACCTCGTGACCCAGGCCTTCGTGGTGCGCTCGCGCGGCGTGTGCGTCGTCGTCGACACCTGCCTCGGCAACGACAAGGTGCGCCGAAACCCCGCGTTCCACCGCCTCGCGACGCCGTTCCTCGAGCGCCTGCGGGCCGCCGGCGCGCCGCCCGACGCGGTCGATTTTGTGCTTTGCACACACCTTCACTTCGACCACGTCGGGTGGAATACACGCTGGGATGGGGTGCGGTGGGTTCCGACGTTCTCGCAGGCGCGATATCTCTTCGCGCGGGCCGAATGGGAGCACTGGGAGGCGCACGGCGGGATCGACTACGCGCTCGACGACTCGGTGCGGCCGGTCTTCGACGCCGGGCTCGCCGAGCTGGTCGCGACGGACCACGCCATCACCGACGAGGTGGCGCTCGCCCCGACCCCGGGGCACACGCCCGGGCACGTGTCGCTGCGCATCCGCTCGCGCGGCGCCGAGGCGTGGATCACCGGCGACATGATCCACCACCCGTGCCAGGCGGCGCACCCGGAGTGGACCGGCCCCGCGGACAGCGACCGGGCGCGCGCGCACGAGACGCGCGCGCGGTTCCTCGCCGAGGCCGCCGCCGGCGGGGTGCTCGTGCTCGGGACGCACTTCGCCGCCCCGGCCGGCGGGCGCGTGGTGCGCGCGGCGCCGGGGCAGGGGACATGGCGGCTCGTGCCCGAGCCCGGCGCCGTCAGCGCGCGAGGGGAGGCACCGCCGGCGCCCACGCCGAGAACGCCGTGACGAAGCGCGCGAGGTGCTCGCGGGTCGCCGCGTCGCTGACCCGGCCGTCGCTGATCTTGCCGCCGGCGTGGGTCACGGCGACCTCGGGCCACGGGAACACCTGGGCGAGCATGCCGAGCATCACCTGCTTGAGCTGGCCCTGGGCGCGCACCGCGCCGCTGCCGCCCGCGGAGGCGCCGAGGATCGCGGTCGGCTTGCCGACGAAGACCGAGCGGTAGCCGGGGCGCGAGGCCCAGTCGAGGGCGTTCTTCAGCGGACCCGGGACGCCGTAGTTGTACTCCGGTGTGGCGATGACGAGCCCGTCCGCGGCGGCGATGGCGGCCTTGAGGCGCTCGACCGGGGCCAGCGCGTCGCCGGACAGGTCATCATTATATAGGGGCAGGTCGCCGATCGGGTGGAGCGTCACCGTGACCCCCGGTGGGGCGAGCTCGGCGAGGGTCGCGAGGAGGGCGGTGTTGCTGGAGGCGGCGCGGAGGCTGCCGGAGAGGGCGAGGAGGTGGGTCATCGTGAGGCTCCGTTCGTGGCGGTGAGGGGGGAGGCGGGCGAGCAGCCCGCGATCCGTGGTCGGTCAGGCGAGGTCGAATACGAGGAGCTCGGCGTCCTCGGTGGCGGTCAGCTGTAGCGCGCCGACCGCGTCGGTGGCGAGCCCGTCTCCGGCGCTCAGGGGCTCACCGCCCGCGGTCACCGCGCCGCGGGCCACGTGGACCCAGGCGCGGCGGCCGGGGCGGACGAGGTGCTCGAGGGTCTCGCCCGCAGGCGCGATGCCGCGGTAGATGCGCGCGTCCTGCTTGATGGCGAGCGAGCCCTCGCGGCCGTCCTCGGACACCACCAGGCGCAGCCCCGGGTCGCGCGGGAACGCCCGCTGGGCGTAGCCGGGCGCGCCGCCGCGGCCGCTCGGGATGATCCAGATCTGCAGCAGGTGCAGCGCCTCGTCGGGGGACGGGTTGAACTCGCTGTGGAAGACGCCGCTGCCGGCGCTCATCAGCTGCACCTCGCCGGGGAGGATGACCGAGCCGTTGCCCATCGAGTCCTTGTGCGCGACCGCGCCCTCGAGCACGTAGGTGATGATCTCCATGTCGCGGTGCGGGTGCGTGCCGAACCCCGTCCCGGCGGCCACGCGGTCGTCGTTGATGACGCGGAGGTGACCGAAGCCCATGTGCTGCGGGTCGTGGTAGTCGGCGAAGGAGAAGGTGTGGTGGGTGTCGAGCCAGCCGTGGTCGGCATGGCCGCGGTCGGAGGCGCGTCGGATCTGCAGCATGGTGTCACTCGCGGCTGGATGGGGTGCTCGGGGGCGCCGGACCTGTCCGGCGCCGCCTGAGACCACCATACCGCCCGCTTCCATCAGGTGAAGCCGTGAAGTATGTATCGTGTCCATACTCAGATTCGATGGGTGGGCGATGGCTGCGGCGGTGACACTGGACCAGCTCGAGGTGCTCGTCGCCGTGGTCGATCACGGCAGCTTCTCGGCCGCGGGGCGCGCGTTGCGGCGGGCGCAGTCGGGGGTGAGCTACGCCGTGGCGGCCCTCGAGGCGGCGCTCGGCGTCCAGCTCTTCGATCGGAGCGAGCGCATCCCGCGGCTGACCGAGGGCGGCCGGGCGCTCGTCGGCGAGGCGCGGGCGGTCCTCGAGCGGGTCGGGCGCCTCGAGGGGCGGGCGCGGGCCCTGGCCGCGGGCGTCGAGGCCGAGGTGGCGCTGGCGGTCGACGCGATGCTGCCGCTCGCGGCCCTGGCCGAGGTGAGCGCGGCGTTCCGGGACCGCTGGCCCACCGTGACGCTGCGGCTCTACACCGAGGCCCTCGGCGGCGTGATGGCCCGGGTCCTCGACGGCAGCGCGTCCGTGGGCGTCACGGCGGGGCAGGGGGCGCAGGCTACCGGGGTCGCGCTCGTCGCGCTCGCCGAGGTCGAGCTGCGCGCCGTGGTCGCCGCGACCCAGCCCCTCGGCGCGCGCGTCGGGCCGATCCCGGACGACGCCTTCCGCGACGAGGTCCAAGTGGTCCTCACCGAGCGCGCCCCCGCGGCCCCATCGGTCGACGTCAACGTCTTGAGCGCGTCCACCTGGCGCGTGGCAGACCTCGCGACCAAGCACGCCCTGATCCGCGCCGGGCTCGGCTGGGGCACGCTCCCCGAGCACCTCGTCGCCGCGGATCTCGCCCGCGGGGACCTCGTCGCGATCGCGCCGGCGTGCTGGGGCGGGGTGGCCCAGCGGGTGTCCCTCTACAGCGTCGTCCGGGTGGACCGTCCCCCGGGGCCGGCCGGCGCGTGGCTCCGCGGCGCGCTCCACCGCGCGTGCGCCGCGGCACTGCCGCCGGGCTCCGCCGCCGTGGCGCCAGAAGGTGCGGAACGCAGTTGACATCCGGCCTCCACTCGGCACCGATCGGACCGCCCGCAGCGGCGTGAGAACGAATCCGAATGAGTCACGAGTCGACAGGAGCGCGAAGCATGAGCCGGATCCCGACGATCATATACACGAAGACCGACGAAGCCCCCGCCCTGGCGACCTACTCGCTGCTGCCGATCATCCAGGCGTACACGAAGTCCACCGGGATCGCCGTCGAGAGCCGCGACATCTCCGTCGCCGCCCGCGTCCTCGCGACCTTCGCCGACTTCCTGCCGGCCGACCGCCAGGTCCCCGACGCCCTCGCCGAGCTCGGCGCGCTCGCCAAGACCCCCGACGCCAACATCATCAAGCTGCCGAACATCAGCGCCTCGGTGCCGCAGCTCAAGGCGGCCATCAAGGAGCTCCAGGCCAACGGCTTCGCCATCCCGGACTACCCCGAGGAGCCGCGCGACGACGCCGAGCGCGCCATCCAGGCGCGCTACGGCAAGGTCAAGGGGAGCGCCGTCAACCCGGTCCTGCGCGAGGGCAACTCCGATCGCCGCGCGCCGCTCGCGGTAAAGGAGTACGCCCGCCAGAACCCGCACTCGATGGGCGCCTGGTCGAGCGAGTCGCGCTCCCACGTCGCGACCATGAGCGCCGGTGACTTCTTCCACAACGAGCGCTCGGTCACCGTCGCCGCGCCGACCACGGTGCGCATCGAGCACGTCGCCGAGGGCGGCGCGACCACGGTCCTCAAGGACGGCCTCAAGCTGCTCGCGGGTGAGATCATCGACGGGACGGTGATGAGCAAGCGCGCGCTGGTCGCCTTCCTCGCCGAGCAGGTCGAGGACGCGCGCCGCTCGGGCGTGCTGTTCTCGCTGCACATGAAGGCGACGATGATGAAGGTCAGCGACCCCGTCATCTTCGGCCACGCCGTGAAGGTCTTCTTCGCGGACCTCTTCGCCAAGCACGGCGCGACCTTCGAGCGCCTCGGCGTCGACGTGAACAACGGCTTCGGCGATCTCGTCGCCCGCCTCGCCGAGCTGCCCGAGGCCGAGCGCGCCGCCATCGAGGCCGACATCCAGGCGACCTACGCCGCCGGGCCGGCCCTCGCCATGGTCGACTCCGACAAGGGCATCACCAACCTCCACGTCCCGAGCGACGTCATCGTCGACGCCTCGATGCCGGCGATGATCCGCTCCTCGGGTCAGATGTGGAACGCCGCTGGCAAGCTCCAGGACGTCAAGGCGGTCATCCCCGACTCGAGCTACGCCGGGGTCTACCAGGCGGTCATCGACTTCTGCCGCGTCAACGGCGCCTTCGACCCGCGCACCATGGGGAGCGTCTCGAACGTCGGGCTCATGGCGCAGAAGGCCGAGGAGTACGGCTCCCACGACAAGACCTTCGAGATCGCCGCCGACGGCGTCGTGCGCGTGGTCGACGCCGCCGGGACGATCCTGATGGAGCACGCCGTCGGCGCCGGCGACATCTGGCGCGCCTGCCAGGCCAAGGACGCGCCGATCCGCGACTGGGTGAAGCTCGCCGTGACCCGCGCCCGGGCCACCGGCGCGCCCGCGGTCTTCTGGCTCGACGCCGCGCGCCCGCACGACGCGCAGGTCATCGCCAAGGTGAAGGGCTACCTCGGCGAGCACGACACCGACGGCCTCGAGATCGCCATCATGACCCCGGTCGACGCCACCAAGATGGCGCTGTCGCGGCTCAAGCAGGGCAAGGACACCATCTCGGTGACCGGCAACGTGCTGCGCGACTATCTCACCGACCTGTTCCCCATCCTCGAGGTCGGTACCAGCGCCAAGATGCTGTCGATCGTGCCGCTCATGGCCGGCGGCGGCATGTTCGAGACCGGCGCCGGCGGCTCGGCCCCCAAGCACGTCCAGCAGTTCGTCGCCGAGGGGCACCTGCGCTGGGACTCCCTCGGCGAGTTCCTCGCCCTCGCGGTGTCCTTCGAGCACGTCGCCGACACCTGCGACAACAAGAAGGCCAAGGTGCTCGCCGCGACCCTCGACCAGGCGACCACCCAGTACCTGCTGACCAACAAGTCGCCGTCGCGCAAGGTGAACCAGATCGACAACCGCGGCGGCCACTTCTACCTCGCCCTGTACTGGGCGCGAGCCCTCGCCGCGCAGGACGGCGACGCGGCGCTCAAGGCGCAGTTCGCCCCGGTCGCCGCCGCGCTGACCGAGAACGAGGCGAAGATCATCGCCGAGCTCGACGCCGCCCAGGGCGCGCCGGTCGACATCGGGGGCTACTTCCTCCCCGACGAGGCCAAGGTCGCCCGCGCGATGCGCCCCAGCGCGACGTTCAACGCCATCATCGCGAAGGTGTGAGCTCGCAGGGTCACGAACGCAGCGCAGCCCCCGGCGGACCCCGCCGGAGGCCGCGCTCGTGTCATCACCCGTGCGTCACTGCGTCGGGTGCCGCCGGTCCGCGCCCTGCCGCCTCAGGCCAGGCGTCGCGGAGGCGCGGAGGCGGAAGCGGCTGACGATGGCGAGCAGGTCGGCGGAGGCGGCGCGGAGGTCGGTGGCCGCCTCGTTCGTCTCCTCGCTCATCCGCAGGTTCGCGACCATGACGTCGCCGACGCTGTCCATGCCGGCTTCCACCTGCCGGAGCGCGTCAGCCTGCTGGTCGCTCGCCTCCGAGATCTCTGACACGCGCTCGCTGACCTGGGCGACTCCGCCGGCGACCGTGGTCAACGTCTCGGCCGTCCGCGCGGCGAGGCTCGCGCCGAGGCCGATCTCGTCGCGGGTCTGGCTGACGAGCTGAGCGGTCTCGCGAGCGGCCGCGGCGCTGCGGTTCGCCAGCGCGCGCACCTCTTCGGCGACGACGGCGAAGCCCTTGCCGTGTTCGCCGGCGCGGGCCGCCTCGACCGCCGCGTTGAGCGCGAGGAGGTTGGTCTGGAAGGCGATGTCGTCGATGATGCGGACCACCCGCGCCACGTCGCGGCTCGCCTGGTCGATGCGGCCCATGCGCTCGAGCAGCTGCGCCATCAACCCGCTGCCGGCGCCGGCCTGGCCGTCGACGGAGGCGCCCAGCCGGCTCGCGTCGTCGACCGCGTGCGCCGTCGCGACGACCTGGGTCGCGATGACCTTCATGGTCGCGCCGAGCTGCTGAACGGTCGCGGCGAGGCTCGTGGCCGAGTGGGACAGCGACGAGCCGGTGGCGCCGACGTCGCCGCCTGCGCGGTCGATGCGCGCGGCGGTCGCGCCGAGCTGCCGGAGCGCGCCGTCATAGGCCGCCACCGTGTTCTCGATGGCCCGGGCGAGGCGGGCGTGCTGCCCTCGGTAGTCGCCCCGCATCCCGACGTCGAGGTCGCCCTGCGCCACGCGCTGGAGGACCTCGACGGCGTCGCGGACCGGGCGCTCGAGCTCGACGATGACCCGGTTGACGCCCTCGCACATCACCTGATAGTCGCCCTTGAACCGCGTGGCGTCGATGTGGGCGTCGAGGTCGCCGGCGAGGACCTGCTGCACGATGCGCTGGTTGGCGTCGTTGAACTCGCTGAGGCGCGCGAGCACGGCGGTGAGCGAGCCCATGCAGTCGCTGACCTCGTCCGCGGAGCCGCGGTCAGAGCAGGCCTGGCCCTCGCAAGGGGTGAACAGCCCGCGCTCGACCTGCGCCAGGGCCGTCGAGACCATGCGGATACGGCGGCCGATCCACCGCGCCACCAGAAACACCCCCGCGCAGACCATGAAGCCGAGGGCCAGCCCGACGAGGAGCGTCCGCCGGACGATGCTCGCGCGCCGCTCGGCGGTCTCGAGGCTCGGGTTGGCGCCGGCGCCGTAGCGGACGCCGCTCGCCGCGTCCTGGCGCCACGCGATCACGAGGTCGTTGTCCGCGACGGTGAGGTCGACGCGGCCCGGTCGGGCGTCGGCGAGCGCGCGCGCGACGACCTCCGGTGCGGGGGCCCCGGCCCGGGTCAACCCGCCGAGGCGCGCGCCCGAGGCGTCGAGGGCGAACACGAAGCCCGTGGCGCCGAGCTCGAGGCCGTCGAGGGCGGCGCCGACCGCGGAGGCCTCCTCTCCCGCCGGGGCCGCGGCGATGATGCGGCCGACGAGGCTCGCCTGCCCGTCGAGGCCGGAGATGGTGGTCGCCTCGAGGCCGTCGCTGGCGCTCGCGAGGACCACGCCGAGCATGACCCCGACCGCCACGGCGCAGAGCGCCATGGTCGGGAGCGAGAACTTCGCCTGGATCGACAGGCGTCTGCGCCGCGCGGGCGCGCTGTCGACGGGCTGGAGGGGGGGGGCGTTGTTGCTCATGCGAATCCTGCGTTGGCCGCGACGCCCCTGTAATCGGTCGGTCAGGCCGGTATCATGAGCTAAATCAACGCTCGTGCGCGCGGGCCGGCCCAGCCCCCCGTGCCGTGGCCGCGAGGCCACCAGGCGGCGGCGTCACGTCCGCGCGTGCCCTGGGGCGGGAGCCGCAGGGGCGCTGGGATCGCGCCCCGCGAGGGCGGACCAGGCCTCGGCGAGGAGGGCGTACGAGCGCAGGCGCCCCGCGGCGTCGACGATGTGGCTCGCGATCATCACCTCGTCGGCGCGGGTGCGGGCGGCCAGGGCCGCGACGCGCTCGGCGACGGCGTCCGGGGTGCCGACGATCTGCGTCGCCCGGACCTGGGCGGCGACCGCCTCCTCGAGGGGGGTGAAGCGGTAGGCGCGCGCGGCCTCGGGGGTCGGTGGGCGGATGGGGCGCCCGGTGCGCAGGCGCACGAAGGCGACGAGCGCGGGGCGGGCCAGGTCCTCGGCGGCCGCCGCGGTCTCGGCGACGAAGGCCGCCACCGCGAGCATCGCGCGCGGGGCGGGGGTCGCGCCGGGGCGGAAGCGCTCGCGGTAGGCGCGCATCGGGCCGTCGGGGGGCGCGGGGCTGAAGTGGGCCGCGTAGGCGAACGGGTAGCCGCGGGCGGCGGCGAGGTTCGCGCTGAAGTCGCTCGATCCGAGCAGCCAGATGGGAGGCAGCGCGACGTCGTCGGGCTGCGCGACGACGCCGGGGACGGCGCCGCGGTCCCACGCGACGAGCTCGGCGAGCTGCGCGGGGAAGTCGTCGCGCATGACCTTCGTCGGATCACCGCGCAGGGCCATGGCGGTGCGCCCGTCGGTGCCCGGGGCGCGCCCGAGGCCGAGGTCGACGCGGCCGGGGTGCATGGCCTCGAGGAGGCGGTAGACCTCGGCGATGCGCAGCGGGGCGTGGTTCGGCAGCATCACGCCGCCGGCGCCCAGGCGGATGCGCTCGGTGTGGGCGGCGACGTGGGCGATCATCAGCTCGGGGGCGGTCGAGGCGACGCCGGGTAGGCTGTGGTGCTCGGCGTACCAGACGCGGGCGTAGCCGAGGGCCTCGGCGTGGCGGGCGAGGGCGACGCTGTCGGCGACGGCGTCGGCGCTGCGCTGGCCGTCGGCGAGGGGGACGAGATCCAGGATCGACAGGGGGAGCGGCATGGGGTCCTCCCGCGGCGTCGGGGCGGCCGCGTCGCAGGAAGGTCTGCACGTATCGCCGGCGCGCAATCGGAACCGCCTGCTACCGGCGCGCGTGCGGGCCGCGCGCGGCCCGGCCGGGCTGGACAGGGCGCCCGGTCTGGGCGAGCGTGGTCGCGCGCGGCGGCGAACCGCCGACCGTGCCCATCCAGCTCGCTCGTGATCCAACCCGCGGAGGCCCCATGTCGGTCGTGCTCTACCATCACCCCTTCACCCGCGCCGCAGGCGTCGTCGGGCAGCTCGAGGAGGTCGGTTGCGACTACACCCTCGAGTTCGTGGACCTGGCGACGGGGCGCCACAAGCAGGCGGACTTTCGGTCGCGCAACCCGATGGGCAAGGTGCCGGTGCTGGTCGACGGCGACGTCACGGTCACCGAGAGCGCCGCGATCGGCCTGTATCTGGCTGACAGGTACGCGCCGGGGCGGCTGGCGCCGGCCCTCGACGACCCGCGCCGCGGCACCTACCTCCGCTGGTCCTTCTTCGCGCCGTCGGTGGTCGAGCCGGCGGCGATGGCGCACAAGGCGGGCTGGGAGGTGCAGGCGGCGCAGGCGGGCTGGGGCACCTACGGCGAGGTGCTCGACACGATGGAGGCCGCCATCGGCGCCGGGCCGTGGCTGCTCGGCGAGCAGTTCAGCATGGCCGACCTGATCTTCGGCGGCACGCTGCGCTACATGCTGATGTTCGGGCTCGTCGAGTCGCGGGCGTCGTTCGTCGCCTACGCCGCGCGGCTGGCGGAGCGGCCGGCGCTCGTGCGGGCGGAGGCGCGCAATCAGGCCGTGGCGGCGGAGCGGGGCATCGGCCGCTGAGCGGCGGCCCGACGCCTCCCCTCGTGCCGGTCAGGCAGGAGTGGTCCGGCGCCGCTCAGGGCCTACAGTGCGCGCTCGCCAGGAGTCCTCGAGCGTGCCCAAGAAGTCGTTCTACCTCGTCTTCGCCGTCGTCGCCCTGGGTGTCGTCTCGGCGATGCACTACTACCTGTGGCTCCGCCTGGTCGCGCAGCCGCTGTGGAGCCCCGCGGTCGGCGCGCTGCTGACGGGCGCGCTCATCGCGCTGGCCGCCGCGATCCCGCTGACCTTCATCGGTGAGCGCCTCGTCGCGCCGCCCCTCGGCCGGGCGCTCGTGTGGCCCGGCGCCGTCTGGATGGGTCTCGCCTGGCTGCTGTTCGCGCAGCTCGTGCTGAGCGACCTCGCCCTCGGCCTGCCGGGCCTCCTCGCGGATCCCGCCACCGCGCGGGTGCGGGCCCTCGTCGTCGTCGGCCTCGGCGCGCTCGGCGTCGCCCTCGGGCTGCGCGGCGCGCTGCGCCTCCCGCGGGTCAAGTTCGTCACCCTCGAGCTCGACAGGTGGCCCGCCGCGCTCGACGGATACCGCATTGCACAAATCTCCGATCTTCATATCGGTCCTATGCTTGCGGCGAAGTGGCTCGGCCGGGTCGTGCGCCGCGTCAACGCTGTCGCGGCGGACTGCGTGGTCGTCACCGGGGACCTGGTCGACGGCCCGGCGCGGCACTTCGCGGTCGAGCTGGCCCCGCTCGCCGAGCTCCGCGCGCGCCACGGGATCTACTGCGTCACCGGCAACCACGAGCTCTACTCGGGCCCCGCGGACTGGCTCCCGGCCTTCGAGCGGGTCGGCGTGACGGTCCTCGGCAACGCCCGGCGGACCCTCGAGCACAACGGCGCGAGCTTCGACCTCGCCGGCACCCACGACCGCCAGGGCGCCCTCGCGGGCATCCCCGAGGACCTCGGCCGCGCCCTCGACGGGCGCGACCCCGCCCGGCCGGTCGTGCTCCTCGCCCACACCCCGACGACCTTCCCCGCGGCCGCCGCCCGCGGCGTGGACCTGACGCTGTCGGGGCACACCCACGGCGGCCAGATATGGCCCTTCAACTACCTCGTCAAGCTCGCCATGCGCTACGTCGCCGGGCTCTACCGCCGGGGCGACAGCCAGCTCTACGTCAGCCGCGGGACCGGCTTCTGGGGCCCCCCGATGCGCCTCGGGGCGCCGTCGGAGATCACCGCCATCACCCTGCGCGCCACCGGGGCGCTCGGCGCGTCACGGGACACGACCGACGGGTGACGCCTGGTGGCGGTCCGGCTCCGGCGCGCCGAGCGCGTTGCGCACGATCTCGAGCAGGGTCGCGGCCTCGGGGGGCTTCTCGATCAGCCCCTCGCCGCGCAGCTCGTCGACGAGCCCCGCGGACTGGGCGCTATATCCGGACACGAACAGGATCCGCAGCCCCGGCCAGCGCTCGCGCAGCGCCTTCGCCAGCTCGACGCCGTTCATGCCGGGCATCATCAGGTCGCTGACGACGAGGTCTATCGGCGGGCGGGCCGCGGCCACCACCTGCAGGGCCTCGTCGCCGCCGGCGGCGGTCTCGACTCGATAGCCGCCCTGGCGGAGCATCCCAGCGATGACCAAGCGCACGCCCTCCTCGTCGTCGACCACCAGCACGCGCGCGAGCGTCCCGGGCGCCGGCCTCGGCTGCCCCGGTGGGGGGCGCGTCGGCGGGCGAACGGTGGGGCCGTCGGGGGCGCGCGGGAAGGCGACGCGGAAGGTGGTGCCGACCCCCGGCTCGCTGGCCACCCAGATGTGCCCGCCGGACTGCCGCACCATGCCGTGTACCATCGCCAACCCGAGCCCGGTGCCCTTGCCCACCTCCTTGGTCGTGAAGAACGGCTCGAAGATGTGCGCCATGACCGCGGCGTCCATCCCGATCCCGCTGTCGGAGACCGTCAGGACGGCGTAGTCGCCATCCGGGACGACGGTGCCGTCGGCCTCGCGGGCGCCGACGAGGGTGGCGTTCGCGGTCGCGATCCGCAGCGTCCCTTGGTCCGGCATGGCGTCGTGCGCGTTGATGGCGAGGTTCATCAGCGCCTGATCGAGCTGGCCGACGTCGCCGCGGGTCGGCCAGAGCCCCTCGCAGGCGTCGACCTCGACGGCGACGCGGCTGCCGAGCGCGCTCTTGAGCAGCTCGAGGGTGCCGCTGATCACGGCGTTGAGGTCGATCGTCTCGATGTTGAGCGTCTGCCGGCGCCCGAACGCCAGCAGCTGGCGCGTCAAGACGGCGGCGCGGCGGCCGGCGTCGCGGATGACGCGCAGGGTGGTGAGCAGCTCCTCGTCGAGCTCCTCGCCCTGCAGGAGCTCCGTCATGCCGTTGATGACCGTCAGGAGGTTGTTGAAGTCATGGGCGACCCCACCGGCGAGGCGCCCGGTCGCCTCCATGCGCTGCGTCTGCAGGAGCTGTGCCTCGAGCGCGGCCTGGACGCTCACGTCGCGCGCCGACCAGACGTGGGCGCGCAGCGCGCCGTCCTGGTCGCGGATGGGGAAGACGCCCAGATCGCACGGATACGGGGCGCCGTCGTGGCAGCGCGCCGCGATCCGGCCACTCCACGGCTCGCCGGCGCTCAACGCGACCCCGATCGCGGCGCGCCATGGGGGAGGCGCGCCGGCCTCCGCGGCGTCACCGGCGACCAACGTCAGGGGATCGCGCCCGCGCACGGCGTCGGTGGGGTGACCGCTGCGCTGGTAGAAGGCCGGGTTGGCGTAGACGACGCCGTCTGCCGCCGTCGCGACCAGGATCTGGTCGCCGGTGCTCGCGACGGCGGCGATCATCTGGTCACGCTCGGCCTGATCGCGCCGCCAGGCGGTGACGTCGGTGCTGATCAACCCCGACCGGACGACGTCGCCGCGCTCGGAGAGCGCGACCGGGAAGCGGCTCGTGAGGAAGACGCGCTCCTCACCGCCGACCCGCATCGCGATCTCCGTGTGGTCCTCGGGCCCCGCGGCGAGCACCTCCGGTGGGAACACGTCGGACGCCATCGTGCGCGCGTCCGGGCGCAGGTCGAACGCCGCCAGGAAGGTGTCGCTGGCCGTCTCGATGCGACCTTCGCTGTCCTCGATCGTGATGTGCAGGGGCGCGTGCCGCATGACGCCCTCGAAGTCCTGGGCGAGCGCCTGCACCGGCGCGCCGAGGCGGCGGCCGAGCCACAGCAGCAGCGGGAACGCGACGAGGACCAGCGCCGCGAGCAGCCCGCCGCTGATCGCGACGGCCTCCACGAGCAGCGTCCCAGGCGGCTCGCCCCAGATGCCGATGCGCAGCACGGCGGTCCACGCACCGCGGTAGCCGGCGCGCAGCGGGATCGCGACCTCCGTCACCGGGCGCCCGCCGATGGACAGGTCGCGGACGACCTCGCCGGCGCCCGTGCGTACGGCCGCCGCCGTGCGCACGGCGACGCTGACGTCAGCGTCGTGCGCCGCCACGCTGGGGGAGGCGGCGCCCGCGTGTACGAAGGCGCCCTCGGGTGGCTCGACGACGCGGATGAAGGCGATCGTCGGGTTGCGTTCGGTCAGGGTCTCGGCGAGCCGCTGCATCTTGTAGGCGCCGGCCGTCTTGAGGCCCTCGAGCGACGGCCCGAGCACGTCGGCGATGGTGACGCTCAGGCGCTCGCGCTCGGTGCGCACGGCGTCGACGTAGAGCGCCGAGCCGACGACGACGACGACCGCCATGAGGACCGCCGTGACGGTCATGAAGGCCATCGCGATGCGGCGGTCGATGCGGTCGAAGGCCGGGTTGCGGACGCTCTCCGGGCGCTCCCCGCGGCCGGTCATGGGGTCGTCCGCACGGGGACGGGCTCGGGGCTCCACACGGGCGTCGCGCTGTCCCACGGCTTGCTGAAGCTCGGCGGCAGCGGCCCCATCCAGCCGGGGTAGCGGGTCAACGTCTCGCGCGTCACCGGGAAGGTGGGGATCATCTGATCGATGGGGCCGGCCTGGCCGGTCAGCAGCGCCAGGGCGGCGCGCAGCGCGGACGCGCCGATGGGGCCGCAGAACTGGGCGGAGTCGATGACCGTGAGGCGACCCGCGGTGATGTTGGCGACGCTCTCCGGGTCACCGTCGATGGTGGCCACGAGGATCTCGTCGCGGCCGGCTCCGGCGAGGGTGTCGACGACGGCCAGCCCGCCGCCGTCGTTGACCGTGAACACCACGTCCACGGAGCCGCGCACGGGGAAGTCGGCCAGGATCTGCCGGCCGGCGACGCGCCCCGACTGGGGCTCGACGGCCTCGTAGCTGCCGAGGATCGTGAAGGGCTGCCCGCGCTCGCGCAGGGCGGCGAGGAAGCCGTCGAGGCGCTCGACGGTGGACGAGACGCGGGGGTACTCGACGAGCACGAGGCGCAGAACGTGGTCGTCCGGGAAGCGGGCGGCGATGTACTCGCCGTCGAGGGTGCCCGCCTGGCGGTTGTCGCTGGTGATGTAGGCGTCGAGCCGCCCGCCGGAGATGTATTGGTCGAAGGCGACGACCGGGACGCCGAGGGTGTTGGCCTCGCGCAGCTGAGGCGTGAGCGCGTCGTTGTCGGTGGGCTGGACGATGATCGCGTCGGGACGCGCGGCGAGCAGCCGCTTCATCTGCTCGATCTGGCGCAGGCGGCCGGCCTCGCCGTCGCCAGCGATCGCCGGCAGGAGCGTGACCCGCGGGCCGTCCGTCCGCGCGTTGATGGCGTCGGCCTCGGCCTCGAGCCCGCGGCGCATGGCGACCTGCCCCGGGATGTTCTCGGACCAGTAGAGGACGCCGATGCGGAACGTCGGCCGCGGGTGGGCGTCGGGCGTGGGCGCGGTCTTGTCGGCGGACACGGCCTGCGGGGGGGGATGACGCGGCTCGGGCGTCCGCCGCTCGCACCCCACGAGAGCCCCGACCGCGATCGCTGCGACGAGGCCCAGCGCTCGCGCGAAGGCCCGCGTCCCGCGGCGCGGGGCATCGAGGAGGCGACTCGGAGGATGCATGGGCTCATGCTGCGTCCGCGCCCCCGGACGCGTCAAGCGTCGCGGCCCGCAGCGGCCAGGGTGTCCTGCTGCGGAAGCTTCGCCCGGGGTCGACGCTGGGGCGCAGCGGGCCGCGCCCGTCACTCGGGGGCGGCGCACCCGCAGCGGTCCCCCCGCGCCTGCAGCGACGTGGAGGGGGCGTCGCCGCGGTGGTAGATCGCGCCGTCGAGGCGCAGCGAGCCGTCGTCGAGCATCCGGGCTGGGCCGACGCCGATCCTCCAGGGCTCGGTGGCGTCGAGCCCCGGGAAGGGCCACTCGCGGGCGACGCTCGTGCGCCAAGCCGGGGCGTCGCTCGGGATCGGGATGAAGTAGTAGCGATCGCCGTCGCCGACCGCGGCCAGGACGTGTGGGTGGTCGCTGCGGTCGAGCGCCATGGCCACGGTCCCGAAGGTGCCGTAGGACGACGGGACGTCGGGCTGGGCGGACACCTGCAGGGTGGTGCTCGCCAGGGTGTGTCGCTCCCAGCGGTCGCCGCGCCACACCAGGACGAGCAGCGCGCTCGGCGCGTCCTGGCCGAAGACCTTGGTCCCGGCGGCGATGGTCAGGCCGCCCGCCTGATCCACGGCGGCGTCCACCCCGGTCGTGAGCTCCCCGTCGGCGAGCGGCGCCAGCTCCACGCCGGCGTCGAAGGAGAAGGCCCGGAGCCCCGCGTCGGTCAGGTACACGAGCCACGCGTGCCCGTCGCGGACCTTCAGCGCGGCCCAGGTCCGGCCGGGGTCGAAGCGCGGGGGCAGCGGGAACGCCTCGGCGACCCACTCCCCCGCGACGAGGTGCTGGAGCCGCGGCTCGCCGGCGCCGGTGACCAGCGCGACCCACGGCGTGTCCCCGTCGAGCGTCATGTCGACGGCCCGCGCGTCGGGGTCGAGGGTCGTCGCCGCGGCGTCGTCGCGCCCGTAGAGCAAGGGCGCGGTCCCGTCGTGCCAGATCGCGTGGAGGTGTCCGTGGCCGTCCCGCAGCGCCACGCCGGAGCCCGCGCGGCCGACGTCCCCGTCGCCGATCGGCCGCCGCGTGACCACGTGGCCGTCGGTCGCGATGCATGCCGCCTCGGTGCCGCCGCTGTCGAGGTAGCGCACGAGGCAGGTCGAGCCGTCGGGGGCGATCCGCGACGGCCCGAGGCGGCCGGTGACCTGACCGTACGCGGCGGTCCACGCCGCGCCGCTCTCGAGGGCGCAGCGGTCGGCATCCCTGGCGGTACACGGCGCCTTCCAGTCGCACCCGGGGGCGACGAGGAACACGACCGTGGCGGCGCAGCATTGGACGATGTGGCTCGCGCGCATGGCTCCCCCAGGTGGGTCGCCGCGCACGATACCGAAGCGCGGCCCGTCGGCGCCAGCGCCAGGGCCGGCGCTCGCAGGCGGCGTCGATCCCGACGTCGGGGCCCGCGGATCCCGGCGGCGCCTCGTGACACGCGCTACTTCACGCCGGGCTGGTGGCGCCGCCGCCGGGTCGAGGCGTCGTCGTCGTTGGCGGCGGGTGGGGGTGGGGCGCGGCGGCCGTCGTGGATGTCGCCGAGGATGGACAGCGCGAGGTTGTAGTCCATCGGCTCGCCGCCCCACCGGGGGGTGCAGGTGCGGTGGGTGATGGTGAGGCCGAGGTCGCGGTTGGCGTGGGCGATGGCGTCCGGGCCGTCGCGGGGGACGCGGAGGGCGAAGTGCCGCGGCACGGGGCGGGCGTCGGGGCGGGTGACGGTGACGCGCCCACGTTTCAGCTGAAACGTGTAGCCCTCGGTGTGGGCGAGTCGGTGGTGGTGTCGGCAGAGCAGGACGAGGTTGTCGAGCGCCGTCCGGCCGCCGTCGGCCCAGTGAATGATGTGGTGGGCGTCGACGAAGCGGCGGCAGGTGCAGCCGGGGAAGACGCAGCCGCCGTCGCGGTGGGTGAGGGCGCGTCGGATGGCGGGGGGGATGGTGCGGGTGCGGCGGCCGACGTCGACGGTCTCGCCGTCGCGCTCGGTCATGACGACGGCCGACGCGTCGCAGGCGAGCTGGCGGGCGGTGTCGTCGGCGATGGCGCCGACGTCTTCGATGTAGGGGGCGGCCGGTGTGCCGGGGTCGTCGTCGCGGGCCGCGTCGGCGGTGACGTGGGCGTCGACGTGGACGACGACCTGATAGCGTTCGCCGGCGTTCCCCTCGCGGTAGCCGGAGGCGAGGAACGACTCGGCGAGGTCGACGAGGGCGTCCGCGCGGTTGGCGCCGAAGCCGTCGGTGGGCGCGGCGGCCGGGTCCGCGGTCGCGGTCTCGGCGTTGGGGGAGGCTTGCTCGAAGGCGCGTTGCCTCGCGGCGTCGACCGCGGCGTCGAGGGCCTTGACGACGACGGCGCCGAGCTCGGGCGGGAGGCGGCCGCTGATGACGACGGCGCCGTCGTCGTCGGTCCAGGTCTTCACGAAGCGGTCGACGTGTTGGTGTGCGGCGCGCTCAGCGGCGGCCTCGGGTCCGTATTTGCGGGCGTAGCGGACGAGTCGCTCGAGGTGTCCGGTGGTTCCGCTCAGCGCGACGTCGACGAGGAAGCGTTCGTTTTCCGGGGTGGCGATGCGGGTGATGGCGCGGGCCTTGGAGTAGCTGAGCTTGCCGAGCCGCAGCGCCTCGGCGGTGTGGGGCAGGGTCTCGATGGCGCGGGCGACGCGGACCTTCTCGCGCCCGGTGGCGATGTCGATCCCGCAGCGCCAGGTGAGCCAGTGGGCGCACGAGCGCACGCCGACGCCGTTCCACCCGCCGATGCGGTCGAACTCGCCGACGAGGGTGAGGAAGCGATAGGTCGCCGCGTGCAGGTCTCCAGCGAGGCGGGTGATCTCGTCCTCCAGCGCTTCCTTGCTGCGCTGATTCGGCTGTCCGAGCTCGTGCTTCATGGGAGCTATGATATACCTGAACCGGCGTTCAGGGCAAGCGCCGCGTGTCTTTTGTTTTCAGGCGTGCCGGAGCGTCGGCGGGGCTGGGGGGACTCGCGGGCGCCGCGATCGGTTTTCGGTCTGACGATAGGTCTGGCGTGCGCGGCGCCGGCTCTCCTCGCGCCGTTCGGGAGCGCACCGTGGGCAGTAGATGTTACCCCG
>PHBI01000049.1 GCA_002841945.1 Deltaproteobacteria bacterium HGW-Deltaproteobacteria-14
GCCCCTGGTCGCGGCGTGCTCGGCGCTCGTGACCGCGGAGGCGGCGCACCGCGCGCTCGCCGAGCGCTGGGCGGCCGCGGGAGATGACGGTGAGGCGCGCGCTCAGGCCCTGTGGCACCGCCTCGCGGCCGGCGACTCACCCGACGCGGAGGGAGACGCCGCCGCCGCCCTCGCGTCGCTGGCGCCGGGCGAGGCGGCCCCGCTCGTGATCGCGCTGCGTGAGCTCGGGTGGCCGCGAGACAGCGCGGGCGCGCGCCGCGGCGGAGAGATCCTCGCCGCGACCGGCCGCTTCGACGCCGCTCTCGCCCTGTTTCGTCGCGTCGAGGCGCTCGCGAGCGGCCCGGTCGAGGCCGCGCGGGCGCTGGCGCGTATCGCCGCGCTCCAGGCTCACCAGTCGCGCCACGCGCTGGCGCTCGACGCCGCGCGTGAAGCGCTCGCCCGCGGCGGGGACGCCCTCACGCCCGAGGACCGCGCCGAGATCCTGGCGACCCTGGCGCGGAGCGGGGTGCTGTCCGGTGCGGTCGATGACGCGGCCGGCTGGGCCGAGGAGGGGCTCGCGCTGGCGGGCGACGACCCGGCGTTGATCGGTCGACTCGGCTACGCCCAGGGCCTCGTGCGGTGGTACCGCGGCGACTTCCCCGGCGCGACCCGCGCCTTCGACAGCGCGCTAACGGCGGCCCGCGAGAGCGGGGATCGCGTCGAGGAGGCGGCGATCGTGACCGGCCTCGGGCTGGTCGCGCACCGCAAGGGCGACCTCGACACGGCGCTCGGGCACTACCGCGACGCGCTCAAGCTCGGCGAGCAGGCCGGGGACGAGGCGCGCGTCCTGAGCTCGCTCCAGAACCTCGGGGTGGTCTTTCACGAGCGCGGCGACTGGATCGCCGCCCTCGACACCTACCGCGAGGCGCTGGGGCTGGCGGAGGCCCTCGAGCAGACCGGGCGCGTCGTGCAGATCTCTGGCAACCTCGGCAACCTCTGGCGCTACCTCGGAGAGCTCGAGCACGCGCGCGAGGTGCTCCAGGTCGGGCTCGAGCGCGCTCGGGCCGAGAGCAACCGCTACATGGAGGGCCTGCTCCTGAACCTCCTCGGAGACGTCGCCTCCGACGGCGAGGAGTGGGACCAGGCCGAGCGCCTCTGGGTCGACGCCATCCGCGTCACCGAGGAGGCGCAGTGCGCCGCCGAGGAGGCCGAGGCGCGCCTCAACCTCGGCCGGCTGCACGTCGAGCGCATGTCCTTCGAGGCCGCACGAGTCGCGCTCGAGCGGGCCCTGAGCGTGGCCGAGCGGATCGAGCACGCGACCTTCACGAGCCAGTGCCGCGCGCTCCTCGCGGCCCTCGAGCGGACGAGCATGCACGGGGACCCCGAGCGCGCCGCGGCGTACATGGCGGGCGCCCTCGAGCTCCTGCCTCAGGTCGACAACCCCGGCGCGCGCTGGCCCATCCTGCTCGAGGCGGCGTGGCTCGCTCGCGACACCGCGCAGCTCGACACGGCCGCGGACCGCGTGCGCGAGGTCCGGCAGCTCCTCCAGGCCCAGCTCGACGCCGTCCCGGCGCGCCACCGCGGCGCCTTTCGCGCGCGTCGCGACCGACGGCGTGCGTGGGGCGAGACGGCGGCCTTCGAGGCGGCCGCCCGGCAGGGCGAGCGCACGCAGGTGCGCGACGTCGGTTGGACGCGGCTGCTCGAAATCAACAAGCGCCTGGCGACCGAGCACAGCCCGACGCGGCTCCTCGAGTACATCATGGACTCGGCGATCCAGCTCACCGACGCGGAGCGCGGCTTCTTGCTCCTGAGCGAGGACGGGGCCTCCGACGACGACCTCGCGGTGCACGTCGCCCGCAACCTCGACCAGGAGAACATCCGCAACAAGCGCCTCAAGATCAGCCACGGCATCGCCCGCCGGGTGGTCGAGTCGGGTCAGCCGGCGATCACCATCGACGCCATGGAGGACGAGCGCTACCGCGACCAGCTCTCCGTCCACGACCTGCGTCTGCGATCGATCCTGTGCCTGCCGATGATCGGGCGCGGGCGGGTCCTCGGCGCGATCTATCTCGACAACCGCTTCCGCACCTCGGCCTTCTCCGAGGCCGACCTACCGTTCATGGAGGCGTTCGCCGACCTCGCGGCCATCGCCCTCGACAACGCCCGGCTCATCGACGCCCAGGAGCGCGGCCAGGCCGCCCTCGAGAAGGCGCGCGCGGAGGTCGAGGCCCTCAACAAGCGCCTCGCCGGTGAGCTCCAGGCGCGCACCCAGGAGCTCGCGGACACCCACAAGGTCGTCATCCGCCAGCAGCGCGAGCTCGTAGCGCGCCACCAGTACGACAACATCATCGGGCAGGCCCCGAGCGTGCGCCGCCTCTTCGCGATGATCGATCGGCTGCTCGACAACGACGTCCCGGTGCTGATCGAGGGCGAGAGCGGGACCGGCAAGGAGCTCGTCGCCCGCGCCATCCACTTCAACGGCGCGCGCCAATCGCGCCCCTTCGTCGCGGTGAACTGCGGCGCGATCCCGGCGAGCCTGCTCGAGAGCGAGCTCTTCGGTCACGTCCGGGGCGCCTTCACGAACGCCACCTCGGACAAGAAGGGCCTGTTCGAGGCGGCCCACAACGGCACGCTCCTCCTCGACGAGATCGGCGAGCTCCCGCTCGAGATGCAGGTGAAGCTGCTGCGGGTTCTCCAGAGCGGCGAGGTCAAGAAGGTCGGCTCCACCCGCGAGATCACGGTCGACGTGCGCATCCTCGCCGCCACCAACCGCAAGCTCGACGAGGAGGTCAAGGCGGGCCGATTCCGCGAGGATCTCTACTACCGCCTCTCGGTCGTGCCGATCCAGATCCCCCCGCTGCGCGCCCGCAAAGAGGACATCCCGCTGCTCGTGCAGCACTTCCTCGAGCAGAACCGCGCCGCGGGCCTCGGTCAGGTTCAGGGCGTCTCCAAGACGGCGCTCGCGCTGCTGCAGCGCTACAGCTGGCCCGGCAACATCCGACAGCTCGAGATGGTCCTGAAGAACGCGTCGGTCTTCGCCGACAACCCCATCCTCGAGCCGCGTGACTTCGAGTCTTTCCCCGACATCATCGGCCAGGACTCGCACGCGCTGTCCTCGGGGGCGTTCGTCGGCAGGACCCTCGCCGAGCTCGAGCGCGAGGCGATCATCGCGGCGCTGCGCGAGCACCACGGCAACAAGAAGCGCTCGGCGGAGCAGCTCGGGATCGACCGACGGACCCTCTACAACAAGCTCGCAGCGTACAACATCGTCGTCGAACGCGAGCTCCACGTGAGCTGAGGCTGCTACGCGACCGCGCCCCACGCCGGCGCAGGAAACTCAAAAAAAGAGCCCGGCGCAGGAACTGCGTCGGGCTCTTGGTCGAGATGGTAGGGCGTACGGGAATCGAACCCGTGTTGCCGACGTGAGAGGCCGGCGTCCTGGACCGCTAGACGAACGCCCCATAGGCCCATCTCGAGCACCGAACCCACCAAGCCCGGCGAGCCTTCTGTGAAGCAAGGACGCCCGGCCTGAAGGCCGGGCGTCCCCGCTGTGGTAGGGCGTACGGGAATCGAACCCGTGTTGCCGACGTGAGAGGCCGGCGTCCTGGACCGCTAGACGAACGCCCCACAGAAGGGGGCGGCACGAGGCCGCCCTATGCTCTTTTCTTCGGGGACTAGGATTCGAACCTAGATAGCCAGAACCAGAATCTGGAGTCCTGCCATTGGACGATCCCCGAGCACTGCGCCGTGGCTCTCACCCCCGGCGCGACGCGGAAGGTATGCAAGCTCTTCCGCGGTGTCAAGACCCTGTTGCGGGCCTTGGCGCGAACTTTCGTCCGCGCGGCGGGCCGCCCTCCATGAAGAGGACGGCCCAGCGAGCCTACTGCTCGTCGGCCCCGAACTTCTCCTTGGTCACCGGCACCGCGGCGCCGGTCTTGAGCGGCGCCAGGGTGGGCCGGCTCTTGGTCGCGGGCGGACCCGGCGGCATCAGCTCGATGATGGACATCGGAGCGTTGTCACCCAGGCGCCGGTTGACCTTGACGATCCGCGTGTAGCCGCCGTGGCGCTCACCGAAGCCAGGCGCGATCTCGTCGAACAGCTTCACGAGCACCTCACGCGTCCGGATGGTCCGGGCGGCCAGGCGCTTGGCGTGCAGGGTGTCCTGCTTGCCGAGGGTGACGAGGCGATCGGCCAGGCGACGGAGCTCCTTCGCGCGCGTGTCGGTCGTGGTGACCTTCCCGTGCTCGAAGAGCGACGTCACCATGTTCCGGAACATGGCCTTCCGGTGGCTCGAGGTCATACCGAGCTTGCGGCCGGACTTTTGGTGTCGCATGACGAAACTCCACGCGTTCCAGCGACGCGTTCAAGTGGGCGCGGCGGGTACGCCAACGCCCAGAGGCTACTAGTTGGTGGCGCTCGAGGTGCGCTTCTCGGGGTCGAACCCGTCGAGCTTCATCCCGAGCTGCAGGCCCATCTCAGCGAGGATCTCTTTGATCTCCTTGAGGGACTTGCGGCCAAAATTCTTCGTCTTGAGCATCTCGGCCTCGCTCCGCTGCACCAACTCGCCGATGTAGCGGATGTTGGCGTTCTGCAGGCAGTTGGCCGAGCGCACGGACAGCTCGAGCTCGTCGACCGTCCGGTAGAGGTTCTCGTTCACCGGCTCGTCGGCGGCCTCTTCGATCTCCTCGGGCTCGACGTCCTCGTCGAAGTTGATGAAGATCTGGACCTGATCCTTGAGGATCTTGGCCGCCAGCGCGACGGCGTCCTCGGGCAGGACAGCGCCGCTGGTCCACACCTCGAGGGTGAGCTTGTCGTAGTCGGTCCGCTGCCCCACGCGGGCGTTGGTCACCCGGTAGTTGACCTTGCGGATCGGCGAGAAGATCGCGTCGAGGGCGATCATGCCCTCGGCCCAGTCCTCGCCCTTGTTCTGCTCGGCGGGCACGTAGCCCTTGCCGACGTCGACGATGAACTCGAGGTTGAACTCGCCGCCCTCGCTGACCGTGCAGACGTGCTGCTCGGGGTTGAGCACCTCGAGCCCCGTGCTCACCGCGAGGTCGCCGGCGCTGACGACGCCGGGGGTCGTGCGGCTGAAGCGGAAGGTCTTGGGACCCTCACCCGCGAGCTTGAGCTGCACTTCCTTGAGGTTGAGGATGATGTCGGCCACGTCCTCGACGAGGCCAGGCACGCTCTGAAACTCGTGCAGCGCGCCGTCGAGCCGAATGCCCGTGATCGCGGCACCGCGGAGCGAGCTCAGCAGGAGGCGACGCAGCGAGTTGCCGATCGTGATACCGAACCCACGCTCGAGCGGCTCGGCCACGAACCGACCGTACTTGTCGTTGAGCGAGTCGTGCTCGACCTCGATCTTGCGGGGGCGGATAAGCTGGCGCCAGTTGAGGTACATGGTCTTCCTCGCGTGCGAACGCGGGCCGGGGGCCCGCGCTTCGTGGATGGGCAGCGTCCCCGGCGGTCGGCTTCGCGCCGACCGCTCGGGACTGGATCAGACGCGGCGGCGCTTCGGCGGACGGCAGCCGTTGTGCGGGATCGGCGTCACGTCACGGATGATCGTGATCTTCAGCCCCGAGGTCTGCAGCGCGCGGAGCGCGGCCTCGCGCCCGGATCCCGGCCCCTTGACGTTGACCGACACGGTACGCATGCCGTGATCCATCGCCATGCGGGCGGCGTCTTCGGCCGCGAGCTGCGCCGCGAACGGCGTCGACTTGCGGGAGCCCTTGAAGCCCCGCTTGCCGGAGCTCGACCAGCTGATCGCGTTGCCCGCGACGTCGGTGATCGTCACGAGCGTGTTGTTGAAGGTCGACTGGATGTGCGCGACCCCAGTCGGAATATTCTTTTTGACCTTCTTCTTGGTCTGCTTGGGCTTCGCCATGATCTCCGTCCCCTGTGACTGTCGGCCCGATTCGCTCGCGTGTTACGGCTGCGATCGTGACTACTTCTTCTTCTTGATCGCCTGACGCTTCGGGCCCTTACGGGTACGGGCGTTCGTGTGCGTCCGCTGGCCGCGCACGGGGAGACCGCGGCGGTGACGGAGGCCTCGGTAGCAACCGAGATCCATCAACCGCTTGATGTTCATCGACACGTCGCGCCGGAGGTCGCCTTCGACGCGGAAGCCGTCGTTGATGACCTGCCGAATCCGCGCGACCTCCTGGTCGCTCAGATCGTCGGCGATGCGGACCGTCTCGATCCCCGCACGTCGGCAGATCTCGAGCGAGGTGGTCTCACCGATGCCGTAGATGTAGGTCAGAGCGACCCAGACGGGCTTGCGCCGCGGGAGGTCGACACCTGCAATGCGTGCCATGACTGCTTATCCTTGCCGCTGCTTATGGCGAGGGTTGTCACAGATCACGCGGACCACGCCGCGCCTCTTGATAACCTTGCACTTTTCACAAATCTTCTTGACCGAAGCCCGTACTTTCATGGCCTCTCACTCCCCTTTCGTTCTGGGGACCCGCCCGGCGGCGGCGTCGCGTGATACACGATCCGACTCGCCATCGCAAGGTCTTAGTCGTCCCGTCGACAGTTGGGTCGTTGCTCGGGAAAGGGCACCCGGGTTCAAGCGCGACGGCGCCCCCGGGCCCGCGGACCGCTCTGGCCCCCGAAGCCTTCGTAGTTGTGCGTGATCAGGTGGCTCTCCACCTGCTGCACCGTGTCGAGCGCCACCGCCACCACGATCAGCAGCGAGGTGCCACCAAAGTAGAACGGGACACCAAACTCTGTGTTCAGGAAGGTCGGCAGCACACAGACCGCCGAGATGTACACCGCGCCACCCAGGGTGATGCGCGACAGCACTCGGTCGATGTACTGCGCCGTCTTCTTGCCAGCCCGGATGCCCGGGATGAACCCGCCGAACTTCTTCAGGTTATCCGCCACGTCGACCGGGTTGAAGACGACCGCCGTGTAGAAGAAGCAGAAGAAGATGATCAGCGCAACGTAGACGAAGTTGTAGATCGTCCGACCTGGCGCCAGGTTCGTGTTGAGCCACTCGACCATCCCCGAGTCGGGGAAGAGGCCGGCCAGCATCGTCGGGAACATGAGCAGCGAGCTCGCGAAGATCGGCGGGATGACGCCCGCGGTGTTCACCTTCAGCGGCAGGAACGTGTTCTGTCCCCCGTACATCCGGTTGCCCACCACCTTCTTGGCGTAGCGCACCGGGATCCGGCGCTGTCCCCGCTCGAAGAAGACGATGGTCGCGATGACCCCGATCACGATGATGCCGATGATGATGAGCGTCGGCGTGTGGAGCTCACCACCGGCGAACTCGCTCATGTTGGCAGTCTGGAAGAGCGCCTTCGGGAGCTGCGCGACGATGCCGGCGAAGATGATGAGCGAGATGCCGTTGCCGATGCCGCGCTCGGTGATCTGCTCGCCGAGCCACATCAGTAGCATCGAGCCCGCCGTCAGCGTCACGACCGCGATGATGCGGAAGCCCCAGTCGCTGAACAGCACCACGCCGGTCGCCCCGCCGCCCTGCTTGCTCGCGCTCTCGAGGAAGAGCGCCAGGCCGAAGCCCTGGACGATGGAGAGCAGGATCGTGCCGTAGCGGGTGTACTGATTGATCTTGTTCTGGCCCTGCTCGCCCTCCTTCTTGAGGCGTTCGAGGGACGGGACCACCACCGTCAGCAGCTGGATGATGATGCTCGACGAGATGTAGGGCATCACGCCGAGCGCGAAGACCGACAGCTGCTCGAGCGCACCGCCGCTGAACATGCTGAACATGCCCAGCAGCCCACCGCTGTTCTGGTTCATGTAGAAGGAGAAGGCCTCACGGCTCACGCCCGGAACGGCGACGAACACGCCGATCCGGTAGAGCGTGAGGACGAGCAGGGTGAACAAGATCCGTTTCCGGAGCTCGCTCACCTTGCCGATGTTGGCCATCGAACTAGCCACCGATCACCTCGACGCTGCCGCCGCGCGCCTTGATCTTGGCCTCGGCCTGCTTCGAGAACTTGTGGGCACGGACGTTCACCGCGACCTCGAGGTCGCCGTCGCCGAGGATCTTCACGCTGTCGCTCGGCTTGCGGATGAAACCGACGCTCGCGAGAAGCTCTGGCGTCACCTCGGTGCCCGCGTCGAACTCGTTGAGATCGACCACGTTCACGATGGACCAGATCTTCTTGTTCATCGGCGTGAAGCCACGCGCAGGCAGGCGCCGATAGATCGGCATCTGACCGCCCTCGAAACCGGGCTTCTTCTTCGACGCGGCGCGGGCCTTCTGGCCCTTCTGGCCACGACCGGCCGTCTTACCGTTGCCCGATGCTGGGCCACGGCCGACGCGCTTGCGGGTCTGGTGGGCGCCCTCGGGTGGGCGCAGGCTGCTGAGTTCGTTCATGGTCGAAACCTTCTCTCTTGCTCCCCCAACCCTGGCCCGGGGGGGCAAGCGGGCGTGGGAGGCCTTGTCTTCTTAGAGGACCTTCACCAGGTGGGCGACCTTGGCGACCATCCCTCGAATCGCGGGGGTGTCCTCCAGCTCACGCTCGGCGTTGAGCTTCTTGAGGTTCAGCCCGTCGAGGATGGCCGCCTGACGCCCGTTGGCCTGGATGCGGCTCTTCACCAGCTTGACGCGGATCTTGTTCATGATTCGTTGCTCCCCGCGATCACTTGCGAACGTGACGGCGGTGCATCTCGTCGGCCGGGATCCCGCGACGCGTCGCGACCTCGTCGGGCCCAGAGAGCTCCTGAAGCGCCGTAACGGTCGCATGCACGACGTTGTGCGGGTTGTTGGAGCCGATGCACTTCGTCAGGATGTTGTGGACCCCAGCGGCCTCGAGGATGGCGCGCACGGCGCCACCGGCGATGACGCCCGTACCGGCGCTGGCCGGCTTGAGCAGCACCTGGCCTGCGCCGTAGTGCCCGAGGACCTCGTGCGGGATGGTCCCGTCGACGATCGGCACGCGGAACATGGAGCGCATCGCGCCCTCCTTGCCCTTGCGGATCGCTTCCGGCACCTCGTTGGCCTTGCCAAGCGCGGCCCCGACGTTGCCCTGTCCATCGCCCACCACGATCAGCGCGGAGAAGCTGAAGCGGCGACCGCCCTTCACGACCTTCGCCACACGGTTGATGTGGATGACCTTGTCGATCAACCCCGAGTCTTCCTCGCGGTCGCGCCTATCGCGCCTGTCTCGATCTCTCGCCACGGTGCGTCTCCCGAATCAGAACTGAAGTCCACCCTGGCGCGCACCATCCGCGAGTGCGGCGATACGTCCAGTGTAGATGAAGCCGTTGCGGTCGAAGACCACCTTGTCGATGCTCTTCTCGAGGCAGCGCTTGGCCGCGAGCTCGCCGACCTTCTTGGCCGCCTCGAGCTTCTTGGCTTCGGTGACCTCGCCCTTGACGTCCCCGACCAGGGTCGAAGCCGAGGCGAGCGTCTTGCCCGAGGTGTCGTCGATGACCTGCACGTAGATGTGCTTGTTCGACCGGTAGACCGTCATGCGCGGGCGCTCGGGGGTCCCGAAGATGTTCTTCCGGATCCCCTTCTTGCGACGGTTGCGCGCTTCGAGTTTCGTGACCTTGCTCATCGTTTGGCCTCTACCTTGGCGCCTTACTTGGCGGCCTTGCCGGCCTTCCGGCGAATGACCTCTTCCTTGTACTTCACGCCCTTGCCCTTGTAGGGCTCGGGCGGACGGAAGGAGCGAATCTTGGCGGCAGCCTGCCCCAGCGCTTCCTTGTCGATGCCCTTGAGGGTCAGCGTCGTCTGCTTCTCGACAGACGCCGTGATCCCCTGGGGCAGCGGGAACAGCACGGGGTGGCTCTTGCCCAGGCTCAGAACGAGCTCCTGGCCCTTGACCTCGGCGCGGTAGCCGACGCCATTGATCTCGAGCACGCGCTCGAAGCCCTTGGAGACCCCGGTCACCATGTTATTGATGAGCGTGCGGGTCAGCCCCCACATGGCGCGAGCCTGACGGCTCCCGTCCTGGGGCTCGACCTTGATCTCGGCGCCGGCGTTCTCGATACGCACGCCCTTGAAGGTACGCTCGATCGACCCGAGGGGACCGTCGACCTTCACGTGGAGGCCGGACACGGCGACCTTCACCTTGTCCGGCAAGACCACCGGCAATTTTCCGATGCGTGACATTGGGGAGTCTCCTTAGACGTCGCTCTGGGTGACCCGGTGAGCGACTAGCGGCCTACCAAACAGTGCAGATGAGCTCGCCGCCGACGTTCTCTTTGCGCGCCACGTGGTCCGCGAGGATGCCCTTGGGCGTGCTCACGATGGAGATACCCAGGCCACTGCGGACCTGCGGGATCTCCTTGGCACCGACATAAACGCGGCGACCGGGGGTGCTAGCGCGCTTGAGCTCGTTGATGGCGCCCACGCCCGCGCGGTCGTACTTGAGGGTGACCTCGAGCAAACCGCGGGGGGTACCCGGGTGCTCGGCGAGGCCGGATACGAAGCCCTCCGAGAGGAGGATCTCCGCGACCGCCTTCTTCTCCTTCGAGAAGGAGACGGTAATCGACTTGTGGCCCGCGTGCTGTCCGTTACGGATGCGCGTGAGCAGATCGCTGATGGGGTCGGTCATCGTCATGACGATTTCTCCGTGGGTGACCGGGACTACTTGCGGAACGGCATTCCGAAGTAGCGAAGCAGCGCACGCGCTTCGTCGTCGGTCTTGGCCGTGGTCACGATGGTGATGTTGAGCCCCTTCACCTTGTCGACCTTGTCGTAGTCGATCTCGGGGAAGACGATCTGCTCCTTCACGCCCATGGTGTAGTTTCCGCGACCGTCAAAGCCCTTGGGCGAGACGCCGCGGAAGTCACGGACGCGCGGGAGCGCGAAGGTGATGAGCCGATCGAGGAACTCGTACATCCGCTCACGCCGCAGCGTGACGGTGACACCGATCGGCATGCCCTCACGGAGCTTGAAGGTCGCGATGGACTTCCGGGCTCGCGTGATGACCGGCCGCTGACCCGTGATGAGCGCGAGCTCGTCACGGGCGCTGTCGATGATCTTCGGGTTCTTGATCGCCTCGCCAAGGCCCATGTTCACCGTGATCTTGTCGACCTTCGGGATCTCCATGGGGTTGGCGTAGCCGAAGTCCTTCTTCAAGGACTCGACGATTTCGGATGTGTACTTGTCGGCCAGGCGAGACATGGCGCGCTCCCTCTCTCAATCTCTAGTCGAGGTACTCTTCGTACTTCGAGCTGTAGCGGACCTTCTTGCCGTCCTCGTTGATGCGGAACTGGACTCGCGTCGGCTTCCCGCTCGGGGTGAGCGGCATCAGGTTGGAGAGGTGGATCCCCGCCTCCTTCTCGATGATGCCCCCGGCCTGGTTGGTCTGGGTCGGCCGCGTGTGCCGCTTGACCATGTTGAGCTTCTCGACCAGGGCACGCTCGCCGTTGTGGGAGAAGCCGAGGACCTTGCCCTCCTTCCCCTTCTCCTTGCCGGCGAGGACTCTTACGAGATCACCCTTTTTGATGCGGTTCATCGCTGGTCTCCTACAGAACTTCCGGCGCGAGGGACACGATCTTCATGAAGCGCTTGGCGCGCAGCTCGCGCGCCACGGGCCCGAAGATGCGCGTGCCGATCGGCTCGCCTGCGGGGTTGATGAGGACGGCGGCGTTCTCATCGAAGCGGATCCGCGACCCATCGGGACGCGTGACCTCTTTCTTCGTCCGGACGATGACCGCCTTCATCACGTCCTTCTTCTTCACCTTGGCCTTCGGCATGGCCTCCTTGACGGAGACCACGATGATGTCACCGATCGAGGCGTACTTGCGCTTCGATCCGCCGAGCACCTTGATGCACTGCAGACGCTTCGCTCCGGAATTGTCTGCTGCGGCCAGCATCGACTGCATCTGGATCATGTCGGACTCCTTTCGCCCGGCGGGCGGTCAAATCCCGTGAGTCGCGGGGCTAAATCAGACCGCACGGTCCAGGATCTGCTTCACGCGCCAGCGCTTATCCCTGCTCAGCGGACGGCACTCCTCGATGAGGACGCGGTCGCCGACCCGACACTCGTCGGCGGGATCGTCTGCCTTGTAGCGGTTACGCTGCTGGATGTACTTCTTGTACACCGGGTGGCGCATCCGCCGGGTGACCTCGACCACCACGGTCTTGGTCATCTTGTCGCTCGCGACGAGCCCGATGAGCGTCTTCTTGTTGCCCTGAGTAGCCATGACGAAAAACCTGCGGCGTGCCGGTTGTGGTTGATTAGGTCGGCGCAGCGTTTAGCTGGCGGCCGCGGCCTTGCGCTCGGCGAGGAGGGTACGGGCCCGCGCCAGGAGGCGCTTGGCCTTTCCGATCTTCGAGGTGTCCGAGAGCTGCGCCGTGGCGTGCTGGAACCGGACTTTGAAGAGGTCCTCCTCGAGGGCCTTCACCTTCGCCTCGAGGTCCACCACCTCAAGGCTCCTGAGCTCGTCGGCGTTCATTCCGTCACCTCGCCGCGCTTGATGAAGCGGGTCCTGAGTGGGAGCTTGTGAGCGGCGAGCCGGAAGGCCTCGCGGGCCAACGGCTCCTCGACCCCGCGCATCTCGTAGAGCACGCGGCCGGCGCGAACCGTCGCGACCCAGAGCTCTGGCGAACCCTTACCTTTACCCATTCGGGTCTCGGCAGGCTTCTTCGTGATCGGCTTGGCCGGGAAGATGCGGATCCAGATCTGGCCACGGCGCTTGACGTGACGCGTCATCGCGATACGAGCCGCCTCGATCTGGCGCGCGGTCAGCCAACCACCATCGGTCGCCTGCAGGCCGAAGTCACCGAAGGACACTTCCGCGCCGCGCTGAGCGACACCGCGGACGCGGCCCTTCATCTGCTTTCGGAACTTCATTCTCTTGGGTGCGAGCATTGATCAAGCTCCTGACTGCTGCCGACTCAGCTCAGCGCCGCGCCGCAGGGGTCTGCTGCTGCTGCTGGTTGCGGCGCTCGTTGAGGATGTCACCCTTGTAGATCCAGACCTGGACGCCGATGACCCCGTAGGTCGTCTTCGCCACGGCGTAGCCGTAGTCGATGTCGGCGCGCAGGGTGTGGAGCGGCACGCGCCCCTCGCGGTACCACTCGCGGCGCGACATCTCGGCGCCGCCGAGGCGGCCGGAGGCGTTCAGTCGGATGCCCTTGGCACCGAACTTCATCGCCGTCTGCACCGACTTCTTCATCGCCCGCCGGAACGACACGCGCCGCTCGAGCTGGGTGGCGACGTTCTCGGCGACGAGCTGCGCGTCGGTCTCGGCCTTCCGCACCTCGTGGATGTTGAGGTAGACCTTCGAGTCGGTCAGCGCCTGGATCTCGCCCTTGAGGAGCTCCGCGCCCTGGCCCTTCTTGCCGATGATGATGCCCGGGCGCGCCGTGTACACGTTGACCGTGCACTTCGTCGACGAGCGCTCGAGCTCCACGCGGGAGATCCCGGCGTGGCCCATCTTCTTCTTGATCTCGCGCTTGATGGCGAGGTCCTCATGGAGCCACTTGGCGTAGCCCTTCTCGGAGTACCACTTGGACGCCCAGGTCTTGGTGGTGCCGAGGCGGAATCCGATAGGATGGACTTTCTGACCCACGTTCGTTCTCCTACTCGCGCTCTGCGACGACTACGGTCACGTGGCTGGTGCGCTTGTTGATTCGCGTCGCCCGCCCCTGCGCCCGCGGCCGGAATCGGCGGAGCGTCGGGCCTTCGTTGGCGAAGGCCTCCTTCACGAACAGCCGCCCCGGGTCGTTCACGCCGAACTTGGTCCCGGCGTTGGCGACCGCGGACGCGAGCAGCTTGTAGACGAGGCGCGCCGCGTGGCGGTTCTCGAACTTCAGCTTGGACAGCGCGATTTCCGCGTCGGCCGTCTCGCGAATCGCGTCCAGCACGAGGCGGACTTTTCGCGGGGCGATTCGGATGTACTTCAATGTCGCTTTGGCTTCCACGATGTGGCTCCCAGCTGGCTCGTATACGCCGCCTTACTTGCGGCGCGCCTTCTTGTCGGCGGCGTGGCCGTAGAACGTGCGCGTCGGCGCGAACTCACCGAGCTTGTGACCGACCATGTTCTCGGTCACGAAGACCGGGAGGAACTTGCGGCCGTTGTGGACCGCGAAGGCCATGCCCACCATCTCGGGGATGATGGTCGAGCGCCGGCTCCAGGTCTTGATGACCTTCTTGTTACCCGAGCGCGCGCAGTCTTCGACCTTCTTCTGCAGGCTCTGGTCGAGAAACGGACCCTTTTTGATCGAGCGGGGCACGGGCTACCTCTACTTCTGATGCCGGCGGCGAACGATCAACTTGTCCGTCGCCTTGTTGTTGCGCGTCTTCTTGCCCTTCGTCGGCTTGCCCCACGGGGTCACCGGGTGACGACCGCCGGACGTACGCCCCTCGCCACCACCGTGCGGGTGGTCGACGGGGTTCATCGCGACACCGCGGACGTGGGGACGGCGACCGAGCCACCGAACACGACCGGCCTTGCCGAGATCCATGTTCTGCTGCTCCGCGTTGCCAACGGTACCGACCGTGGCGCGGCAGGTCGCGAGCACCTTGCGAAGCTCGCCGGAGGGCAGGCGGAGGAGCGCGTACTTGCCCTCTTTCGCCATCAGCTGTGCGGAGGCGCCGGCGCCCCGCGCGAGCTGGCCGCCCTTCTTGGGCTTGAGCTCGATGTTGTGAACCACCGTACCGGTCGGGATCGCGTCGAGCGGGAGGCAGTTGCCCGGCCGAATGTCGGCATTGCGGCTCGAGATGACCTGGTCACCTACGCTCAGCCCCGCCGGCCAGATGATGTACGCCTTCTCGCCGTCCGCGTAGTGCAGCAGCGCCAGACGCGCGGTGCGGTTCGGATCGTACTCGATCGCCGCCACCTTCGCCGGCACGCCGACCTTGCCGCGCTTGAAGTCGACAACGCGGTACTGGCGCTTGTGTCCACCCCCGCGGAACCGCAGCGTGATGCGGCCCGTGTTGTTTCGGCCGCCTGACTTCTTGAGTGGGCGGAGGAGTCGCTTCTCGGGCGTCGTCTTGGTGACCTCCTCGAAAGTCGAGGAGCTCATCCCGCGCCGCCCGGCGCTCGTCGGCTTGTATCGCTTGATACCCATCGTCAGCTCCTAACCTCAGACGCCCTCGAAGAGCTCGATCTGATCGTCCGGGTGGACCGTCACGAACGCCTTCTTCCAGTTTGGCTGCTTGCCCAGCGTCCGCTTGATGCGCTTGATCTTGCCGCGCACGATCGCGGTGCGGACATCGACGACCCGGACACCGAAGATCGACTCGACGGCCTGGCGGATCTGAACCTTGTTGGCCGCGCGGGCGACCTCGAAGGTGTACTGATGAATCGACTCGCGGAGCTCGGTGGTCCGCTCGGTCACGACCGGCCGCTTCAGTATGGTGAAGAGGTTCTGGGACATCAGCCGATCCTCGCTTGCAGATCCTCGGCCGCCGCGGTGCTCATCAGCACGGTCTCGGCCCGGAGGATGTCGTAGACGTTGAGGTCACCGACCGGCAGGAAGTGCGCCCCGACCAGGTTGCGCGTGCTGAGGCGCAGCTTGTCGTTGTCGGTGTCGACCATGAGGGCCTTGCTGGTCTCGAAGCGCTCGAGCAGCTGGACGACCCGCTTGGTCTTGACCGCCTCGAGGCCCATCTGATCGATGAGCACCAGGCGCCCCTCTTGCTGGCGACGGGACAGCGCGGCGCAGAGCGCGGCGCGGCGGACCTTCTTATTGACCTTGACCTCGAACGACCGCGGCGCGGGGCCATGGGCCGTACCACCGCCGACCCAGTGCGGCGCAGACTTCATGCCCTGACGGGCTCGGCCGGTGCCCTTCTGCTTGAAGAGCTTCTTGCGGGTGTGCTTGACCTCGGCGCGGGTCTTGGTCTTCGCCGTGCCGGCGCGACGCTGCGCGAGCTGGCCGCGCACGACCTCGTGAAAGAGGTGCTCGCGGACCTCGACGTCGAAGACGACGTCGGACAGCGCGAACGTGCCGACCTTCTGGCGGTCCATGTTGTAGACGTCAACCACTGGCATGGTCGTGAGCTCCTAAACTCGTGTTTTCACGCGCACCGGCCGCGCGAAGGCAGGGGCAAGTACCACCGGCCTCCGGGGGTGTCAACGAGAGACTTGACTCGGGTACTCGGCGGGGTGGCAGAGCCGGCGCCGGTCTCCGAGCTCGGTCGCTCGGGTCGCGTGATGTCAACCCACCCTTGCGCCTTTGAGATCGACTCGGGAGGGCTTGTAGCGTAGCGCGCCGTTCAGCGCGCCCAGGTCAGCGGGTCCGGTGAGCCGGACCTCAGGTCTTGATTTCGACGTCGACGCCGGCCGACAGGTCGAGCTTCATCAGCGCGTCCAGCGTGGCCTGGGTCGGCTCGAGGATGTCGAGCAGCCGCTTGTGCGTCCGAATCTCGAACTGCTCGCGGCTCTTCTTGTCCACGTGCGGTCCACGGAGCACCGTGTAACGGTTGATCCGCGTCGGGAGCGGGACAGGCCCGGCCGTGCGGGCGCCCGTGCGCAAGACCGTGTCGATGATCTCCGTCGCCGACTGGTCGAGCAGCTTGTGGTCGTACGCCTTGAGGCGAATCCTGATCCTCTGTGCCATGGCCCGTTTTCTCCGACTCGTCTCCGCTGAAGACTCTCGCCCGCAGCGCTTCACCGCCGCGTATAACGACGATGTCTGTTACCGCCGGGGCCCCCGGGGCAACGGCCGCGTACTCTTACAGGGTGGTCTTGCGGCTTGTCAACGGAGTTTTCCCCGCATGTGGTCGGCGGGAGCAAGTACTCGTTACGGCGTCCGCAGAGGTTTCTATTGCGACGCACCGAACGACGTCGCAACGCCTCGGCTTTACACACATATCTACCGCCTTGCGGCGCCGCATGACGGGATGAGTCACCTCAGCGACCATCCAGCCGCTCGTAGCCCACGGGCTCCATCGTGAAGAGCCCACGGCCCCCGCTCATCGACCGCAGATCCGTGGCGAAGCCGATCATGCGCGAGAGCGGGGCCTCTGCGGCGACCACCTGGCTCGTCCCGCGGCTCTCGCTCCCTCGGATCCGAGCGCCGCGCCGGGCTAGATCGCCGACCAGCCGGCCCACGACGGTCTCGGGCACCACGATCCCTAGGGTCACCCACGGCTCGGCGTCCTCCACGCCGCCGGCCTCGATGGCCGCCAGCACCGCCGCGCGCGCCGCGTCGCGAAAGACCACCGGCGCGATGTCCGATCCCGAGACCTCGATCGAGGTCACGATCAGCTCGATCCCGACGACGTCGATCGCGCTCATCCCGTCGGCCCCGATGCCCGCCCGCAGCCCGGCCTCGAGCGCCTCGCGCCAGTCCGATCGCCGCGGCCGGGCGGCCTCGTAGCGCACCACATCGCCGAGCCCGTGCGGGATGGGGCGCGCCGTCACCGCGATCGCGACCCGACCGCGGCCTCCCCAGGTGTCGGACTCCTCAGCGTGCCCGGCGCCCTCGATCGCGACGATCTGGCGAACGCGCACCGCGGGGAGCCCGGTCCGGATCGTGAGCTTCGTCTCGCGGGCCGCCCGCTCTACGGCGAGCGCCAGGTGGAGCTCGCCCATGCCCGACAGCGTCGACTGACCCGTGTGCGGGGCGACGCTCAGGACGAGGGACGGATCATCGGCGCACAGCTCGCGCAGGTAGGCGTGGACGCGCTCGTGCTCATCCTCGTCGCGGGCCTCGATCGTGACCGAGATCACCGGCTGCGGCGCGTCGAGGCGCTCGAACGTGACGCCGAGCGCATGCCCGCCCAAGGTCTCCCCGGTCAGCGGCGAGGCCGAGTCCCGAGGCCACGGCAGGCCGCCGATCATCCCCTGGGTGAGGCGCCCCGTCGGCTCGGTGTCGCCCCCCATGATGCGATCGATCTCGCCGACACGGCAGCTGACCCCGTCGGGGAGCCGCAACAGCGTCTCACCGCTCTCGATGGCGCCGCTGAAGACGCGCACGAAGACGAGGCGCTCGCCGCGCTGCCGGATCTCGGTCTTGAAGACGAAGGCCGCGGCCACCTCGGGGTCGAGCCCCTCCCCGGCACCCCGCTCCTGACCGGTGATGAGATCGTAGGTCACCGGGAGCCGCACCTCGTCCGGCGCCGGGAGGAGTTCGACGATCGCGTCGGCCACCTCCTCGACCCCGATCCCGAAGCGGACCGCCCCGTAGAGCACCGGGAGGCAGGCGTGGCGCGCCATCGCCTGCCGAAGCGCGCGCCGGATCGCCGCCGCCGACGGCTCGTTGCCGGCGAGTACCTCCTCGGCGAACGCGTCGTCGAAGCTCGCGACCGCGTCGATCACCCGATCGAGGGCCTCCGCCCGGATCTGCGCCTCCGCCGCCGTCATCGCGCGGCGCTCGGACGTCGCCCGCTGCCGTCGCACCAGCCCGTCGAGGGGCCAGCTGACGACCCCGCCCGCGACCACGTCGATGAGCGCGATCTCGCCCTCCCCTCCGCACGGGACGAAGAGCGGCACCGGCTCGATCCCCAGGCGCTCGCGGATGTCGGCGAGGACCCGCGCGTCGTCGAAGCCGGGGCGGTCGAGCTTGTTCACCGTGGCGATGGCCGGGATCTGCCGGCGCGCCGCCTGGTGCCACACCGTCTCGGTCTGGGCCTGGATCCCGTCCGGGCCGCTGATGACGAGCACGACACCGTCGAGCACCCGCAGGCTGCGCTCGACCTCCATCGTGAAGTCGACGTGCCCCGGGGTGTCGACGATGGTGATCTCCACGTCGCGCCAACGGCAGCTGATCGCGGCGCTGGCGATGGTGATACCGCGCTCCTGCTCCTGCAGGAGCCAGTCGGTCGCCGTCGATCCGTGCTCCACGGCGCCCGGATAGCGGATGGCCCCCGTCACGTGGAGGAGGTTCTCGGTCAAGGTCGTCTTGCCCGCGTCGATGTGGGCGAGGATCCCTATGTTCCGCAGCGGCTGACGTGCCATCGTGAGATCGATCGTGGCGGGGCGAGGGGGCTCGGTGGGGGCGGCGCTGCGCACCGGCGGCCCCGGGCTGAGAAGCTAACCGACTTTGGCCCGCGGCGCGCGAATTGTGTGCGCGCCCGAGGAGGCTGGTCGGCGCGACGGCACCAGGCACCCAGCGGCGGCGAGGCCGGCGCGCTCCATGGCGCTGCGGTGTCACCTGCGACACGCCAAAAAAAAGGCCGGGCGCAGCGCCCGGCCTCTTTCACGTCATCGCAGACCCGCGACTACCAGCGGTAGTGCGCGAAGGCCTTGTTGGCCTCGGCCATGCGGTGCGTGTCTTCCTTCTTCTTCACCGCGGCGCCGCGGTTGTTCGCCGCGTCGAGCAGCTCGCCGGCGAGCTGAAGGACCATGCCCTTCTCGCCGCGGGAGCGCGCGTACTGGATGAGCCAGCGCATCGCGAGGGCCGTCTTACGGTTCGGTCGAACCTCGATCGGCACCTGGTAGTTCGAGCCGCCGACGCGGCGCGACTTGACCTCGAGCTGGGGCTTTGCGTTGTCGAGCGCCTTCTTGAAGACGCGCACCGGGTCCTCGCCCGAACGCTCGGCCATCTTGTCGAACGCATCGTAGACGATGCGCTCGGCTACGGCCTTCTTGCCGTCCAGCATGAGCACGTTGACGAACTTGGCAACCAGGGTGTCCTTGAACTTCGGATCCGGGTTGATTCTGCGCTTGGGAACTTCGCCTTTACGGGGCATCGCGATCTCTCCTGATCCTGCTACTTGCCGCGCTTGGTGCCGTACTTGGAACGGCTGCGCTTACGATTCGCGACGCCGCTGGCGTCCAGCGTCCCGCGGATGATGTGATAGCGCACGCCCGGGAGGTCCTTGACGCGGCCACCGCGAATGAGGACCAGGGAGTGCTCCTGGAGGTTGTGACCCTCGCCGGGGATGTAGGAGGTGACCTCCATCCCGTTGGTGAGCCGCACACGCGCGATCTTCCGCAGCGCCGAGTTCGGCTTCTTCGGCGTCGACGTGTACACGCGGACACAGACGCCTCGCTTCTGGGGGCAGCTCTGCAGCGCTGGCGCGGTCGTCTTTCTCCGCGCCTTCAGACGCCCGTCTCGGACGAGCTGATTGATCGTCGGCATGTCGTTGCTTCTCTCTAGTCGCGTAGGGTCACCGCTGAACGGCCGGCGCATTGTAGGCAGCCGAAGAGCGAAGTCAAGGGAGATCGGATCGGTCGGGGCGCGCGCACGACGCGCGCGCCCAAACCACTCATCATGCGCCAGGGCGCGGCTTCACGAAGTCCGGCATCTCGGCCTCGGGCCGCAGGTTCACGCCCATCCGATCGTAGACGGGCACGCCCGTGCCGGCCGGGATCAGGCGACCCATGACCACGTTCTCCTTGAGGCCCTTGAGGTTGTCGACCTTGCCGCGGATCGCGGCCTCGGTCAGCACCTTGGTGGTCTCCTGGAAGGACGAGGCCGAGAGGAAGCTCTCGGTCGAGAGGCTCGCCTTGGTGATGCCGAGCATGATCGGCTCGGCGGTCGCCGGCTCGCCACCGCGGGCGATCACGGCGTTGTTCTCGCTCTCGAAGCGCCACCGCTCGACCTGCTCGTTGACGAGGAAGGTCGTGTCGCCGACCTCGATGACCCGCACCCAGCGGAGCATCTGGCGGACGATGATCTCGATGTGCTTGTCGTTGATGCGCACGCCCTGGAGGCGATAGACCTGCTGCACCTCGTCGACGAGGTAGTGGGCCAGCGCCTTCTCGCCCTTCACCCGGAGGATGTCGTGCGGGTTGGCCGAGCCGTCCATGAGCGGCTCACCGGAGCGCACGTAGTCGCCCTCGTGCACGCTGATGTGCTTGCCCTTGGCGATCAGGTACTCGGCCGGGTCACCGATCTCCGGGGTCACGACGATCTTGCGCTTGCCCTTGGTGTCCTTGCCGAAGGACACGATGCCGTCGATCTCGGAGATCTGGGCGACCTCCTTGGGCTTGCGGGCCTCGAAGAGCTCGGCCACGCGGGGCAGACCGCCCGTGATGTCCTTGGTCTTGGTGGTCTCGCGCGGGATCTTCGCGATCACGTCGCCGGCGTCCACCTCGGCCTTGTTGCCGACGGTGATGTTGGCGCCGACCGGGAGGCTGTAGCGGACCTGCTGCTGCTTCTTGCCGGTCACCTCGACCTTCACGGGCTTGCCGTCCTCACCGAGGATCTCGATGTGGGGCCGCATGTCGCCCTTGGTCTCGGTGATGACCTTGCGGGACAGCCCGGTCACCTCGTCGACCTCCTCCTTGACGGTCTTGCCCTCCTCGATGTCGCCGAACCGGATGGTGCCGGCGTACTCGGTGACGATCGGGATCGAGAAGGGGTCCCACTCGGCGACGGTAGCGCCCTTGGTGACCTTGTCGCCGTCCTTCACGTTGAGGCGGGCGCCGTACATCACCGGGTACTTCTCGCGCTCACGCCCGTTGTCGTCGACCACGGCGAGCTCGCCGTTGCGGTTCATGACGACGAGGGTCCCGTCGCGCTTGGCCACGGTCGAGAGGTTCTTGAACGCGATCTGGCCGTCGTTGCGGACCTCGAGGGTCGACTGCTCGGCGCGCGCACGCGCCGCACCGCCGACGTGGAAGGTACGCATCGTCAGCTGCGTGCCGGGCTCGCCGATGGACTGGGCCGCGATGACCCCGACCGCCTCGCCGATGTTGACCATGCGCCCGCGGGCCAGGTCTCGGCCGTAGCAGAGCACGCAGACACCGGCCATCGTCTGGCAGGTCAGCACGCTCCGGATCATGACCGACTCGATGCCCGCCGCCTCGATGACGTCGACAAGGATCTCGTCGATCTCGTCATTGGCGTTGACGAGCACCTCGCCCGTGACCGGATCGTGGATGTCGTAGAGCGAGACGCGGCCGAGGATCCGCTCCTTGAGCGGCTCGATGACCTCGCCGCCCTCGACGAGCGGGGCGATCTCGACGCCGTCGAGGGTCTCGCAGTCGCGCTCCATCACCACGGCGTCGTTGGCGACGTCGACCAGGCGGCGGGTCAGGTAGCCGGAGTTGGCCGTCTTGAGCGCCGTGTCGGCGAGCCCCTTGCGGGCGCCGTGGGTCGAGATGAAGTACTGGAGGACGCTCAGCCCCTCGCGGAAGTTCGCGGTGATGGGCGTCTCGATGATCTCGCCCGAGGGCTTGGCCATCAGGCCTCGCATACCGGCCAGCTGCCGGATCTGCTGGGCCGAACCACGGGCGCCGGAGTCCGCCATCATGAAGATGGAGTTGAACGACGACTGCTCGCGAGTCTCGCCGCCCTTCGGCGCCTTGACGACCTCGCTCTTGATGCCGGTCATCATCGCCTCGGCGATGCGCTCCGAGGCCTGGGCCCAGATGTCGATGACCTTGTTGTAGCGCTCACCGTCGGTGATGAGACCCTCGCGGTAGCTCGCGTCGATCTCGGCGACCTCGTTCTGGGCATTGCCGAGCTCGATCTGCTTGGCCGCAGGGATGAGCAGGTCCTCGATGGAGATCGAGGCGCCCGAGAGCGTCGACTGCTCGTAGCCCCAGGTGCGCAGCGCGTCGGCGAGGAGCACCGTCGCCTTGGAGCCGCTCTGGCGGTAGACGACGTCGATGAGCCCGCCGAGCTCCTTCTTGCCGAGGGTGCGGTTGTAGTCCTCGAAGGGGACCTCACGCGGGATGATCTCGGTCAGCAGGCAGCGCCCGACCGTCGTCTCGTGGATCGTGCCCTCGATGCGGCACTTCACCTTGGCCTGAAGGGCGACCACGCCGGCGTCGTAGGCGACGCGCGCCTCCTCGGGGCTCGAGAAGGTCTTGCCCTCACCGCGCGCGAACTCGCGCGGGCGGGTCATGTAGTAGAGCCCGAGGACGATGTCCTGCGACGGGTTGATGATGGGCTTGCCGAAGGCGGGCGACAGGAGGTTGTTGGTGCTCATCATGAGCACCCGGGCCTCCATCTGCGCCTCGACCGACAGCGGCACGTGGACGGCCATCTGGTCGCCGTCGAAGTCCGCGTTGAAGGCGGTGCAGACGAGCGGGTGGATCTTGATGGCCTTGCCCTCGACGAGGACCGGCTCGAAGGCCTGGATGCCGAGGCGGTGGAGCGTCGGCGCGCGGTTCAAGAGCACCGGGTGCTCCTGGATCACCTCCGCGAGGATGTCCCAGACCTCGTCCTTTTCCTTTTCGACGAGCTTCTTGGCGCTCTTGATCGTCGTGACGTAGCCGCGCTCTTCGAGCTTGTTGTAGACGAAGGGCTTGAACAGCTCGAGGGCCATCTTCTTGGGCAAGCCGCACTGGTGAAGGCGCAGCTCGGGGCCGACGACGATGACCGAGCGGCCAGAGTAGTCGACGCGCTTGCCGAGGAGGTTCTGGCGGAACCGCCCCTGCTTGCCCTTGAGCAGATCGGAGAGGCTCTTGAGCGGCCGCTTGTTCGGGCCGGTGATCGTCTTGCCGCGCCGGCCGTTGTCGAACAGGGCGTCGACGGCCTCCTGCAGCATCCGCTTCTCGTTGCGGATGATGATCTCGGGCGCGTTGAGCTCGAGCAGGCGCTTGAGGCGGTTGTTGCGGTTGATGACGCGGCGGTAGAGATCGTTGAGATCGCTCGTCGCGAAGCGGCCGCCGTCGAGCGGCACGAGCGGACGCAGGTCCGGCGGCAGCACCGGCAGCGTCGTCAGCACCATCCAGGCGGGCTCGTTCGGGGTGAACTCGTTGCCCGACTCCTTGAAGGCCTCGACGACCTTGAGGCGCTTGGCGATCTTCTTGCGCTTCGCCTCCGAGCGGGCCTCGCGCATCGCGGCGCGGAGCTCGGCGGCCAGGCCCTCGATGTCGATCGACTCGAGCAGCTCCCGGATCGCCTCGGCTCCCATTCCCACGTCGAGCGCGTCGTCGCCCTTCTCCTCGACGATCTCCTCGTAGGTCTCCTCGCTGAGGATCTGGCCGACCTCGAGCTCGGTCTCGCCGGGATCGAGCACCACGTAGGCCACGCAGTACAGGACCTTCTCGAGGTCCTTCAGCGAGATGTCGAGGAGGTTGCCGATGCGGCTCGGCAGGCTCTTGAGGAACCAGATGTGCGCGACCGGCGTAGCCAGGTTGATGTGGCCGAGGCGGTCACGGCGGACCTTGGCCTGGATGACCTCGACGCCGCACTTCTCGCACACGATCCCGCGGTGCTTCATGCGCTTGTACTTGCCGCAGATGCACTCGTAGTCCTTCACCGGCCCGAAGATCTTGGCGCAGAACAGTCCGTCGCGCTCGGGCTTGAAGGTTCGGTAGTTGATCGTCTCGGGCTTCTTGACCTCACCGAAGGACCACTCGAGGATCTTCTTCGGTGAAGCCAGGCCGATCCTGACGGCGCTGAAGCTGAGGGGATCTTTGGGCTTCTCGTAGAAGTTGAAGAAATCTTTCACTTCTGATGCCTCCGTAACGAATGGGCGGCGTGTGCGGGCGAGCGGGCTGAGCGAGCGGGCTGGTATCAGTTTGCCTCGATCAGCTCCACATCCAGGGCGAGCGCCTTGAGCTCCTTCAAGAGGACCTTGAAGGACTCGGGGAGGCCGGGCTCGAGCGTGTGCTCGCCCTTCACGATGGCCTCGTAGACGCGGGTACGACCCACCACGTCGTCGCTCTTCACCGTCAGGAACTCTTGCAGCCCGTAGGCCGAGCCGTAGGCCTCCATCGCCCAGACCTCCATCTCGCCGAGGCGCTGGCCACCGAACTGGGCCTTACCGCCGAGCGGCTGCTGGGTCACGAGGGAGTACGGCCCGATGCTCCGGGCGTGGATTTTGTCGTCCACCAGGTGGTGGAGCTTCAGCATGTACATGACGCCGACGGTGACGTCCTCGTCGAACGCCTCGCCGGTCCGGCCGTCGAAGAGCACGGTCTGACCCGAGCGCATCCGACCCGCCTTCTCGAGGAGATCGCGGATCTCGGGCTCGGTCGCGCCGTCGAACACCGGGGTCGCCACGTGCATCCCGAAGCGCAGCATCCAGCCGAGACGCATCACGTCGTCGTCGCTGAGGCTGTTGACCACTTCACCGCTGATCGAGTCGTCGTAGACCGCCGCGATGTACGAGCGGACCTTGCTCGGCGAGGCCGCGTCCTCGACCATGTGGCCGATGGCCTGGCCGAGGCCGAGGGCCGCCCAGCCGAGGTGGGTCTCGAGGATCTGCCCCACGTTCATGCGGCTCGGCACGCCGAGCGGGTTCAGCACCACGTCGACCGGGGTGCCGTCGGGCAGGTACGGGAGGTCCTCCTCGGGCAGGATGCGCGAGATGACGCCCTTGTTGCCGTGGCGGCCGGCCATCTTGTCGCCGACCTGGAGCTTGCGCTTGATGGCGACGTAGACCTTCACCATCTTGATGACGCCCGGCGGGAGCTCGTCGCCCTTCTTGAGCCGGTCGATCTTGTCCTCGAAGCGCGTCTCGACCTCGAGAACCGACCCCTCGAGCTCGTCGATGATCTTCTTGATCGTCTGCTCGAGCCGGTCGCCGTCCTCGATGCGGATGTCGCGCCAGTACTTCTGCGGGACCGCGCCCTCGAGCTGGTCGGGCGACAGCGCCACGCCCTTGCCGATGAGGACCTCGCCCGAGTCGCTCACGAGCTTGTGGGCCGTGATCGCCCCGTCGAGCAGGCGCGCGATGCGGCTGTAGGCCGCCCGGCGCATGATCTTCGTCTCGTCGTTCATGTCCTTGCGCAGGCGCGACTCCTCGGCCTGCTCGTTGGCCTCGGAGCGGCTGTCCTTCTCGACGCCCTTGCGGCTGAAGACCTGGGCCTCGATGACCGTGCCCTTCACGCCCGGGGGCATCCGCAGCGAGGTGTCGCGGACGTCGCCGGCCTTCTCACCGAAGATGGCGCGCAGCAGCTTCTCCTCGGGGGACAGCTGGCTCTCACCCTTGGGGGTGATCTTGCCGACGAGGATGTCGCCGGTCTTCACCTCGGCGCCGATGCGCACGATGCCCGCCTCGTCGAGGTTGGCCATGGCCTCCTCGCCGACGTTCGGGATGTCGCGCGTGATCTCCTCTTTGCCGAGCTTGGTGTCGCGGGCGGTGCACTCGAACTCCTCGATGTGGATCGAGGTGTAGAGGTCCTCCTTGACGACCTTCTCGCTGATGAGGATGGAGTCCTCGAAGTTGTAGCCGCCCCAGGGCATGAACGCGACGACCACGTTGCGGCCGAGCGCGAGCTCGCCGAGCTCGGTCGCCGGTCCATCGGCGATCACCGCGCCGGCCTTCACCCGGTCGCCCGCGCGGACGATCGGCTTCTGGTTGATACAGGTGTTCTGGTTGGACCGCTGGTACTTGACCAGGCGGTAGATGTCGGGCGCGGTGTGGATGTCGGTGTCGAGGGCGTCCGGCTTGACGACGATACGCTCCGCGTCCACCTGCTCGACGATGCCGTCGTTTTTGGCGACGACGGTCACGCCGGAGTCGGCGGCGACGATCGGCTCGAGCGAGGTCCCGACGAGCGGGGCCGTCGTCCGGAGCAGCGGCACGGCCTGCCGCATCATGTTGGCGCCCATGAGCGCGCGGTTCGCGTCGTCGTTCTGGAGGAACGGGACCAGGGACGCCGCGACGGACACGAGCTGGTTGGTGCTCACGTCCATGAGGGTGACCTTGTCGGCCGGCACCATCGCGAACTCGCCGTGCTCACGCGCCGGGACGAGCTCCTCGGAGAAGGTGCCGTTCGCGTCCACGTTCGCGTTCGCCTGCGCGATGATGTGGTTGCGCTCCTCGAGGGCCGAGTAGTAGCGGACCTCGTTGGTGACGCGCTTGTCCTCGACCTTGCGGTAGGGCGTCTCGATGAAGCCGAGCCGGTTGACGCGGGCGTAGGTCGCGAGCGACGCGATGAGACCGATGTTCGGACCTTCCGGCGTCTCGATCGGGCACACGCGGCCGTAGTGCGTGGTGTGCACGTCGCGCACCTCGAAGCCGGCGCGGTCGCGGGTCAGACCGCCGGGCCCGAGGGCCGACAGCCGCCGCTTGTGCGTGACCTCGCTGAGCGGGTTGGTCTGGTCCATGAACTGGCTGAGCTGACTCGAGCCGAAGTACTCCTTGACGACGGCGCTGACCGGCTTGGCGTTGATCAGGTCGTGCGGCATGAGCGTCTCGAGCTCCTGCGACATGGACATGCGCTCCTTGATCGCGCGCTCCATTCGCACCAGCCCGATCCGGTACTGGTTCTCCATCAGCTCGCCGACGGCGCGCACCCGGCGGTTGCCGAGGTGGTCGATGTCGTCGATGTTGAAGCCAGCCCGGCCGTTGCGCAGCTCGATCAGGTAGCCGACGGTCTGGACGATGTCCTCCTTGGTGAGGATCGTCTCGTCGGTGATGTGATCGTTGTGCAGCTTGTGGTTCATCTTCACGCGGCCGACCTCGGACAGGTCGTAGCGGCTCGCGTTGAAGAAGAGGTTGTTGAAGTAGGTCCGCGCCTGCTGGACCGTCGACGGATCACCGGGGCGCAGCCGCCGGTAGATCTCGAGGATCGCCTCGTCGGCGGAGGTGATCTTGTCCTGCTTGAGGGTGTCGCGCAGGAACGGCCCGGCGTTGAGCGGGTCGATGAAGAGGACCTCGAACTCCTCGACGCCGGCCTCGGTCAGCGTGACGACGGTCTCGGAGTCGATCTCGTCGTTGCAGTCGAACAGCACCTCGCCGGTCTCGAGGTTGATGACGTCGGTGGAGAAGACCTTGCCGTAGATCTCCTCCTCGTTCACCTCGAGCTCGGTGATGCCCGTCTCCTTGAGGCGGCGGATGTTGGCGCGACCGAGCTTCTTGCCCTTGCGCACCACCACCTGCCCGGAGGCGGGGTCGATGATGTCCTGGTTGACCTTCTGCCCCTGGATCAGATCGTAGTCGATCTGCCGGAAGAACTTGTGGTCCGGGGTGATGCGGATCACCTCGGTCTTGTAGAAGATGTTGAGCAGCTCCTCGGCGGTGAAGCCGAGCGCGCGGAGCAGCACCGTCGCGTGCATCTTCCGGCGGCGGTCGATGCGGACGTAGAGCAGGTCCTTGTGATCGAACTCGAAGTCGATCCAGGAGCCGCGGTACGGGATGATGCGCGCCGAGTAGAGGAGCTTGCCGGAGCTGTGGGTCTTGCCGCGGTCGTGGTTGAAGAACACGCCCGGCGACCGGTGGAGCTGGCTCACGATGACGCGCTCGGTACCATTGATGATGAAGGTACCGTGGTCCGTCATGAGCGGGATCTCACCGAAGTAGACCTCCTGCTCCTTCATGTCTCGGATGGACTGGTTGCCAGCCTCGTCGGTGTCCCACGTGACCAGCCGGATCGCGACCTTGATGGGCGCCGCGAAGGTCATCCCGCGCTGACGGCACTCGTCGGTGTCGTACTTTGGCGGCTCGAGGTGGTAGCTGACGAACTCGAGCTCCGCGGTCTTGTTGAAGTCGCGGATCGGGAACACGCTCTTGAAGATGCCCTGGATGCCGACGTCTTCGCGCTTCTCGGGCGACACGTTCGACTGCAGGAACTTCTCGTAGGAGCTGCGCTGGATCGAGATCAGATCAGGGATGTCGATGATCTTCGGGACCTTCGCGAAGTTCTTGCGGACGCGTAGATCTCTCTGGGTTCGTGCTACCACGGTTCCTCCTTAAGGGCCCGGTCACCGCTCTGTCGTCGCTTTCTTCCCAGGCGTGTCATCCGCATCTGGGGGGCCCGCGACGGTGGCCCATCTATCACGAGACGAGGGCAGTGATCCCGCGCGCGGGATCACTGCCCTCGTATCAAACGGAGCTACTTGACGGTGGCCTTGCCGCCGGCGGCCTCGATCTTGGCCTTGATGCCCTCGGCCTCCTCCTTCGAGACGGCCTCCTTGAGGGTCGACGGGGCCTCGTCGACGGCGGCCTTGGCCTCCTTGAGGCCCAGGCCCGTCACCTCGCGGACCGCCTTGATCACCTGGATCTTGTTGGCGCCCGCCTCGGTGAGGACGACGTCGAACTCGGTCTGCTCCTCGACCTCGACCGGCGCCGCGGCGCCGCCGCCGGCCGCCGCGACCGCGACCGGAGCCGCCGCCGAGACACCCCAAGCCTCCTCGAGCTGCTTCACGAGGTCCGCCATCTCGATGACGGTGAGCTTGCCGAGGAACTCCTTGACCTGTGCGATGCTGATATCAGCCATGTTCGTTCTCCTGAATCTCTAAGATGGTGCGAATTGATGCAGACGTTGAAACGATGTTGGGACGAGAGCGGCTGCTAAGCTGCGGCGTCTTCGCCTGACAGCTGGCGCCGTCGGGCCTCGAGGACACCCACGAAGTTCCGCGCGGGCGCGGCCATCAAGCTCACGAAGGTACGAGGCACGCCCGCGAGCGTACCGAGCAGCATCGCGCGCAGCGCGTCCTTTCCGGGCAGCGTGCTCAGCGCCTCGACACCCTTGAGGTCGAGGACCGCGCCACCGGGGAGGAGCCCCGCCTTGATGTTGAGCTTCGGGTGCGTCTTCTGGAACGACACCAGCGCCTTGGCGACGCCTGCCGCATCTTCCGTCGTGAACGCCACGGCGATCGGGCCCTTGAAGTGCTCGTTGAGCCCTTCGAAGCCCGAGTCCTTGGTCGCCAGCTGAGCCAGCGTGTTCTTGACGATCCGGTAGCGGCCGGTGACCTTTCGGAGCTCCTGTCGCAGCTCGACCATCTCTGAGACGGCGAGCCCGGAGTACTCCGTCAGGACCACCAGCTGGGCGCCGTCCAGGAGCTCTTGGATCCGCTGGATCTCGTCGATCTTCTCCTGTCGGTTCATCCTTCCTCCTGGAGACTCGCCAGCTGCGCGCGCTGACTCGCCCCCTTGCTGGGCAACCCTGGGGTGAGTGCCTGGTCACCGTCCGCATCGCCAACCGTCTCGCACCGAGGTGCATTGAAACGCGAGGCTCTTAGGGTCCGTCGACCGCCATCGCCTCCGCCGGCCCACCGACCATCCCACCGTGTGACCCACGCTGGTGACGCTCGGTGAATCAAGGGCATCGCCCACCGACTTCTCTGACTACGCGCGACCGGACGAACCGGGCACCATCTGTGACGCCCGTGAAGACCACGGGCGCCCTGAGAGCGCGTGCCCCGCGAGGGGCACGGGTGGGACTGGGCGCCCACCCCGCCGAGCGCCACCGGGATCGAGACCCCGACGGCATGTTCGCTTTACTCGGCCTCGCCCATGAGCGAGCCGATGTTCACCTTGATGCCGGGTCCCATCGTCGAGCTCAGGTTGATCGCCTTGACGTAGGTGCCCTTGACCGTGGCCGGCTTGAGCTTGATCAGCCGATCGTACAGCGCCCGCACGTTGGCGGCGATGTGCTCGGCCGAGAAGGACACCTTGCCGATGCCGGCGTGCACGATGCCCGCCTTCTCGACGCGGAAGTCGACCTTGCCGCCCTTGGCGTCCTCGACAGCCTGCTTGATGTCGAAGGTCACCGAGCCCGACTTCGGGTTCGGCATCAGGCCGCGGGGCCCGAGGACGCGCCCGATACGACCCACGGTGCCCATCATGTCGGGCGTCGCGATGGCCTTGTCGAACTCCATCCAGCCTTCCTTGATGCGCTCGACGAGGTCCTCGGCGCCGACCACGTCGGCCCCGGCCTCCTCGGCCTCGCGGGCCTTGTCGCCCTTGGCGAACACGGCCACGCGCACCGACTTGCCGGTGCCGTGGGGGAGGACGACCGCGCCGCGGACCATCTGGTCGGCGTGGCGCGGGTTCACCCCGAGGCGGATCGAGCACTCCACGGTGCTGTCGAACTTGGTGTAGGCCGTGTTCTTGACGAGCGCGGCGGCCGCGTCGAGGTCGTACCGGGTGTCCCGGTCGACCTTTTCCGCCATCGCGCGATGCTTCTTGCCGTGCTGCGGCATGGGTTCCTCCTCACTGGCAGTACGGACGACGCCCCAAAATCGGCGCGTCTCCTGCCATCCCTGTCGGGTTTAGCCTTCGATCTCGATCCCCATGCTGCGCGCGGTCCCGGCGATCGTCTTCATCGCCGTGTCCAGCTCGTAGGCATAGAGATCAGGGAGCTTGATCTCGGCGATCTCGCGGAGCTGCGCCGAGGTGATCTTGCCGACCTTCTGCTGGTTCGGGACGCCCGAACCGCTCTTGATGCCGGCGGCCTTCTTCAGCAGATCAGAGGCGGGCGGGGTCTTCGTCACGAAGGTGAACGAGCGGTCCGCGAAGACCGTGATCACCACCGGGATGATGGACCCGAGCTGCTTCTGGGTGCGGGCGTTGAACTCCTTGCAGAACTGCATGATGTTCACGCCGTGCTGACCGAGCGCCGGGCCTACGGGGGGCGAAGGGTTCGCCTTGCCCGCGGGGACCTGGAGCTTGATAAATCCTGTAATCTTCTTCGCCATGGTCGCTCTCTCCTCGGCCGGGTGGCTCCCGCGGGTGGCTTGGCGGGCTCACCGCGGTGCGTGCGCCTCACGGACCGTGTGGGTCAAATCCTCTCGACCTGCATGAAGTCGAGCTCGACCGGGGTCGCCCGGCCGAAGATGCTCACCAGGACCCGGACCTTCTGCTTCTGCGGCATGACCTCTTCGACCACACCGCTGAAGTTCAGGAACGGGCCGTCGATGACCCGAACGTTCGAGCCCTCGTCGAACGTCTGCTTGGCCTTCGGCCGCACGGTGCCCTCTTCGAGCTGAGCCGTGAGGCGCGCCACTTCTTTGGCGCTCATGGGCTTCGGGTTCTTGTCGTCGCCGATGAAGCCGATGATCTTCTGCGTGTCCTTGACGAGGTGCCAAGTCTCGTCGTCGAGGACCATCTGGACGAACATGTAGCCCGGCATGAGCTTGCGCTGGGTCGTGCGCTTGGCGCCCCCGCGGAGCTCAACGACCTCCTCGGTCGGGACCAGGAGCTCGCCGAAGCGGCCTTCCATGTTCGCCGTCTTGATGTTCTCGGCCAACAGCGTCTTGGCGCGGGCCTCGTAGCCGGACAGCGTGCCGACCGCGTACCACTTCATCTTGTTGTCGCTGTCCATCGCGGGTCGCTCCGTGTTTCGGAAGCCAAGGGCGAAGCGGCGCCCTCAAGGCTATTCTCAGCTGTAGATTAGCGAGGACAGCGCGCCCCACAGCAGGTCGAGGACTCCGAGGATCAAGGCGATGATCAACGTCGTCACGATGACGACGATGGTCGCGAGCTTGGTCTCGTTCCACGTCGGCCATGTCACCTTGGAGAGCTCGTTGCCGACCTCCATGGCGTAGGTCGTGACCTTTTCGCTGCGCTTCAGCAGGACCGCGATCGCGACCGCGGACACCATCGCGAGCAGATCGGCCAGGCGGAAGTTATGGCCGATGATGGCCATGTTCGCGCCGGTCCCGAAGACCTCGATGATCGCGGTGAAGATCTCCGCCAGGATCAGGTACGCGAGGAGCCCGATCGCGACGAAGGAGAGGTTGACGTACCGAGCGACACTCATCACGCAGCCTGCTCAGTGAAGGGTTCGGGGCGATCGTGGAGATCGCCCACTTAAGGATTGGCAGGCCAGGAGGGATTCGAACCCCCAACCCCCGGATTTGGAGTCCGGTGCTCTACCGATTAGAGCTACTGACCCGCAGATGACTCCCATGCGGGGCCGGTACACAGAGGCGCCGGCGCTGAAGCCGCGAGACCATAGGGGCGCTGGCGAGACCCTGTCAAGCAATATTCGGACCGTTACCAGCGCACGCCCCTCGGGAGCCGAAGAGAGGCGATCTCGTGCGCGGGACGACGGACCAAACGTACGGTCCGAGCCGTCGTCCGCGCCTCCCCGCAAGGCAACGTCGCTACTTCGTCTCGCGGTGGAGCGTGTAGCGGCGCAGGAACGGGTTGTACTTCTTGAGCTCGAGACGCTTCGGCGTGTTCTTCTTGCTCTTCATGGTGGTGTAGCGGCTCGGCGACATCCCGAGGCCACGGGCCTCAGTGCACTCGAGGGTCACGATCACCCGGTTCTTGTTGACCTTGCTAGCCATGGCCCATTCCTCGCTGGAGCAGCCTGCGGATCTGCCGCGACGCCCCGGAACTCTACGTGGAAAGGGAGGTGACCCCAGGTGGAGCCACCTCCCATTTTCGATTCAGGCCGTAAACAGCCCGAAACGCGTTACTCGATGATGTCCTCGACGACGCCGGCGCCCACCGTGCGGCCACCCTCACGGATGGCGAAGCGGAGGCCCTTCTCCATCGCGATCGGGGTCAGCAGGTTGATCTCGACGTTGATGTTGTCACCCGGCATCACCATCTCCACACCCTCCTGGAGCGCGACCGTGCCGGTCACGTCGGTGGTGCGGAAGTAGAACTGCGGGCGGTAGCCGTTGAAGAACGGCGTGTGGCGGCCGCCCTCGTCCTTGGTGAGGATGTAGGCGCCGGCCTTGAACTTCACGTGCGGGGTGATGCTCCCCGGCTTCGCGAGGACCTGACCGCGCTCGACGTCCTCCTTCTTCACACCGCGGAGGAGGCAGCCGACGTTGTCGCCCGCCTGCCCCTGGTCGAGGAGCTTGCGGAACATCTCGACGCCGGTGCAGACCGTCTTCTTGGTGGGCTTGATGCCGACGATCTCGACCTCATCGCCGACCTTCACGATGCCGCGCTCGACGCGCCCGGTGACCACGGTGCCGCGACCGGAGATCGAGAACACGTCCTCGATCGGCATCAGGAAGGCCTTGTCGATCGCCCGCTCGGGGGTGGGGATGTAGGTGTCGAGCGCGTTGACGAGCTCGTGGATCGACTTGGCGTCGTCCTCCTCCCACGTCGACGCGGCGAGCGCCTTGAGGGCCGACCCGCGGATGAACGGGATGTCGTCGCCCGGGAACTCGTACTTGTCGAGCAGCTCGCGGACCTCGAGCTCGACGAGCTCGAGGAGCTCCTCGTCGTCGACCATGTCGACCTTGTTCAGGTACACGACGATGTAGGGCACGCCGACCTGACGAGCGAGCAGGATGTGCTCACGGGTCTGGGGCATGGCGCCGTCCGCCGCGCTGACCACGAGGATCGCGCCGTCCATCTGGGCGGCGCCGGTGATCATGTTCTTGACGTAGTCGGCGTGGCCGGGGCAGTCGACGTGCGCGTAGTGGCGGTTGTCCGACTCGTACTCGACGTGGGCCGTCGAGATGGTGATGCCGCGGGCCTTCTCCTCCGGCGCCTTGTCGATCGCGTCGAAGGCCATGAACTTCGCCCGGCCCTTGAGGGCGAGCGTCTTCGTGATCGCCGCGGTCAAGGTCGTCTTGCCGTGGTCGACGTGGCCGATGGTGCCGACGTTGACGTGCGGCTTGTTACGAACGAACTTTTCCTTTGCCATGTCGTTTGCCTCGTTGGGTGGCGTGGCCTTGCCGCTTCAGCGCAAGGGTGACCTGGAACCTGTTCCGGCCCTGTGCTTCGTCTGAGATCGATGTTGTCCCTCGCCGTGGCGAGGGACCTGGAGCCTGCACCCGGACTTGAACCGGGGACCTCTTCCTTACCAAGGAAGTGCTCTACCGCTGAGCTACGCAGGCATGTTGACCCGGCGCCGATTCTGACCCGGGAGCTGGAGCGGGAAACGAGACTCGAACTCGCGACCCTCAGCTTGGAAGGCTGATGCTCTACCAACTGAGCTATTCCCGCAGACTCCCGGCGGACCGACGACGAGCCGATGGGGTGGAGGGGGTAGGATTTGAACCTACGTAGGCTTACGCCAGCAGATTTACAGTCTGCCCCCTTTGGCCACTCGGGTACCCCTCCCCACAGAGGCGCTCGCCCCTTGCTTCGACCTCGACTTGACAAAGAGCTCGCCAGCTGACGGTGGGACTCGAACCCGCAACCTGCTGATTACAAATCAGCTGCTCTACCAATTGAGCTACGTCAGCACCGTGCGCGGACCGGTGCCCCCGCAACGGAGGCTGGCTTATAAGAGAGCGTTGCGCCGCTGTCAACACGCTATCGGCGTCCCATGGTCACCGCGCTGACCGGAGAGTCGAACCCGTCGAGGTTTCTTGGGATTTTCGCCGGGTCACCGGCCGCCACGGCGCTGCCGCGCCGCCTCGGCGAGGGCGACTCCCGCCGTCACGCTGACGTTGAGCGACCGCACCGCGCCGGTCAGCGGCAGGGCGGCCACGAGGTCGCAGGCCTTCTTCACCCCGGGCCGCAGCCCGCGCCCCTCGGCGCCGAGGACCACGGCGGTCGGCGCGGTCAGATCGACGTCCCACAGGGTCGCGTCGCCGCCGGCGTCCGCGGCGATCGTCCACAGCCCCTGATCGCGGAGCTGACGCAGGGCCCGCGCGAGGTTCGTCACCCGGATGACCGGGACGTAGGCGACCGCGCCCGCAGACGCCCGGACCGCCGCGTCGTTCAGCGGCGCCGAGTTGTCCTTGGGCACCACCACCGCCCGGGCGCCGAAGGCGGCGGCCGAGCGCAGGATCGCGCCGAGGTTGTGCGGATCGGTGACCTGGTCGAGGGCGATCACGAGCGGCGCCGGATCGACGTCGTCGGGGCGCAGCGCCTCGAGCTCGAGGGGTGGCGGCGGGCGCAGATCCGCGCCGATCGCGGCGCCCCCGCGTCCCCCTGCCCGCTCGCGCTGCTGCGGGCCGCGGCCCTCCTCGAGCCGGAGGCCGAGCTCGCGCGCGCGGGCGACGAGGGCGTCGACGGCGTGCCCGCTGCCGGGGGTCCAGATGATCCGATCGATGGCCTGGGGCGCGGCGTCGAGCAGCTCCTCGACCGCGTTGGTCCCGTAGATCCGGCTCATGCTCCCACCTCCTGCGCTCGCTCGGCGAGCACACGCTCCACCGCGTCGTCGAGCGCGATCTCGACGACGTCCCCGCGACCCCGCCGCCGCAGCTCGAACACGCCGCGCTCCAGCCCGCGGCGGCCGACCACCGCGATCAGCGGGTGTCCCATTGTCTCGGCGTCGCCCAGCTTCTGTCCCGGGCGCAGATCGCGATCGTCGCGCAAGATCGCCAGCCCGCGGGCCTCGAGAGCCATCGCGAGGGTCCCCGCCGCGGCGCTGACGGCGTCTCCCGCGGCGCCGAGGCCGACCACCGCGACGTCCCACGGCGCCGCACGGGCGGGCCAGACCAGGCCGCGGTCGGTCGTCGCGGCCTCGGCGATCGCGCCGAGGAGGCGCGCCAGGCGCACGCGGACGCGCACCAACCCGACCGGCTCGGCGCCGCCGCTGGCGCCGTCCACCGTCAGGGCGACCCGATCAGCGGGGGCGGTACCAAAGCGATCGATCCGAGCCAAGCCGAGCCCAGCCCGGGCCGATCTTGCTGCACTGCACACGGGACACGGATCACGGTCCTCGAAGGCCACGATGTCGGCCATGTGCATCGCGACGAAGTCCCGCCCGGGGCTCACGTCGAGGTGGTGGACGTCGCGGGCGTTCCCACCGGTGGTCCACGCGGTCCGGGGGGCGGCGGCGCGATCGGCCACGATCGGGAGCGCGAGGCCGACCGGCCCGGCGAAGCCCACCGGAGCGCCGGTCGCCGCGACGACCGCCGCGTCGGGGGCGAGCCGCAGGGTCCGCGCCCCGAGGAGCGCCCCGAGCTTGTCGAGCGAGAGGTCGCGGTCGCCGGGGATCAGGGCGGCGACGAGGGCGCCGTCCGCCTCGACGATCAGGGTCTTGAGGAGGTCGGCGGGGGTCTGGCCGAGATAGGCCGCCACCTCCTCGACGGTGCGTTGATCCGGGGTGGCGACTGCGCGCCAGGGTCCGGGATCGGTCGCCGGCCGAGGGACGGGCGTTACGGGCGCCAGGGAGGCGACCGAGCGCACGTCGCAGGCGGGGCACCAGGCGATCGCGAGGGCGTCGGTGAGATCGCGCGCGACCCAGCGCTCGCCGAGGTGGCCCGAGGGAGCGGGGGCGGCGACGCGGTCGGTCGCGGCGCCGAGCCCCCGGAGCGCCCGGCGCAGGGCGTCGGTGATCCGCTCGAGCGCTGGCTCGAGCCCGTCTCGGGCCGCGGCGAGCCACAGCTCGAGCGCGGGCTCCTCGCGCGCCGCGAGCAGCCCGAGCCGGGCGCGTGGGGCGGCGGTGATCGCGGTGGTGCGGGCGCTCAAGAGGAGCGGGAGCTCGCGGTAGGAGCGCAGGTCGCGGGCGAGGAGCGCGATCACCAGGTCGGCGGTGGTGGCCTCCCCAGGGGGCTGCGGCAGCGCGATCGGCTGCGGCACCGGAGCGCTGATCGCGGTGATCAGCGTGGCGGCGAGGCGATCGACGGCGATCTGGCCCGCCGGGAGCAGCGCCGCTCCCGCGCCGGGCACGGCGTCGAGGAGCCGAAACAGGCCGGCCCGAGCCAGCGCTTGCTGCCCGGGGGGGTCGAGGTCGCGGGGCGCCTCGCGGAGGGTCGGTGCGTAGAGCTCGGACAGTCTCATGGCGGCGGACGGTATCACGGTTTATGAGAGAGGGATGGGCCGTGACGACGAGGATCAGGCGTTCCGGGAGGCGATGCGCGAGCTCGGCCTCGGACGGCGGGGTGCGCGCGCGGGTCGCGGCGACGACGACGGGGAGCTGGCGGCGCTGATGGCGGCGCTGGACGAGGCCCCAGCGCCGACGGCGACAAGTCGGGGGGCCGCGGGCCCTGCGCGGACGGCGCAGGGCGCGCCGAGGGCCCCGGATCTCGGCGCCGAGGACCGGGCCTTCTTGGAGGCGATGGGGGCGCTCGAGCCCGAGGCGGTGCCCGCGGAGGCGACCGACGAGCGGGCGCCGTCGGACCCGACTCGCGGCACGAGGCGGCGCCTGAGCCAGCGGATCAAGGTGGGGACCGTCGTCGAGGAGCGCACCCTCGATCTGCACGGCAAGACCCGCGACGAGGCCTTCGCGCTGCTGCGGATCTTCGTCGCGGCGGCACGCCGCGACGGGCTCGACGTGGTCAAGGTCATCACCGGGCGCGGCCTGCACTCGCTCGGCGCGGCGGTGCTGCAGCGAGCCATCGGCCCGTGGCTGATGCGAGACCTCGGCGAGCACGTGCGCGAGGTGATCAAGGCGCCGCCGGACCGCGGAGGCGAAGGCGCCACCTACGTGTTCCTGCGGTCCCCTGAGCGCTGACCCCCATCGGACGAGCGGGCAACGCGGGGTCAGGCACCTTTAGGGCCCGTGCCGGAATAAGTTGATCGGATGGCCAAGGAGGCGTCGTCAGGTGCGTGTTCCCGGAAGCGAAGGCAGACTTTGTTCGCGACGCCGCTTTCACGGGCGTCGCACGTCGGACACAAAAGTGAAAAGTGAGGGTGCCTGACCCCTAGGGGAGAATGCCCCCCCTAGGGGAGAACAAAAAGAGGCCCGCCCCCAGCTGGGGACGGGCCTCTCATTGGCACGTGTTGACGAAGCGTCCTGGTCAGAAGCCGAAGTCGAAGAGCCGGTAGAGACCGCGCAGGATCTCGAGGCGCCCGACCGTCTGCTGCAGCACGCTGAACTGGTAATTCGCCGACAGGTCGCTGAGGTTTCCGCCGTAGCGGGCGAGCTCGGTGTTGGCCACCGCAATGAGCCGCGCGGCCGACCAGACGGTCGCCTTGATCCCGGTCCGGTCGGCGTCCGGCACCACGTCGCGCGCCTCGACCGCCTCGTAGGGGTCGCCCTCGGTCGGATCGTAGGCCGCGATGTAGGTCTTGCCCGAGTAGGGGTCGGTGTAGCTGATCGACTCCCAGCCGGCCGGGACGGTGATCTGCGTGCCGTCACCCTGGAGCCACAGGCGGTTGCGGTCGATGAACGAGCGGTCGAAGGTCCCGCTCATCCACGCGTAGCCGTAGATCGCCGCCAGCGCCGGGATCCGGTACTGGGTCGTCGGGAACGTGTACTCGGGCTCGGGGTTCAGCGTCTTGCAGTTGGCGTAGTAGGCGTCGAGCTCCTCGGGGGTGCCGAACCACATGCGCTTCTTCACGTTGACCGGGTCGATGGTGCAGATCTCGTTGGTCTCCGGCGTCCCGGCGCTGTCGTGCTCGATGCACCAGCCGTACATGCTGGGATCGCTCAAGAGCAGGCCGCTCAGGAGGTTGTGCATCCGCTGCGGCCACACCGTCGCGAAGTTCAGCCGGAAGCGCTTGAGGTCGTAGGCCCGGTCGACGCCGATGGTGAACATCGTGGTCGGGTAGGTCATGTACATCATCGCCCCGAGGCGGTCGTAGAAGGTGCCCGCGCGGGCCGGGGTGTAGAGGTAGCCGTCGAAGTCGTAGGACGGGTACATCGGGCGCGCGCCCTGATCCTCGCGAATCTGGAACACGTTGCAGTAGGTGTTGCGCCCGTTGTCGATGATCGGCTCGTAGATCTCCCGCTCCTCGTTCCACCCGTAGTAGGCGTCGTCGGGGCGACCGAAGATGTTCGCGAGGTAGTCGAAGAGCCGGGTCATCGCGACGGTCTCGCCGAGCCCGCCGTTGACGTCCTTCTCCCAGCGCTGGCCGTACTTCGTCTCCCACCAGTCGTTGGAGTTGAAGTGGGTGTAGGACAGCGCCCAGTGCTCGAACTGCTTGCGCCAGCCGTACATGGCGTACATGACGCCGTTCCAGTAGCTGGTCATCGGGTTGAAGAGATCGTTGTCGCGCTTGTAGGCGCGGAACGGCCAGTAGGCCTCGTAGTCCGCGAGCGAGTTGGTGACGATCTCGAAGACGTCGGTGCCCTCGTCCCAGGTCTGGCAGTCGGGGCTGGTCCAGTTGTACTCGTCGGAGCAGAAGCGCATCGGCACCTCGACCATGTCGGGCTTGGTGCAGAAGAAGCCGTCGACGAAGGGCTGGCAGAACGAGCCGGGGTTCTCGCAGACGGTGGCGTCGTAGGGGCTGTCGTGCTGCTCGCACGGCTTGCTCTTGTCGGCGACGGAGTCCGCCGGGACGACCTTGCGGTCGAGGAGGTTCGTCAGGCCCCCGAAGAGGTTCGGGTAGTTGGTGTAGTGGACCTTGCGCAGCGCGCGCGCCAGCGGCTGCTCGCGACGCAGGCCGTCGACGTCGTAGTTGTCGGGGTTGGTGTCGGCGGGATCGCCCAGGTACTTCTCCCAATCCGCGTACGCGGGCGGGTTCTCGAAGACCTCGACGAGGTTGCCGTAGCCGAACAGGATGGCGCCGCGGTCGTACTCGCCGATGCCGGCGTAGCGGCCGTTGAAGGCGTTGGTGTACTCCATGATCGACGTCTGCTGGAACTCGCGCATCCGGCCGCGGGTCTGGGCGTCGGTGTCCTCGCCGAAGAGCACGTCGGGCTTCCACTCGCCGCCGACCTCGCTCCCCTTCTGCTCCCAGAAGTCCGGGAAGAAGTTCAGCGCGTCGGTGCTCGAGGCGAAGTTGTGGCGCAGGCCGAGGTTGTGACCGACCTCGTGCATCGCGATGGTGGACCACATCTTGTCGAAGACCTCGGCGAAGACCTCCTCGCGCTTGGCCTCGATGATCGCCCGGGCGGCGGCCTGGCTCGCGGCGACCCGGGCGTCCTTGGTGTCGCTGTAGAGCGCGTTCGGGTCCCAGTAGGCGAACTGGCTGATCTCGTTGACGCGGCGGATCTCCTTACGGAGCTGGCCGAGGAGCGCGCCCGCACTGCACGGGGTCATGCAGTAGTTTCCCGAGAAGTCGCCCTGATCGATGAAGCGGCACTCCTGGTTGGCGCCACAGCCGCCCTCGGGGTCGGCGTCGCAGGAGGCGCCCGGCTCCTTGAAGGCGTTGAAGTTGAAGATGAAATCGGCGCCACCGGCCATCTGCGCCTGCAGCCCGGTGCACATCACGTCGTCGTAGACGCCCTTGTACTCGAGGGCGAGGCCGCGGATGGAGTTGTCGAAGAACTCCTTCATGCAGATCGCCGCCTTGCCGCGGTCGAGGTCGCGCTCGAGCTCGCCCTTGAGCGTCGACTCGCTGCCGAGGTGGGCGGGGTGGACGATGCTCTTGAGCAGGCCCGTGCCCTGGACCTTGGTCAGATCGGCGTCGAGGCTGTCGACCGGCAGGCCCGCGATGGCGGCCATGTCGGGGTTCATCCACAGCGCGTCGAATTGATCGGTCTGCAGCAGGCGGTTCATGCTGGCGGTCGCGATGTCGGTGTCGACCGAGGCGAGCCCGACCGAGCTCAGGTCCGCGGCCACCTGCGGCGACAGCGCGAGCTCGGCCATGCCCTGCGCCTCGGTGAGGGTCATCTTGCGGGGATCCCCTTGAGTGCCGGTGAGCGCGCGGGCCTTGACCGCGGTCTCGATGTGGCGCGCCTGGGTGATGTCCTTGAAGTTCTGGACCCCCGCCTCGTACTCGATCATGTCGACGGCCGTGCGCGCGCCCATGCGGATGTTGGCGGTGTAAAGGAAGGCGTTGGCGTGGATGGTCTCGCCGGTGATCGGGTCGGGGTTCATCGGGCCGTAGCCGTAGAGCCCATACTGGACCGGGTCGTTGACGCTGACGAGCAGGTTGTAGCGCAGATCGCCGAGGCGCTTGACCTCGCCCATGTCCTTGCAGAAGGCCGGGTCGGTCGACGCGAGGATCGCGTTCGGGTCGGCCGCCAACACCGCGTCGACCTCGGCCTGGTTGTTCTCACACAGGATGAACATCGGCGTGGCGGCGTCCTTGCCGGTGAGCGTCTCGACCGTCTCGACGAAGGGCTCGCTCCACTGCACGGCGAGGTCGTTCGCGCCAGCGATGAGCTCGCGCGGGAAGTCCTCGGAGAGGTAGTAGACGATGGGCTTCGGCGTCATGTTGGGGTAGTCGATGGCCCCGTCGGCGGTCTTCTTCGTCTCCTCCCAGATGTTGAAGCGGCGGATGTAGCGCAGCGCGTCCGAGAAGGTCGACCCGTACCACTGGTCGTTGCGCGCCCGCGACGACCGGTAGTAGCCGAACTTGTTCAGCATGTGATCGTCGTAGTTCAGCGGGGCGTAGGTGTTGCCGTCGGCCACCTTCATGAACGACGACCGGAGGTGGATCTCCTCCTCGTCGCACTCGTAGTAGGCGCCCGTGTACCACGGGAAGAACAGGCAGGTCGGCACCCAGCCGTAGCCCTCGTACCAGATGCGCGGGGCGGTCATGAACCCGCGCACGACGAAGTCCATGTACGAGCCGTCCTTGGACTGGTGGAGCTTCAGCTCCTCGGGGCCCTCCTGGCCGTCGTAGATGACCGGCGTGCTCGCCGTGAAGGCCATGTCGGCGAAGTTGTCGGCCGAGTTGGTGCCGAAGTCGATGCGCATGTAGTCGCGCTCGTACCAGAACTTCTCGCTCGTATCCTCGACGCGGACGTTGGACTCCTCGCCGGTGAGCGGGTTGTACTGCTTGCGCACGTCGTAGTGGCCGCTGATGGTGTAGCGGCGCAGCGGCGCGCTGCGATAGACGTAGCGTGTCACCAGCTTGGTCGTGCCGTCCGGGAAGGTCTTCTCGTACTGGACGGGCTTGCCGTCCTTGCCGATGAGCGGCGAGTCGATGTCGGCGCGGATGCCGGCGCTCTCGACGCCCTCGACGAACTCGTAGGTCCGGTAAAAGTAGAGGTTGTCCTTCTCGATCTCCCAGACGCCCCGCTCGAGGAGCCCCTGGAGGCCGGGGAAGACGTCGTGGGAGGCGTAGGGCGCCCGGACGACGGTCGTCATCGAGTACCACTCGCCCGCGAGGGACGCCTTCTCGATGAGGTTCGGCTGGACCCGGTCGATCGGCGCCGGATCCGCGCAGCCAGCGAGCCCGGTCACCCCGACGGCGGCCGCCGCGGCGGCCAGCGTGAAGAGCTTCTTCATCATCATGCGGTTCTGCATCTCAGATCCTCCTCAGAAGCCCAGGGTGCTGGTGCCGAAGGTGTGGTTGAGCATCCGGAGGACGTCGAGCACATCGCGGACGTCGCCCATGCGACGCTGCAAGTCCGCCTTGATGGCCGGGTCGGTCTCGTTCGCCCAGTCGTCGGCCAGGTCCTGACCGCGGATGACGAGCTCCGCGGCGGTGTCGACCTTGGGCTCACCGAAGTCGCCGTAGTTGGTGCCGTAGGCCACGTAGACCTTGCCGCCGATGGGGTCGACGAAGCGGTACTCGTCGAGCCCAGCGAGGAGCCCCTTCTCGTACTGCGTCGCCTCGCCCTCGAGGAACACCGCCATGCGGTCGATGAACTGCGGGTCGAAGCCGGCCGGGAGGAACGCCAGGCCGTACAGCGCCGAGTAGAGCTTGAGGGTGAAGTTGTTGAGCGAGGGCTCGACCGGGACGTCCTGCAGGCGGCGCCCGGAGATCGACGGCGGCACGTACTTCCCGTTGGTGAGGCGCCCGGCGTAGAAGTCGAGCTGCTCGCTGATGACGCCGCCGAGGAAGTTGTTGAGATCAGGGGCGAAGACCGTGTTGTAGCCGAGCGAGGTGCCGACGCCGATGGAGAGCTGCTCGCCGACCGCGGTGTCGACGAAGTAGGCCGTCGAGTCGGTGAGCGTCACCAGCGCGCCGAGCTTCTCCCAGAAGCTGCCGAACCACAGCGGGTGCTCGTAGAAGTTGTAGCCGAGGTCCCCGCCAAACTGGGTGTAGGGGAAGCGACCGACGCCGAAGGGCACGTCGAACTCGCTGCCCGGGGCGCCGCCCTCGAGGCTGATGTTGGTGTAGGCGTTCATGGCGGCGTCGTAGGCGTAGGAGCCGGGCGACGGCGCGGCGATGGTGTCCTTGAGGGTCGCGTAGGCGTCGAGCGCCGCCTGCTCGGCCGTGCGGCCGCCGAGCGGCGTGTCCTTCCACTCCTGGTACCAGGAGTAGCGGAACAGCACGTTGTCGAAGTAGGCGTAGTACATGCCGACGTCGCCCAGGACGCGCATGTAGCGGTCCATGATGCGGGCGTAGTAGCCGAGCGGGTTGCCGTAGCTGCCGTAGTAGAGGCGCTCGCGCTTGAAGGCGTCGAAGATGTAGTACTGCTCGAGCTGGTCGGTGGCCCCGGCGGCCATCTCGCCCATGTCGATGCCCTGGTCGAAGTAGTAGCAGCCCATGTTGCCGCGGTACTCGTCGGAGCAGTAGGCGTAGGGGACCTGGATGTAGGCGAGGTCGAGGTACTCGCGGACGTCGTTGACCGACATCTGCTCCTGGTACTTCGCCTGGTCGTAGGGCACCGGGACGCGGTCGAGGTTCTGCTCCACGCCGATGTAGTTGTTGAGGTAGTTGAAGGGGTGGAAGAAGCCCGTGCCCCGGGTCGGCCAGAAGCGCGCCTGCCGGTAGAAGGAGTAGGTGGAGAGCGAGCCACCGGTCAGCTTGGCGGCGTTCGCGACGCGCTTGTCGATGAGCGCGATGTCGGCGTAGGTGTCGACGAGCTGGGCGTAGCCGAAGCGGATGGCCGCGTAGTCGTACTTGCCGAGGCCGTGGATGTCGCTGTTGAAGCGGCCGCCGTAGTCCATGATGCTGGTGTATTGGTACTCGGTGCGCTTGCCGGCCTTCTCGAGGTCGGTCATCCAGGGGCGCGGGACCAGCTGCTCGCGCGGGGCGTAGCACTTGTTCTCGAAGCAGAGCTCGCCGCTCGTGCCGCACTGGCTGTCGGCGGTGCACGACGGGACGTTGGTGACCGGGGCGGCGCAGGTGCCGGTCGCGACCAGCGCGCCCGAGCCGCTGGCGCTGGGCGCCGAGCAGACGCCGCCGTTGCACAGGGTGCCGGCGGGGCAGTTGCCGTCGGTGGTGCAGCTCTTGACCGCGCAGGCCTCGCCGTTGAGGTCGTCGCACCAGCCGTCGGACTGGCAGAGGATCAGCTCGCGCTCGCGGATCTGGTAGTACTCGTCGAAGAAGTTGAAGACGTCGGTCGAGCCCGAGAAGTTGTGGCGCAGGCCGACGGTGTGGCCGACCTCGTGCTCGAGCACGCCGGCGAGGATGTGCTGAGCCACCGCCAGGCGCAGCGCGTCACCGGAGAGGCCCTGGGCCTTCAGGTCCTTGGCCAGGCCGTAGATGGCGTCGTCCACGAAGTCCGCCATGTAGACGTTGTTCTTGGCAAAGATGGCCGTCCGATCGGCCTCCTTCTTCATCGCGAACTTCGTCGACCAGCTCGCCGGCGACAGCGCGTCGTGGAGTTGGTCGGACGACATCGTGCCGTCGGGGTCGACGAACTCGGCGGCCAGCTTGATCTCGTTGTTGATCATCAGGTCTTCGATCCACGTCCCGCGGATCTTGCCGAGGCGGTTGTGGAACGTGCTCGGATCTACCTTGGGGAGGGCCGCCTCGATGGTGAGCTTGAGCTTGGCGGGGTTGGCGAGCAGCTCCATCAGCTCGGGGAAGGCGAAGTCCGGGTAGTGGCGGCGCGGCGCGGTGACGCCCGCGGCCAGCGCCCGCTGCAGACCGGGGCTCAGGTCGGTGACCGGCGCGTCGAGGTTCACGCGCCGGGTCGGGTCCATGGCGGCCGGGGTGCCGGCCGGGTCCGCCGAGAGCGCGCCGTAGTAGGTCGCGACGTCGGGATCGGGCTCCTCGCTCTTGGTCTCGAGGTACTCGCGGATCCACTTGCCGGTGATCACGTCGCTGCCGACGAGGTCGCCGTTGACGAGGTCGATGATGTCCTGCGCGTACTGCGCGTAGGTGTGCATCGAGCCGCCGTAGATGTTGGCGTTGGCGACGAGGATCTGGCCGCTGTCGGGGTCGGACTGCGAGGGACCGTAGCCGAGGGGGCCCGAGCGCTGGACCTCGTTGATCCAGTTGAAGAAGGAGTAGCGGGCGTCGCCGATGCGCTTGAGCGCCTCCGGGTGCGGCACGAGCGCCGGATCGCCGCAAGGGTTGTAGCCGTTGGTGCGGGTGTAGCGGGCGTCGCTGTGGGAGGCGGCGCGCGCCTCGGGGGTTTCGAAGGTCTCGGCCGCCGCGATGGGGTCGAACTGGTTGCGGCACAGGACGAACATGTCGGGCAGGCCCGCCTTGATCGTCCGCACGCGGTCGCGGTCGGCGTCGGTGAACTTGGCCGGCCAGCCGATGCAGCGGCCGATGGTGTCGGCGTGGAAGCAGGTGACGTCGCCGCGGGACCCGGAGCGGGTCACGGTGGCGCGCTGCTTGGCGCCGGCGCTCGAGTAGTACTCCGAGGCGCCGCGGTACGGGATGTCCTGGGCCCGGCGGTTGCCCTCGACGGCGAAGTCGAGCGGGCCCGCGGAGTTGTTCGCGTGGACCAGGCGGATGCCGCGCTGCGACTGGTTCAGCGTGGCGCCGGCGACGACGATGTCCTCGCCGTTCCAGACGATGAGGTAGTGGCCGTTGCCGACGATGTCGTTGGTCGTCTCCTTGAGCGTCGTGCCGTTGCTCGTGACCTTGATGGCGACGCCGCTGCCGGCGGCGACCGCGCCCATGAAGTCGGCGGTCGCGGGGTCGATCGGGTCGAGGTCCATGCTGGCGTCGTAGGCGCCGCCGGAGATCGCGGTGCCGCCGACGTTGAGGCCGAGGGCGCCGCCGTCGGGGTCGAGGTTCACGAAGCGCACCGCGGAGGTGCCGCTGTTGACCCCGAGCGCCTGGCGGACGCGGCTCGGGAAGTTGTCGTGGGTCGCGAGCCAGGCGCCGCTCTTGCCGACGACCACGGTCGAGCCGTGGAGCGTCTGGGTGGTGAGGCGCTCGAGGGCCTGCTGACCGTTCTCCATGCACTTGCCGCCGTCGCAGGTCTGACCGCTGGCGCAGGGGTTGCCGGCGTGGCAGGTGCGGTTGACGGCGCAGAAGCCCGCGTCGCACACGCCCGAGCCGCAGTCGGCGTCGCCGTGGCAGAGGACGCCGTTGTCGAGCACCGGCAGGGTCGCGTCGACCATCAGATCGGGGGTCGCGCAGTCGGCGTTGGTCTCGCAGCCGCGGGTGCTCGCGGTGCCCTGATCCTCGTAGAACCAGAGCCAGGCGATGGCGTCCTTGAAGACGTCGCTCCAGGCGTCGGCGGTGTCGTAGGCCGCGCCCATGTAGTCGGGGTGCCAGTCGGCGTTGAGGTGGTAGATGATCGGGCGCAGGCCGCGCTCACGGTAGGGCTTGGCGACCGGGGTCGCGCAGTAGCCGGTCGAGAACCAGGTGGTCTCCTTCTGGCAGCGCTGGCCGTGCTCGCGGTCGCAGTCCTTGTCGACGAAGCAGTCGATGGTGAGCTCGCCGCCGTCGGTGGCCGTGGGCTTCTTGAAGTCGTAGGTGTTCAGCCACAGGTTCCACCGGTCGGCGAAGGCGACCGAGCCCTTGTACGACGGGCCCCAGTCCTGGTCGTAGAACGGGCGCTCGGTGGCGAAGAAGCCGAAGCGCTCCTGGTGCTCGTCGTTGTGGTAGCGGATCGGCTCGTAGTCGCGGCGCGGGTCGAGCCGGCGGAACGAGTGCCGGACCTGGACCTCGGCCTTGGCGCAGTCGTACGGGCTGAGCCCGTAGATGCTGCAGCGGTTCTGCCCCGAGGACCACGCCACCGTGTGGATGACGAAGTCGAAGTAGCCACCCTCGCGGTCCGTCGTCAGCTGGTCGGGGGCCCCCTCCCGCTCCTGACCGACGTAGTACGCGTCCGAGGTGCCCTCCTTCAGCGAGTAGAAGAAGTCCTGGATGCCCTGGCGCGCCCACTTCACCCGGACGTAGTCGCGCTGGTACCACGGGCGGTCGCTCGTGTTCTCCGTCACCTCGTTCGACTGCGCGCCGTTGAAGGTGTTGTAGGCGCGCTTGACGTCGAAGTGGCTCTCGATGGGCCAGCGGGCCACCGGCTGGCCGACGTACATCTGGACGAACTCGTCGCGATGCTCGGCGTCCCAGTACTTGCGGATGTTCTGAACCTTCCAGTCCGCCTCCGAACCCTGGACGGACTCGGTCACCGGGTAGGCGATGAGCCAGTTCTCCTGGACGTCGAAGACGATCTTCTTGGTCCCGCCGAGGAAGGGCTGCTCACCGACGAAGCTCACCGCGGAGCTGTACGGCACGTCGATGGTCGTCTGGGTATAGATCCAGACGCCCTCGAACAGGCGCTTGTCGATCTTGTCGGGGGAGGTGCGGTCGACGAGACCGACGTCCTCGACGCACCCGCTCGACGCGAGCGCGCCCAGCAGCGCCGTACACGCGAGGAGTCGCCAGAGGTGTGGCGAGCGGTGGGTGGACTTCATGGTGGAGGACCTCCGGGTGGGCGGGGAGCCAGCGACGAGGGCGACGCGATGGGTGGAGCGGGGCGCGGTCACAGCGAACCGGTGACCGAGAAGTTGAGCGAGGTGATGTTGTCCGGGGCGCGGCTGAAGTCGAAGAAGACGAAGCTGTTGCCCTGATCACCGAAGGGATGAGTGGTCGCGGTCACGAGCGAGGCGCCGACCTCGAGCTGCTTGATGACCTGGTAGGACAGCGCCAGCGAGGACACCAGGCGATCGCTCTGGGAGCGGCCCGCGGTGGCGCCCTCGCCGGTGAACTCGTCAGCGGGGAGCGAGCGCGTCCCGAAGTTGTTGTAGATGCCGACGCCGAGGGCGAGGTTGAGGCCCTCGATGATGGCCCAGCGGACGCTGAGCGAGTTCTGGAAGTAAAACGAGCTCGAGCCGCTGCCGGGGAGATAGACCTCGGGGCCGCGGCGCTCGCTCTCGAAGCCGAAGTCGGGGTTGGCGTCGCGGCCCTGGCGGCACTCGTCGGGGTGGTCGAAGTTGTCGCAGTTCACCGTCGAGGTCGCCGTGGTGTTGAAGTACTTCCCGAAGCCGAAGGTGTAGGAGAACTTCACCGGGCCGACCGGGATGCTCGCCGTGAGGCTCGGCTTGAGCGAGAAGAGGCGGTTCTGGAACTGGCTCGCAAGCGACGTCGGCAGCCCGAGAGACAGCCCGCCGGCGAGGTTGAACCCGCTGTCCTCGTGCTTGTAGATCGAGGCGTGAGAGAGCGAGACGCCGATGTCCGACATCAGCACGGTGTTGTCCGCGAGCGGCGTGACGAAATCCAGGACCTGAAACCACGTCAGCGAGAACGAGGCGCCGACCGCGAGCTTGTCCGCGACCTGGTACGAGAAGCTCGGCGCGAAGGTCGTCGAGACCGAGGACTGGTTCTGGTCGCCGGTCACGAAGGTGCCGATGCCGATCGAGGTCTCGATCCCGAGCGAGGCGCTCCACTTCTTGTCCTTGTCGGCGTCGTCGCTGGCCGCGGCGTCGCTGGCCGCGACCTGGGCGGCCGGATCGGTCAGCTCGGCGACCCGCTCCGCCGGCGCCGGGGCCGCGATCGCGTCCGCGTCCGCGTCGCTCGCAGGCTCGTCGCCCGCCGCGAACACCGCCGGGGCGCCGATCGTCAGGACGACGGTGAGCGACGCCGCACGAACAATCGTCCGCAGGAGGCCGATCTGGGGAATTCCACGAGCTCGGGTGGGGTTGGTCACGGCGGTTCCCTCTATGGAGGCGGCTTTCTCGGCGAAGAGCGGCCTATATCGGGCCGGCGCTCGGCATGTCAAGGCTCGGCCCGCGGTGGTGCGGCGCGCGCGCGAAGGGGCGAGGCGCACGCCGGATGTAGTAGTCCGGGGACTATGCGGGAACGATCCCGCGTGGACAAGACCGCGAACGAATCGTAACCTGCTGTTTCCATTGGGCCGCGCCCCTCGTTCTCGTTAAAGAACCGACCGCTCCGGCGGTCTCGCGGAGGGCCCCGGGAGGGCTCGCCGCGAGACCGCCCGGACCTTGCGGAGGGGGCCGCGCGTGCGTAGCTTGCGTGCCGCTCGGCCGCGGCGCAGCGGCCGGACGTCACACGCACCCAGGAGCGCGCCATAAGCACCCGCGTCACCGGCCACCTCGCTGGCCTCAAGGCCGCTCAGCGCGCCGCCCTCGAGCGCATCTTCCGCCGCACGACGGGCGACCACGTCATCACGGTCGAGTTGGCGCACTTCATGGCGGCTATCTCGGGGGACATCCGGCGCCAGGTCGGGGTCATCCTCGACCGGCGCGGCCACGTCCAGCACGTCATCGTGGGAGACGCCGACAAGCTGCAGCTGCCCGACCTCGGGCGCCAGCGCGCCGGCAAGAGCCGCTTTCGCGGCGTCCGCCTCATCCACACCCACGTGCTCGGCGAGGGCTTGAACCGGGACGACCTGACCGACCTGAGCCTCCTCCAGCTCGACGTGATCGGGGTCCTGCAGGTCGGCGCGGACGGGCACGCGACGACCCTCGAGCTCGCTCACCTCATCCCCCCAATCCCCGGCGGGGAGTCCTGGGAGGTCGTCGCGCCGACGGCCATCGGCGAGGTCGACCTCCCGTTCACGGCCTTCATCGAGGACCTCGAGGCGCAGTTCCGCGTGACCCAGGGGGTGGTGGCGACCCGCGACGGCCAGACCCGCGCCATCGCGGTCCACATCACCGACGGCCCGGTCGACGCGACCGCGGTCACCTCGAGCCTGCTCGAGCTCCAGGAGCTCGCGCGCACGGCCGGCGTGACCTTCGTCGACACCATCGTGCAGCGCCGCCGCAAGCCGGACCCGAAGTTCGCCATCGGCCAGGGCAAGCTCGAGGAGCTGGTCCTCGCGACGATGCACGGCGACGCGGATCTGGTGGTGTTCGACCAGGACCTCACGCCGGCGCAGGCGCGCAGCATCGCGGAGATGGTGGAGCTCAAGGTGATCGACCGCACCCAGCTCATCCTCGACATCTTCGCGACCCGCGCGACCAGCAAGGCGGGCAAGCTCCAGGTCGAGCTCGCGCAGCTCAAGTACTCCCTGCCGCGGCTCGCCGGGCGGAACACGGCGCTCAGCCGGCTCGCCGGCGGCATCGGCGGGCGCGGACCCGGCGAGACGAAGCTCGAGATCGACCGCCGCCGCGCCAAAGACCGCATCAACACGCTCCAGAAGCGCATCGAGGACCTCGGCCGAGAGCGTCAACACCGCCGCCGCCGCCGCACCGAGAGCGAGCTGCCGGTGGTCGCGATCGTCGGCTACACCAACGCCGGCAAGTCGACGCTCCTCAACACCCTCACCGGCGCGACGGTGCTGGCGGAGGACAAGCTCTTCGCGACCCTCGACCCGACCACCCGCCGGCTCCGCTTCCCCAACGAGGTGGAGATCGTCCTGACCGACACGGTGGGCTTCATCCGCGATCTCCCCGAGGATCTGGTCGCCGCCTTCAAGGCGACCCTCGAGGAGCTCGCCGAGGCCGACATCCTGCTCCACGTGGTCGACATCGCGACCGACGGCTGGGAGGAGCGCATGGACGCCGTCGAGCGCATCCTGCGCGAGCTCGAGGTCCACGACAAGCCGGTGCAGGTGGTGTTCAACCAAGCCGACCGACACCCGGACCCGCGCTCCCTCGCCGCCCTGTGTCGCCGCTACGGGGCGATCGCGACCAGCGCCATCGACAAGCAGAGCCTGCGCCCCCTGACCGAGGCGCTGATCGCCTTCCAGCGCCGCAACACGCCCGGCACGATCGTGTACGCCCCGGCGCCCTGACGGTGGCGCGAGCCCGACAGCGTGGGCCGGAGCGGGAGCGCGTGCAGGAGCGGGAGCGCGTGCGCTAGGGGTTGGCGGGGGTCGGCGCCGCGGGCGCCTCCGGCGTCGCGCCGTCCGCCGGCGCCTCGGCCGTCGCGCCCTCAGCGCCCGGGGCGGGGGCGGTGGCGCCCTGCTCCTTTTCGCGCTTCTCCCGCTCGGCCTTCTCCTTCTGCTCGGCCACCCACGCGTCGTAGCGCTGCGCGACGAGGTCGCGGTACTCGTTGCCGACCTTGGCGAGCTCGAAGATGGTGAGCAGGCGCCGGGTCTTGCGCTGCTCGTCGGTGTACTTGCCCGCCTTGGCGTCCGCGTCGACGGTCGCGAGCTGGGCCAAACCGTCGATGGCGTTCTGCGCCAGCAGCCCGAGGGTCAGCGACTCGCCGAGGAAGTCGTCGATGTCGACGTCCTCCTTGCCGCCCGCGAGCTGCGCGATGGCCGCGAGCTGAGCCTTCGCCGCGTCGCCGGCGTTGGCCTTGAGGCACACGATCGCGATCGACTTGAGCACGCGGTTGTCGGACGCCAGCGCGGCCTGGAAGACCGGGACGCCCTTGTCCGACAACCCGAGGTCGTGGATGTCGAGGCACAGGTCCATCACCGACTTGGCCGGATCCGCCTCGGCCTTCTTGTAGACGTTGTCGTCCTTGAACGCGGCGAGGATGGCTTCGAGGTGGGTGAGCCCGCTGAGGTGAACCAGGTTGGTCGCGCCGAGCCAGCGGTCCTCGGGCTGGTCGGTGTTGATCAGCTTGAGGAGCTGGTCGACGACCGGCTTGGGGTCCTTCTTGACCAGCGGCAGCTCCATCATCTCGACCGCGACGTTGAACGCGCCGGCGCGGAACTCGTCCTCGAGCTCGGGGTTCATGTACATCTCGAGCAGGTACGCGCACGCCGCGACGCTGTCGGTCCCCCGCAGGGCCTCGATGTGATAGCGCTGCGCGCCGGAGCTGGCGTGGAGCTTGCGCAGCCCCTTGAGGAGCAGGTCGGTCGCCTCGGCGGACTTGGCCGTCCCGAGGTAGCGCACCATCTTATCGACGACGAAGCCGTTCTCGATCAGAACCGACGCCGGCTGCCACCCATAGCGCCCGAGGTCCATGATCTGCCCCGACGAGATGCGGGTCTGGACCTTCTCCTTCACCTCCGCCTGGGGCGTGTCATCGGTGATGTCGCCGAAGGCCCAGGCCGCGACCGCCTTCTGGATCGGCTCGAACTCGGCCGGCGTCATGTAGCGATCGAACGTCATGAGGCAGTCTTTGGCGTCGAGCTGGAACTTCGAGCGCTTCTCGACGTGGAGCAGGAGCTGCGCGGAGAGGCGCTTGACCACCTCGGTCCGCTGGGCCTCGTCGTGGATCGCGTCGATGAACCCGCGGACGCGCAGCGGGAAGCCCTTCTCGACCACGACCTCCAGCGCCCGGATACGGGTGTCCATCGGCTGCTCGCCGTCGACGACGACCTCCTTGATCCGCGCCAACCCGAGGTCGTTGTTCGTCCATTTCTGGAGATCGGACTCGGTGACCGTCGAGTCGCACGCGCCGGTGCCGGCCGCGAAGATGACGGCACAGGCGACCAGGAGCGCGCGCCCGGGCGTCGAGCGGTGAAGAACCAGCGACTCGCGACGCATCGACATCCCCCTTGAGACCGGTGGCGTGCGGACGGGGAGCGATGATCGGGGCACACCCGCCCCACGTCAAGCAATCCGGGTGGATCGTGCGCGACGCGACGCGGCGAGCGGCGGCGACCCGAGCCGCAGCGCGCCCTTCGCGCGCATCCGCCGCAATCCTGCTATGGTGTCAAACCGGGACCGAGCCCGCCGCGGTGGACGTCGGGCGCCCCAGGGGAACGCAGCCCACAGCGGAGGGACGATGAGCCGGGACAAGCTGGCCGAGACCGAAGAGGCCTGGTTCAACGATGACTTCGGCGACGCGGGCCACCACGACCCCCACGATCCCCGGACGCGGAGCAGCGCCATCGACGGGCGCACCCGGACGCAGCTCGCCGTGCTCGCTGCGGCGGCGGTGGTGACCTTCGTGGCGGGGCTCGCGCTCGGCGCGTTCAGCGGTCACGCCAGCCCCGACCCCGCCCCGACGCCCGCGGCCGTGCCCGCGACGCCCACGCCCGCTCAGCAGGCGGCGCTCGACGCCGCGGCCCAGTGGAGCGGGACCACCCTGCTCGCCGAGGACGCGCTGTCGCTGTCGCTCGACGACCTGCTCGCGGAGCGCCGGATCGACGCGGCTCCCGTGCCGGTCGCGGTCGACGCTGATCCCACGAGCGACGTCGGAGCGCCGGGAGAGGATCCCCCGGCGGAAGAGAAGACGGAGCCGGTGATCGCCAAGGCGGCGGCCGAGAAGGCCACGGTAGCCAAGACCCCGGTGGAGCAGACGCCGGTCGCGAGGGCCCCGGCGGAGAAGCGCCCGGTCGTCGCCAAGGCGCCCGTCGAGAAGGCCCCTGTCGAGAAGGCGCCCGTCGAGAAGGCCCCTGTCGAGAAGGCCCCTGCCCCTGTCGAGAAGGCCCCTGTCGAGAAGGTGCCCGTCGAGAAGGCGCCCGGCGAGAAGGCCCCCGTCGAGGCCACCGCGCCGCCGTCGGCGGACGCCAAGGACGCCGCCGCGACCGCGCTCGCCGACGCCAAGGGCAAGGCCGCGAGCCGAGACTGGAAGGGGGCGGTGGCGGCGTACAGCGCCGCCCTCGCCGCGACGCCCGGCGACGCCAAGGCGCTCGTCGGTCGAGGCCAGGCCTACTTCGAGCTCAAACAGACGGACCTGGCGGCCAAGGACCTCGAGGCGGTCCTCGCGCGGAACCCGACCCACGCGACGGCGCTGCTCACGCTCGGATCGATCGCGCAGGATCAGGGCAAGAAGGCGGCGGCGCGCGACTACTACGAGCGCTACCTGAAGCGCTACCCCAACGGCCGCCGGGCCGCTGAGGTGAGGGCGCTCCTCGACGGGATGTAGGCGCCGGACCGACCGCGCCGCGCAAAAACCGAGAGGCCCCGTCGGGAAACCGACGGGGCCTCTTCATGTCAACCTCGTTGACCAAACCCGTGGCGGCGGTGTCAATCGTCAACACTGTTGACGCTCAACACCGGCCGAGCTCAGAACGGGATGTCGTCGTCGAAGAACTCCGGGTCCGGACCCGGCGCGGGCGCCTGAGGAGCCGCCCCGCCGCCCTGCCGCGGGGGCTGCCCGCCGCCGCCCTGGCGCGAGGGCTGCGCGCCACCGCCGCCATAGCCACCGCCACCGCCGCC
>PHBI01000050.1:0-4026 GCA_002841945.1 Deltaproteobacteria bacterium HGW-Deltaproteobacteria-14
GTCCACGGCCCGCTCGCCCGCGCGTGGTGTCTCCACCGAACCTACGCGGTCGCCCCCGCCCTGGCGGCGCTCGAGCGCGAGGGGATCCCGGCCTTCGCCCGCAGCCGGCACCTGCGCATGTTGTTTCCGTTCCTCGGGAGCTGGGCGCCCATCGACCTGCTCGTGCCGCCGGGCGACGCCGAGCGCGCCCGCGCCTACCTCGCCGCCCGCCTCTGCGGCGGTGGCCGGCTGTCCCGCGACGCCATCCTCGACGCCCTGTCCTGAGCGCTGCGGGTGTGGCCGCCACTGGGCGTGTGAGCGTCCCCCCTGGCCCTGCCACTCCCCGGGGGCCGCCACGGGGAGTGTGCGCGTCCCGCCCGCACCGGGGGGGGAGTGAAGGAGCGGCGCGCCGGCCCAGGCCGGCGCGCCCGTCGCCTCAGTACATCGCCTCGATCTGCGGGCCGTACTTGTCGCGCACGACCTTGCGCTTGATCTTCATCGTCGGGGTCATCTCGCCGCCCTCGATCGAGAAGTCGCTCGGGATGATGGTCACCTTCTTTATCGTCTGCACCCGCGCGAGGCGCGAGTTGACCTCCTCGACCTGCTTCATCAGCCAGGCGTTGAAGGTCGCGCAGCCCGCCGCCTCGGACGCGTTCTTGGCGGGGCTGCCCGCCTCCTGCGCGTCCGCCGCCACCCGGTCGGGGTCGAGGGTCACCAGCGCGGTCAGGTACTTGCGCTTGTCGCCGATGACCACCGCCTGGCTGATCGCCCCGATCGCCTTGAGCATCCCCTCGATGACCTGCGGCGCGATGTTCTCGCCCCCGGCCGTGATGATGAGGTCTTTTTTGCGGTCGGTGATCTGCAGGAAGCCGTCGGCGTCGATGACCCCGATGTCGCCGGAGTGGAGCCAGCCCTCGGCGTCGAGGGCCTCCGCCGTCGCCGCCTCGTTCTTGAAGTAGCCCTTGAAGACGTGCCGGCCGCGCATGCACACCTCGCCGTCCGCGGCGATCTTCAGCTCGGCCCCGGGCAGACACCACCCGGCCTTGCCGGTGCGGTAGCGATCCGGGGTCGAGATGGTCGCCGGGCCGGTGCACTCGCTCATCCCGTAGACCTCGAAGATCGGCACCCCGAGGCTGAGGAAGAAGTCGAGGGTGTCGCGCCCGATCGGGGCCGCCGAGGTGATCTGCACCCGGCAGCGGTCGAGCCCGAGGCGCTCGCGGACCTTGGAGAACACGAGCTTGTCGGCCAGCCCGTAGCCGAGCGGCAGGGCCCGCTTGTGCTGGTCCGCCTGCCCGCCCACGAGCCCCTTCTTGCGCGCCCACGCGGCGATCTTCTTCTTGAGGAAGCTGTTGTTCTTGCCGGCGGCCATGACCTTGGCCTGGATCTTCTCCCAGACGCGCGGCACCCCGAGGAACACGTGGGGCCGCACCTCGCGGAGGTTGTCGCCGAGCTGGTCCATCCCCTCGGCGAACCAGGTCGTCATCCCGGCCGCGATCGGCCCGTGGACCGACACCACCTGCTCGGCGATGTGGGACAGCGGGAGGTAGCTCAGGACGCTCTCCCCGGGGCTGACGTCGATGGTGTCGAGCGCCTGCTTGGCGGTCCAGGTGATGTTGTCGTGGCTGATCATGACGGCCTTCGGCTGGCCCGTCGTCCCCGAGGTGTAGATCAGCGTGCACACGTCGTCGGGCTGCTGCGCCGCCACCCGCGCGTCGAGGTCCGCCGCCGGGACGCCGTCGCCGAGCGCGAGGAGCTGCGCCCAGCTGTGTACGCCCTCCTCGGAGGAGTCGCCCTCGATGAGCACGATGCCCTTGAGCGCCGGCAGCTCCCCGCGGACCGCGAGGAACTTCGCGAGGTGCTCGGCGTTCTCCACCACGACCACGGCCGCGTCGCAGTGCCCCGCGATGTACTGGCACTGCTCGGGCGTGCTGGTCGTGTAGATCCCGGCCGGGACGCCGCCCGCGTGGATGGCGCCGATGTCAGCCATGAACCACTCGGGGCTGTTGAAGCCGATGATCGCCACGCCCTGACCGGGCTCGAGCCCGAGCGCCATCATGCCGCGCGCCGCCCGCCGCAGCTCGGCGTCGTACTCGCGCCACGTCCACGCCTTCCACGCGCCTGCGCGCTTCGCCTTGAGCGCGGGCTGATCGCCCCACGCCCGCGTAGCGTCGGCGAACACCTCCATCACGGTGCGTCCCATGCGGCTCCTCCCGGGTCTCGTTGTGTTTGGGGGCGGAATCCAAACACGTTCCGGTCGGTTGGGGAAGCGCTGGGCCCCGTACGCAGCGGAACCCGCCGGCCCTCCGAGACCATGGCGCCGGCGCCTGGGTGCTGATAGCGTGCGCCTGCGGGCGGCGGGAGCCGACCCCCAACGAGACCTGGAGAACGACCATCAAGCGCCGGACCTTCCTCATCTCCTCGGCTGCCGCCTTCGCCACCGCCCCAGCCCTCGTCCACGGCGCCCTCGCCGGGCGCGGCAGCGACACCCCGGTCAAGGGGACCACGAAGTCGCGCGATCAGCCGGTCGAGACCACGGGCGGTCCCCTCGATCTCAAGCCGTGGCGCTACGGCGACGCCTCGACCGGCCCCGACGCCATGCTGATGTTCCGGGGCAACCCGTCGCACACCTTCTACGGGGTCGGCCCCGTGCCGGAGAAGACCCCGGAGATCGTGTGGAAGCACCGCATGATCGACTTCGAGTCGCTCTACTACGGCACGCCGCACGTGTGGGCCGGCACGGGCTGGACCGGGCAGGCGGCCTACCTCGACGGCTACGTCTTCGTAGGCAGCCAGGGGCGCAGCTTCTACGCCTTCGAGGCCGAGACCGGCAAGGTGCGGTGGCGCTTCGAGTCGTCGCGGCAGATCAAATCGAGCGTCTGCGTCTACGACAACAAGCTCTACTTCGGCAGCGTGGACGACTGGCTCCGCTGCCTCGACGCCCGCACCGGCGAGGTCGTGTGGCGCGTCAACACCGGCCGCGACCTCGACTCGTCGGCGTGCGTCGTCGGCGGCCGCCTCTACATCGCCGGCGAGAACGGCAACGCGCGCTGCCTCGACCCGCAGACGGGCGAGCTCCACTGGAAGTACTTCGTCGGCGCCATCAACCGCGGCAAGAAGACCGGCTCCTACGGCAGCGAGACCTCCCCGGCGGTCGTCGACGGCGAGTATTACACCGCGACCTACGACGGTGAGCTCTTCCGCCTCGACGCCGACACGGGCAAGAAGCGCTGGATCGCCAAGACCGGCGGCGACACCGACGCCTCCCCGGTCGTCTGGCGGGACTACGTCTACACGGCCACGGAGGAGGAGGCGCCCAACATCTACTGCTTCGCGCGCGAGGACGGCCGCAAGGTCTGGGAGGTCAAGAAGACCCGCGGCTTCTGGTCCACGCCGGCCATCGTCGACGGCACGCTCTACATCACCGGCGACAACAACCGCGCCTACGCCATCGACGCGCTCAGCGGGAAGGTGACGTGGGAGACCAAGCTCGGCACACCGAGCTGGTCGAGCCCCGCGGTGGTGGACGGCAAGGTCCTGTTCGGCGACTTCAGCGGCCACCTCTGGTGCCTCGACGCCACGACGGGGGCCGAGGTCTGGAAGCTCAAGCTCGGCGGCCACCTCCACAGCACCCCGATCGTCATGCACGGCCGCATCTACGTCGGCACCGCCGCGGGCAGCTTCTACTGCATCGGCTGAAGCTATCGCAACGCAGCATAGTGCGACTTAGGGTTCGGTTTCCAGGTCCGAATCTCGATGCTGCATTGCACTGACGTCGACGCGTGAAGCGGAAGCGCGCGCGAGGGCGCGGGCGGGAGCGAGGGCGGGTGCGCCTGAGTGAGCGGGTGCGTGACCGGGAGAGAGTCCCCCGATCGTCGGCCGCAAGGCCGATGATCAACCTCCCCCACGCAGTGGGGGCGGCCGAAGGCCGGCGGGGGCAAGCGAGGGAGGGGGGCCTGGAACGCCTCACCCCGAGGGTTCCCGCCGCGGGGCGAGCTCGCGAGCTCCGCGGTGGGAGGGGTGAGGCGTTCCACCAGGGCCCCCCGACCG
>PHBI01000050.1:4052-41767 GCA_002841945.1 Deltaproteobacteria bacterium HGW-Deltaproteobacteria-14
CGGCGAAGCCGGGGTAGGGGAAGCGAGCGCAGAGGCGCCTGGAACTTTTCGCGCCGAGGGTTCCCGCCGCGGGGCGAGCCTGCGAGCCCCGCGGTGGGAGGCGCGAGAAGTTCCATGGAGGCGCCTCGGAGCGAGCGCATTCAATGATGCGAGATCGTGCCGGCCTCGAAGCTGCCGCCTTCCCAGCGGAAGTTGTCGATGACGACGTGGGAGTCCCAGACGTCGTCGGCGGTGTCGTGGATGTGGAAGGTCAGCTCGAACTGCTCGTTCGGCTGGATGGGCCACGAGGTCGACAGCCACCCGGTCGAGCTGCCGTAGGGGCACTGGTGCCAGGTCCCGTTGATGTTGGTCTGAACGTTGGTGCACGGCTCGCTGAACGCCGTGTTGATGGCGATGTAGCACCAGGGCTGCCCGTCGAGCATGAAGTCGTGGTACGCGCCCGGATTCGAGCAGTTCGTGAAGTTGATGATCTTCTTCTGGTTCGCGGTCGTCTGCGGCGCCTTGAGCACGATGTAGAACTTGTCGTTGTACTGGCTGCCGATGAACTCCTCGTACTCCGCCGACATGAAGATGTAGTCGAGCGAGAAGCCGGTCGCCCCGGCCGGCGCCCGCAGGATGAGGCGCAGCTCGACGGCGTCGAACATCTGCTCGCCGGAGGTCGAGTAGGGGTCCGACACCCCGTTGGTGAAGGACGGCAGCCCCTCGTGGTCGGTCGCGCTCCAGAGCCCGGTCCCGAGGATCGCGTACGAGGCCCCCGCGTACGGGACGAGGTCGTTGTTGGCGGCCCCCCAGTGGGCGAGCGCGGTCCAGTAGCCGGTGACGTTGTCCCCGGTGGGGCTCGCGATGGACGCCGAGAGGAGGTTGTCCGGGTAGCACATCTCCATGCCGCACAGCATCGCGTCGACGGTGCTGCCGGTGCAGACCCCGGCGCAGCTCGGCTCGATCGGCGTGCCGCCGCCGTCCCCCTGAGCGATCCCGTCGCAGTCGTTGTCGAGCCCGTCCCCGGGGATCTCCACCATCGCCGGGCTCACCAGCGCCGAGTAGTCGTAGCAGTCGCCGCCGCCGTTGGGGCAGACGGCGGGCGTGCCGACCAGCGCCAGCGCGGCGTCGCAGTAGCCGTCACCGTCGTCGTCGCAGCCCTCGTCGACGAGCAGGTTGCAGTTGTCGTCCTGGCCGTTGCAGCGCTCCGCGACCAGCGGCGAGATGAGGGTGTCGGCGTCGTCGCAGTCCCCGGCGACGAGCACCCGGTGGTCCCCCTCGGGGGCGCACAGGCAGCGCTTGGTCGCCGTCGCGCCGGCGCCGTCGCGGTCGCCGTCGACGAAGTAGTCGGTGCAGTCGGCGCTGTCCTCGCCGTCGGTCACGCCGTCGCAGTTGTTGTCGATCCCGTCGCCGCAGCGCTCGGCGGCGTCCTGGGAGATGGCCTTGTTCGTCGGCGCGCAGTCGATGACGTTGTCGACCCCGTCGCCGTCGATGTCGTTGTCGCACGGGTCGCCGCGGTGGTCGCCGTCGGCGTCGGCCTGGTCGGGGTTGTACACGCCGACGCAGTTGTCGAAGCGGTCATCGACGAGGTCCTGGTCACTGTCGGACGGACCGACCGGGCTCGACGTGTCCGGCGCGCCCGAGGTCGTGTCGGCGTCGCTGTCCACCGTGCCGGCGACGCACTGCCCCACGGCGCACTGATAGCCCCCCGGGCACGACCCGCAGACACCGCCGCAGCCGTCGTCGCCGCACGCCTTGAAGGCGCAGCTCGGCAGGCACTGCTGCCCCGGCGGCGCCTCGCCGCTCCCGCCACACGCGGCGAGCAGCGCCGCGACAATCGCCCACGCGATCCCCCTGCTCATGGCGAGAACTCCTGGTAGCTCTGCAGCTTGAGGCCGCCCGGGTAGGCGTAGCTGACGTCGCAGTCGTAGCCGTAGGCGGTGAGCCCGAACTCGCTCGAGCCGGTCACCTGATGCACGCCCGGGGACACCCGCTGGCGCGCCACCCCCCAGCCGCTGTTGCCGACGGCGACGATCGGCGCCGTCAGCGGCTGCCCGTCGACCGTGATGACCGCGCCCGGGCGGGCGACCACGTTGAGGTAGTCCTCCTCGTAGCCGCTCGGCGTCAACACCGCGTAGCGCTTCAAGAAGCGATTCGTCGGCGCCGGCAGCGTGAAGGCCGGATCCCCGAGCCCGGCCTCGGCCCCGAAGCCGTTGTCCGAGCACACCTTGACGGCCCCCGGATAGCCGGATCCCGTCAGGTAGTGACCGACCAGGATCGGCCCGTCCGCCGACAGCTCGAAGGAGTCCGACGAGGCGAACTGCACCCAGGTGCCGCGCTGGAGCTCGAACTTCGCGTAGCCCGGGACCGGCGGGGTCGTCGTGACGGTCACCCCGTTGTCGCCGCCCATGACGCGCCAGATGTCGATCTGGGCCGGGCTGCGCGGGTGGAACGTGTCGGCGATGTAGCGGTTGCCCCAGGTGCCCACCGAGAACAGCTGCGACTCGATGTGGTCGCAGGCGCTGATGCCGACCGGGACGTTGGCGCACTCGTGGCCGGAGATGACCGTCGCCTGGCGGTTGGCGTGGACGAGGGTCCCGGTGAGGTCGCCGGCGTCGCTGCCGTCGGTCTCGAGGTTGACGGCCTGGCCCTGGGTGAGCTGGAAGACGCGGGTCGTCCCGGCGGGGATCGTCGCGATCCCGTCGCCCGCCGCCACGTTCGCCGACGGCGTGACCTGCACCTCGGTCGTCCCCGGCATGGTCGCGATGATGGTCGCGAAGCCGCGCAGGGTCGCGACGCTGTCCTTGCGGTGGGGCCACGACATCACCACGTAGTCGCCGCCGACGACCTGAGACGGCAGCAGCAGCGAAGCGTCGTTCGAGTAGACGCCGTCGCCGTTGAGCGGGTTGAACTGGTGGACCGTGACCGGCGAGGTGGTCACGAGGTGGAAGGTGTTGCTCGTGAGCGTGGTCCCGTCGATGTCGTAGCCGGTCGGGAGGCGGAAGATCTCGACCTCGCCGGGCTCGATGAACAGATCGGGGACGCCGAGGGTGGCCGCGTCGAGCAGCGCGCCGGTGGCGGTGCTGGTGATGCGCGCCTCGGTGCGGGCGCCGTCCGAGGGCACGCTGACGACGAGCCCGACGACCTGGTCGGCCGCCTCCTGGACGTTGTCGAGGTCGACCGCCCAGTACTCGCACCCGAGGTAGGAGCCGTCCTTGAGGTTCACCTGGCACGGGCTCAGGCACACGCCGCTGGCGCACGCGCTGCCCTGGGGGCAGGTCTGGACCTGGGTCCAGCCGGCGCCCTCGGCGTCACACTCGTTGACGATGGTGAAGCCGGCGCAGATGCGCGATCCCGGGGTGCAGATCTGCCCGGCGCAGATCCCCGAGCGACAGCTGGTGCCGGCCTGACAGGTCACGAGCTCCCAGCCGGTCCCGCCGGCGTTGCACTGCTCGTGGGTGGTCGCGCTGGCGCACTGCCCGGTGCTCGCGCCCGGCGTGCAGACCTGGGGCAGACAGGCGCCGTCCTGGCAGCCCTCGCCCTGACCGCACGGGACGAGGGCCGAGGCGCCGGCGTGATCGCACACCAGCCGCGTGGTCGCGTCGGCGCAGGCGCTCTCGTCGGGGGCGCAGGTCGCCGTGAAGGTGTCGGTCGCGCTGGAGACGTCGACGTCGGCCGCGGCGACGGCCGTGTCGCCGGGCGGGACGCCGCCGCCGGGGCTGCCGCACGCCGGCGCCACGATCACCGCGACGAGCAGGGCAGCCGCGGTCGCCCACGAGGGCCGCCCAGGGACGGGGCGGGGACGTGAAGAGGCCAGCATGGTGGGTTCGGCTCCGGACGGTCGGGGGACGCCAGACTAGCCAGTGACCCAGGCGGAATCAAAGCAATATCCGCATCAGAGATCGCGCGGCGAGTAAGATCGATAGGGCTGGCCGATCTCCACGTCGAAATCGAACTCCGCGACGAACCCGGTCCCGCGCGTCGTGCCGTCGCGCTCGTCCACCACCTCGAAGCGCAGCTCGCCCACCACGCGCTGGCCGCGCCTGTCACCGAGGCGCGAGAAGACCGCGGTCCCGCTCGCCGACAGCGGCGTGGGGGTGTAGGCGCAGCGCCCGATCAGCGCGAGCCCGGCCTGGGCCTGCGGGCTCCCGGGGACCAGCGCCGGCGCCCCGCCGAGCGCCCAGCTGGTGCTGCCGCTCGCGGCGATCTCCGCCCGGGCGGCGGCGTAGCCCTCGAGGATCACGACCAGCTGATCGGTGTCGAAGGGGACCGCCGCGTCCGGGGCGAAGCGCAGGACGAGCACGTCGCCCTCGCGCTCGGCGCCCATGGTGTCGAGCGCCATGCGGAAGGGCTCGAAGCGAGCCGCCGTGCCCGGCCCGTCGCAGCCCGGCGCCTCGAGCCAGTCGCCGGTCACGAGGCCACCGCCCTGATCGCACCCCGCGAGGACGAGCAGCCCCACCCCCACCCACAGCCGTCCCCAACCCACGGTCGCACCAACCTCCGAGATCGCGCGGCGTAGCGCACGCCGCGGGCCATCATCGGAAAGCGCGAGGCATCCGGCAAGCGCCCCGCCGCGGTTGCTGACAGGAGGGGTGCGCGTATGGTAAGCGCCGCGTCCGAGGGACCGCCGTCACACCTGGTGGGCGGTCCGTTCCAGACCGCCCCGGAGGCCCACCGTGCGGATCTACCGCGAGCGCATCCCCGCCATCGCCCGCAGCATCGTGAACGCGCTCACCGACAAAGAGCTGATCGAGGTCGAGGCCGAGAGCCGCCCCGAGGTCGAGCTCGACGTCGAGAGCGTGCTCAAAGAGTACCGCCGCATGGACTACGAGCTGACCGAGCAGGCGCGAGACCTCGTCGAGCAGCGCGGCCTCGACTACTCGCAGACCTTCAAGCTGAAGTCCCGCCTGGCTTCAGAGCGCAAGTTCGGCCTCAACGACGACGGCCTCGACTGGATCTGCGAGCAGATCGTCGAGATCCTCCTCCAGAGCCGCAACGTGGACGAGGTCTACGGCGAGGATCACGAGCTCCGCGCGGTGGTCAACCCGATCCTGAAGAAGGAGTTCGCCGTCGAGGACAACCTCGACCGCGAGGTGCGCCGCCGCATCAAGAACCTCCAGGAGGGGACGGGCGACTTCGAGGTCGAGTACCAGAAGACCCTCGACGCGCTGCGCAACCGCGGCCGCACCGAGTAGGCCCCCCGCCGCGCGCCCCTGCGGCCGCGCGGACGCCCTGCCGCCTCGCTACAGGCGCGCCACGATGGCGTCGACCATGCCCTCGGTCGTCACCGCGCCGCCGCTGTCCTTGGTCCGCACGCCGTCGCCGAGGGTGCGACCGACGGCCGCGTCGATGCGGTCCGCCGCGGCGACGTCGCCGATGTGGCGCAGCATCGCGACCGCCGGCCGGATGAACGGCAGCGGGTTGGCGATCCCCAGCCCGACGAGCGCGTCGGCGCCGGCCGTGACCGCCTCGAAGACCACGAGGTCGGTCTCGCCGCGCAGCGATCCCCAGACGTTGGAGACCCCGCCGACCAGCCCGGCGCCGAGATCCGCGAGCAGGTCCCCAAACAGGTTCATGGCCACGATCACGTCGTAGCGCGCGGGGTCGCGGACCAGCTGCATCGAGGCGTTGTCGGCGATGAGCGCCTCGAAGGCGATCTGCGGGTAGTCCGCCGACAGCTCTCTCCCGCAGCGCAAGAAGAGGCCGTCGGATATCTTCATGATATTCGCCTTGTGTATGAGCGTCAGCTTCTTTCGCTGGTGCGAAATAGCGTACTCGAAGGCGAAGCGGATGATGCGCTCGCAGGCGGCGCGGGTCGTCACCTTGATCGACTGCACGACCCCGGGGACGACCTCGTGCTCGATGCCGGAGTAGACGTCCTCGGTCGCCTCGCGGATGACGACGAAGTCGACGGCGTCGTAGCGGCCGCGCAGCCCCGGCTGCAGGCGCACCGGGCGCACCGCCGCGAAGAGGTCGAGCTCCTTGCGCAGGCGCACGTTCGGGCTCTCGTAGCCGGCGCCGTGCGGCGTCCCGATGAGCCCCTTGAGGGCGACGCCGTGGTCGCGGATGGCGGCGATGACCTCGGCGGGGACGGGATCGCCGGTGGCCTCGTAGGCCTTGCGCCCGGCGGTGACCTCGGCGAACGCGACGTCGGCGCCGGCGGCGTCGAGCAGGCGGCGGGTGGCGCGGGCGAGCTCGGGGCCGACGCCGTCGCCGGGGATGAGGGTGACGGTGCGGGTCATCTTCACAGCTCCGCGATGATGGCGTCGGTGATCTGTCGGGTGGTCGCGCGCCCACCGAGGTCGCCGGTCAGCGCCTCGCCCTTGCTCAGGACGACGCGCACGGCGTGCTCGATCCGGGCGGCGGCGGCGCGCTCGCCGATGTGGTCGAGCATCATCGCCCCGGAGCGGAGCAGCGCGATGGGGTTGGCGACGCCCTTGCCGGCGATGTCCGGGGCGCTCCCGTGGACGGCCTCGAACACGGCGTATTTGTCGCCGATGTTGGCGCCGGGGACGACGCCGAGCCCGCCCACGAGGCCGGCTCCGAGGTCGCTGATGAGGTCGCCGAAGAGGTTGTCGGTGACGAGGACGTCGAACGGGGCGGGGTCGAGGACGAGCTCCATGAAGAGCTGGTCGGTCATGATCTCGTGGGTCGCGATGAAGGGGTAGTCGCTGGCGATCTCCCGGGCGATCTCGAGAAACAGCCCGTCGCTGAGCTTCATGATGTTCGCCTTGTGCACGAGGTGCACCTGGCGGCGACCGTTGTAGCGGCACCACTCGTAGGCGAAGCGGACGAAGCGGCCCCACGCCGCCGAGGTGGAGACCCGGAGGCTCTCGACGACGCCGGGGACCGGCTCGTGCTCGATGCCGGCGTAGAGCCCCTCGGTGTTCTCGCGGAAGATGACGAGGTCGACGTCCTCGTGGTGGGTGCGCACGCCGGGCAGCGTGTTCACCGGGCGCAGGCTGACGTAGAGCTCGAGGGCCTTGCGCAGCGCGACGTTGACGCTCGCGAAGCCCCGCCCGACCGGGGTCGTCAGCGGCCCCTTGAGGGCGATTCGGTTGCGCCGCACGCTCTCGAGGACCCCCTCGGGGAGCGGGGTCCCGTGCTTCTCGAAGGCCGTCACGCCGGCCTCCACGCGCTCCCACCGGATCCGCGGGCAGACCGCGTCGATGACCCGGACCGTCGCCTCGGTCACCTCGGGTCCGATCCCGTCGCCGGGGATCAAGGTCGCGCCGTATTCCATCGTTCAGCCCCCAGGCTCACGCGCGCGGCCGAGGGCCGCTCGCTCGAGGTTCGCTTCGCCGCGCTCTGCTCGGTCCATGCGGACCGTGGCCCAGCCGGCAGCTCCGGCGTCCACCCGCCGCTCGCGCGGCGCCGGGACGGCGAACCGGGGACCCGCTCCTCGAGCCCCCGAATTACAGCCCTAGCTAGCATGGGGATCCGTCCTCAACAAGGACCAGCTCACCCGCGCCGCAGCGGGTCGAGCGCCCGTCGGGGTCGCCGAGGTTGGATTGGCGGATGGGATCTTATGTGTTACACACTGCGTCCCGAAGACGTGCCCCTATCATGCCGATTCCAGGAGCTAGCGAGTCATGCGCAGACTGTCGACGTTCATGGCCGTGTTTGCGACGGCCGGTATGCTCGGTTGTCCGCCGAGCATCATCCCCGACACCGATGACAACCCGGCGAGCGCCGATCTTCCGCGGCTCCCCCCGGACATCGAGGTCCAGGACGCCCTCGACGTGAGCAAGGGGGACAAGGTCGACTTCAAGCAGGTCACCGCCTTCGACTCGGGCAAGGGCAAGATCACGGTCATCGTCGGCAACCCCTTCGGTGGCCCGCACGCCCTCGTGGGCGAGGCCGGCGTCTACACGACCTCCGCTGAGCTCATCAGCAACAAGGTGGCGTTCACCCCCGACGAGCACACCTATGAGCTCGCGTTCGAGGTATCGGCCAACGAGAACTACCTCCTCAAGCTCACGGCGACCAAGGGCAAGGCCGACTACAAGCTGAGCTTCGGCGTCACGGTGCCCCCCAAGGACCCGTGCGAGGACGTCGAGTGCGACGAGAACGCCGAGTGCATCGAGGGCAAGTGCGTCGAGGTCAAGGAGTCCGACGAGTGCAAGCCGAAGTGCCCGCGCAGCAAGACCTGCGTCGCCGGCACGTGCGAGCCGTGGTGCGGCGGCGGCTGCAGCGCCGGCGAGTACTGCTCGCACTCGAAGAACAAGTGCTTCAAGGACCCGTGCTACAAGAAGGTCTGCGGCTCGAACCAGAAGTGCAGATACGGCAAGTGCGTGGACACGAAGCCCGCCCCGTCGAAGGGCTGCGACCCGCCGTGCGCCTCGGGCGAGACCTGCCAGGGCACGAGCTGCGTCAAGACGGGTGGCACGACGCCGCCGCCCGCCGATGACGGCCCCGTCGCCGGCAAGATCATCCAGCTCATCCCCCAGGGCGCCAAGACGTTCATCGTCCTCGACAAGGGGTCCAAGCAGGGCGTGAAGGTCGGCGCGACCGGCTCGATCGCCGGCGTCGCCGGGCAGTTCAAGGTGACCGAGGTCTACACCTTCCGCTCGAAGGCCGTCATCGCGCTCGACGACAAGGCCATCGGCGGCAACCGCAACGTGACCATCAACCGATAGCGCGGCGCGCCGGGCGCCCGCCGGGCGCCCTACCGCAGCGCAGCGAGACCGAAGCCCCGTCCGACCGATGTGTCTGACGGGGCTTTGCTTTTCTGCACGGCCGCCGCGTGTGCAGATGCGACAGAGCGCCTCGGGCGCGCTCCCCGCCGCGGGCCTTCAGGCCCATGGCCGCGCCCGCCCTCACCTCGCCGACACCGTCGCTCGCGCCCTCGCTCTCCCCCGGGCGGACGCGCTCTCTCCGGGCGCCGCCGCGCGCCTCAGCTGGCGACGGCGAAGGCCGCGAGGGCGCCGTCGAGGCGGCGGGCGCGGCCCTCGGCCGGGCCGCGCTCGGTGATCTCGGCGATGGCGGCGCGGACGGCGGTCGCCCGCGGCGCGAGCTGCGGACGCAGCCGCCCGAGGTGCTGGAGCTCCGCGGACGCCGAGGCGAAGAAGCCGGCGCGCGCGAGGGCCTCGGCGAGCAGGGTGCGCAGCTCTCCCGCGTCGGGATCGGCGGCGACCGCGCGGCGCAGGTGGGCGGTCGCCTCGACGGGGTTCGACAGCGCCAGGAGCGCCGCCCCGCGGACCCCGTCGAGGAGCTCGGCGGGCACCCTGCGCCCTTCCGCCCGGGCGGCGAGGACCAGCGCGCGGCGCGGATCGTCGGCGTAGAGCGCGAGCCACGCGTGGGCGACGCCGGGGTCGACGTCGTCGGCCATCGTCGCCGTGGGTTGACACGCCGGGCAGCCGAGGACCAGCGGGGCGGTCCCGCGGGATCGCGCGGCCGCCAGCTGGAGCGAAGGCGGCAGCGGCGCGTCGCAGCCCGCGCAGTGATAGACGTCATCGAGCTCACGCGCGCGCCCCTCGAGGTCGCCGACGAGCGCGCTCGGCTCGCAGAGCCAGCCGGGCACCGGGCGCCGGGCGATGCGGGCCATGACGAGCCCGCGGGCGAGCTCGCGGCGCGCCTCGGCGACGTCACAGGGCTGCAGCTCGGCGCCCTCCGGGGTCGCCACCGCGACGAGCTCGGTCCGCGTCGCCGCGTCGAGCTCGGCCGCCCGGTAGACCGCCATGAGGCCCTTGCCCTGCCGCGCGACGACGGCGGACACGAGCTCCACCCGGCCGGCGCCGAGGGCGCGCTCGAGCAGGATGACGGTGTTGGCTCCAAGGTCCGCCCGGTGGGCGGTGATCGCGTCGTTTGGAGTGGTGCTCATGTTGTCGACCTCGCGGCGGGTTCGCCTAGAGACTGCGGGGAGATGGCTGCGGAGCGTCATCTCCCTCCAGTCGACTTCGCCGCGCAGCGGCGGGTGGAGGCGGCGGAGCCGCCGGATCGGTCATTCTCGCCGCGCCGGGAGCAGCACGCGTGGGTGCTGCTCCCCGCAGGCTGCTAGAGAGTCGAGCGGAGGGCCGATCCTGTCCAAAAACCCGCCCCTCGGAGGGCGCCTCGCGGTGGAACATGGAGCGCTGGCGCGGGGATGGGCGAATGCGCGACGCGGTCGGGGCGCCCGCGGGAGCGCGCGAGCCTTGCGCGCCGGTGTCCGCGCGGCTATGGATCCCCGCGATGGCTCCGCCCCTCCCCCAGCGCGCCGACGTCGTGGTCGTCGGCGCGGGCTTCGCCGGCCTGGCGACCGCCGCCTCCCTCGTGGAGCTCGGCGTGCGTCGGGTCGTGGTCCTCGAGGCCGAGCCCATCCCGGGCAAGCACGGCTCCGGGCGCAACGCCGCCATGGCCCGACGCCTCATCGAGGACGACGTCTTGTCGCGCCTCGCGGTCCGCAGCGTCGCGCGCATGGGGGAGCTCGGCAACGGGACGCCGCTGGTGCGCCGGGTCGGTGGCCTGCTGGTCGGCGAGGGCGACGCCCTCGACGCCCTCGCGCGGATCGCCGCGGCGGTCCCCGAGCTGGCGGCGGAGGTCGAGCGCCTCGACGCGGACGCGGTGCGGGCGCTGGTGCCGGCGCTCGCCGGGGCCGACCTGGCGGGCGGGATCCTGACCCCGGGCTGCGGCGTGACCGACATCCACGCGCTCCTGGGCGCCTTCGCCGACCGCGCCCGCGCGGGGGGCGCCACCACCTTCTTGCGGACGCCGCTCACCGGGATCCGGGTCGCCGGTGGCCGGGTCGTCGCCGCCGAGACGCCGCACGGGGTCATCGCCACCGAGCAGCTGGTGAACGCCGCCGGCTTCGCCGCCAACCCCGTCGCCGCCTTCGCCGGGCTCGCGCCGCTGCCCCTGGTCCCGACCCGGCGGCACCTGTTCGTGACCGCCCCGTGGGGCGGCCTCGACCGCGCCGCACCGTTCGTCTGGAACGTGAGCGCTGGCTACTACTTCCGCCCCGAGGGGACGGGCCTGCTCCTGTGCGCCTGCGACGGGACGGCGTGGCCACCCGAGGACCCGCCGACCGACCCGGGCGCGCGCGAGGCGCTCGCCGCCAAGTTCGACGCCGCCGTCCCGGGTCTCCGTGAGGTCCGGCCGACCCGGGGCTGGGCCGGGCTGCGGGTGATGACCCCCGATCACCGCTTCGTGATCGGCGCCGACCCGCGCCTCACGGGGTTCTTCTGGGTCGCCGGGCTCGGCGGGCACGGCATGACCACCTCCGCCGGCGTCGGCGAGATCGCGGCGCGCGGCCTCGTCGACGGCGCGGTGCCGGCGCCCTTCGGCGCGGCCTTCGCGCCGGACCGCTTCACGACCGTCTGATCGGCGCTCAGCCGGGCGCCGTGGCGACCACCACCAGCTCACGCGGGGTGGGGCCGAGCGGGCTCCGGTCGTAGTCGCCGTAGAGCTGCACCGCCGGGAAGCCGGCGCGCGCGAGCAGGTGGAGCAGCTCGTGGGGAAAGGTGTAGCGGATCGCGTAGTGGGCGCGGACGTCCTCGAGCACCGGCCCCAGCCCGCGCCGGACGACCCAGCGAAAGTCGACGTCGACCCGCTGCGACACACGGTCGACGCGGCGCGCGTCCCAGCGCTCGACGATCGCGCGGTCCTCGCGGCGGTAGCGCGCGACCACGCTCGGCTCGGTGTCGTGGAGCAGGCGATAGTCGGGGTCGAAGAGGTCGATCGCGAGGGTGCCGCCGGGTCGCAGGACGCGCAGACACTCCCGCAGGCCGGCGAGCTGCCCGTCGCTGTCGAGGACGTGCTGAAAGGAACGGAAGGCGCTGTAGACCAACGCCTGAGACCGGTCGGCGAGGGGCAGATCCGTGAAGCTCCCGTCGCGCACCGCGATGCGCGCCCCGACCCGCGGATCCGCCCCGCCGACCCGGGCGAGCATCACCTCGCGCATCGCGCTCGAGGGCTCCACCCCGACCACCGACGCTCCGGCGGCGGCCGCCGCGACCGGTAGGAGGACGCGCCCCGTACCGGCGCCGACCTCGCACACCGGCCCCTCCGCGAGCCCGGCGAGGGACGTGAAGAACTCGAGGTCTCCGCGATCGGCCCCCCCGAAGATCGCCTCGAAGTCCTGGTCGTAGCGGCGACTCATCTCTGGCCGGTAGGCGCTCTCGACGGGCTCCAACATCGCGGCAGTGTCCCTCCGTCGGGCGGCCCCGCCACGTGCGCCGGGCGTACCGGCTCGCGTCGCGCCCCCGAACGTCGCGGGTGGAGATTTCTCTCTGCTTCGGTCGTGCCCAGCGGTTGTTTGCGGGCCGGCCGCAGCGTATCATGCGCGCACCTGAACAGGCTCCACGCGGCGCCAGCCGCGCTCAGAAAACCTCAACCGGTCGGACCCCCTCACCCGGGGCCTGGACGAACGCGGTGACAGCCACGCCGCGCCGACGTGACCAAAATGCAGAGCAGCGCCACCATCAGCCCCTCCCCTCCGATCCAAGCTCCCAACCTGCGCGTCCTGGTCGTCGATGACGAGCAGTCGGTGGGCTTCTTCCTGACGCGATTACTGCGCCCCTGGGACGTGACGGTCGTGGTGGACGGGCTGACCGCGGCTGAGCGGATCGCCGAGGAGCCGTGGGACGTGATCCTCTGCGATCTGACCCTGCCCGGGGTCGGCGGCGCGGAGCTCTTCGCCCTGGCGACCGCCGACCAGCGGCGACGCTTCCTGTTCATGACCGGCGGAGCCTACACCCCCGAGGCGGAGCAGTTCCTGGCGTCGTGCGACGAGCCGCCGCTCTACAAGCCCTTCGATCCCCGCGAGCTGCGCGGGCGCGTCGAGCAGCTCGTCAAGGCGGTCGGCCGCGCGCCGCGCGGGTGAAGTCGGTGCCGCATCACGCCGTCCTGCTGCACCGCGACGCCGACCTCGCCGCGAGCTTCGTCGTCCGCGCGGACGGCTACGAGCCGCGTGGCGACGCGCTCGTCTTCCTCCGCGAGGACCGCGTCGTGCACCAGGTGCCGCAGCGCTGGGTCGCGGCGATCAGCGTCCATGACGACGAGCTGAGCGCGCGTGAGGCCGTCGCCGCGCACCGCCGCACCGAGGTCGGCGGCGCCACGATCCACGTGCAGGAGAGCGCGCCGGCTGCGCCCCGCCGCCGCGGACGGGGCGGGGCCGCGACCGCCGTCCCCGCGGAGGGCATCTCCATCCGCATCGACGAGGGCCGGCGCTGAGCCTCGCAGGACGGCGCTGCGCCGCGCCGCCCCGACGTTCTGCGATGCCACGGAACCGCCCCCGTCGCCGGGACTGTCGAGCATTCGAATACCGCCCGCCGGGTCGGTTGGGCTTGTCGGACCGTCGCTAACGTGACATGGGTTGGCCAGCGATCGTGCTCACTGCGACATCGTCGTGCGGACCGTCGACCGTGCCCTGACTCGAAACGCTCCGACACAGGAGAACCCACGTTGAGTTGGCTCACCCGCTCCCTATCGTCGTTCAGCGGCCGCAAGCTGCTGGCAGCGGTCACGGGCTTGGTGCTGGTGGTCTTCTTGATCATCCACCTCCTGGGCAACCTCCAGATCTTCAGCGATAGCGACGCCTTCAATCACTACGCGAAAGCGCTGCACGATGGCCCGCTCATCCTGCTCGGTGATATCGGCTTGGCGATCACCTTCCCGCTGCACATGGCGATGGTGATCTGGCTCGCCATCGACAACGCCCGCGCCCGCGGCCCAGCCGGCTACAAGAAGCACGGCACCAAGCAGACGCGCGGCTTCGCGTCCGTGCTCGCGAGCAAGACGACGCTCTATGGCGGGCTCGTTCTGATCGCCTTCACCATTATCCACGTGTGGCACTTCCGGCTGCATCACGAGGAGATGCAGGCGTTCGCGGCCGGGGGCAACCGGGGCTACGTCATCCAGGAGCTCGCGAACCCCGGGTGGGGGCTCCTCTACATCGTCGGCAGCCTCGTCGTCGGCTGGCACATCTTCCACGGGATCCAGGCGTCGTTCCGCTCGTTCGGCGTCAACCACCCGCGCTACACCCCGCTCATCGTCAGGACAGGGATGGGCCTCGCGACGGTCCTCGCGCTTGGCTTCGCCGCCATCCCCGTCTGGATCCTCCTCGGCTGATCGCTGGAGCGCACCTCATGACCGAACAGACCGACCGAGTGCTGGACGGCAAGTGCCCTACAGGCCCGCTCGCGGACCGTTGGACCAAGCACAAGGGCTCGATTCAGCTCATCGGCCCGATCAACAAGCGCAAGTACCACATCATCGTGGTCGGCACCGGCCTCGCCGGCGCCTCCGCCGCGGCCACCCTGGGTGAGCTGGGCTACCGCGTGACCGCGGTGACCTACCACGACAGCCCACGCCGGGCGCACAGCGTCGCCGCGCAGGGCGGCATCAACGCCGCGAAGAATTACCAGAACGACGGCGACAGCACCCACCGCCTGTTCTACGACACCATCAAGGGCGGCGACTATCGGGCCCGCGAGTCGAACGTCTATCGTCTCGCCGAGGTCAGCGCCAACATCATCGACCAGGCGGTCGCGCAGGGCGTCCCCTTCGCCCGCGAGTACGGCGGCGCGCTGGCCAACCGCACCTTTGGCGGCGTGCTGGTGTCGCGGACCTTCTACGCGCGCGGGCAGACCGGCCAGCAGCTCCTCTACGGCGCCTACTCGAGCCTGATGCGCCAGGTCGACGGCGGCAACGTCACGCTGCTGACCTACAAGGACATGCTCGACGTCATCGTCTCCGAGGGCGAGGCGCGGGGCGTCGTGCTGCGCGATCTGAAGACGGGCAAGGTGGACGCGCTGACCGCCGACGCCGTCGTGCTCTGCACCGGCGGCTACTCGAACGTCTTCTACCTGTCGACCAACGCCAAGAAGTGCAACGTCACCGCGACGTGGCGCGCACACAAGAAGGGCGCGACCTTCGCCAACCCCTGCTACACGCAGATCCACCCGACCTGCATCCCCCAGGAGGGCGAGGACCAGTCGAAGCTCACGCTCATGAGCGAGTCGCTTCGCAACGACGGCCGCGTCTGGGTCCCGCGCAAGAAGGACGACCCGCGCGCCCCCGCCGACATCCCCGAGGCCGATCGCTACTACTACCTCGAGGAGAAGTACCCGACCTTCGGCAACATGGTCCCGCGCGACGTCGCCAGCCGCAACGCCAAGTACGTCTGCGACGACGGCCAGGGGGTCGGCGCCACCAAGCAGGCCGTGTACCTCGACTTCAAGGACGCTATCGCGCGCCTCGGCGAGGACACCATCCGCGCGCGCTACGGCAACCTCTTCCAGATGTACGAGAAGATCGTCGCCGACAACCCGTACAAGACCCCGATGAAGATCTACCCCGCCCCCCACTACTCGATGGGCGGCCTGTGGGTGGACTACGATCTGATGAGCAACCTCCCGGGGCTGTTCGTGCTCGGCGAGGCCAACTTCTCCGACCACGGCGCCAACCGCCTCGGCGCCAGCGCGCTGATGCAGGGCCTCGCGGACGGCTACTTCGTGATCCCCTACACCATCGGGCCGTACCTGCACGCGAACCGCGCCCGCAAGCCGCTGGCCGCCGACCACCCGGACGTGCGCGGCACCGTCGAGGCGGTCGAGGCGAAGACCAAGCGGCTGCTCGCCATCAACGGCAAGCGCTCGGTCGACAGCATCCACCGCGAGCTCGGCATGGTGATGCTCGACAAGGTCGGGATGTCGCGGACGGCCGAGGGCCTCACCGAGGCGATCGAGAAGATCCGCGCCCTGCGCGCCGAGTTCTGGGAGAACGTGCGCATCCTCCCGACCGAGGGCGACACCCTCAACATGGAGCTCGAGAAGGCCCACCGCGTTGCCGACTTCCTCGAGTTCGCCGAGCTGTTGTGCCACGACGCGCGGGCGCGCAACGAGTCGTGCGGCGGCCACTTCCGGGAAGAGCACCAGACCCCCGAGGGCGAGGCGCTGCGCGATGACGAGAACTTCGCGCACGTGGCCGCCTGGGGCTTCGCCGGCGTCGGTGAGACGCCGGTGCTCCACAAGGAGCGGCTCGACTTCGAGTTCGTGAAGCTGACGCAGAGGAGCTACAAGTAGCCATGGGCGACACCATCAGCCTGACTCTCGAGGTGTGGCGCCAGCCCGGGCCGCTGGCCAAGGGCCGCTTCCAGACGTACGAAGTGAAGGACGTCTCCCAGAACATCTCGTTTCTCGAGATGCTGGACCTCCTCAACCAGCGCCTGATCTCGGAAGGGATCGAGCCGGTCCACTTCGAGCACGACTGCCGCGAGGGCATCTGCGGCAGCTGCGGCTTCATGATCAACGGCCAGGCCCACGGACCCGACCTCGGGACGACCGTGTGCCAGCTGCACATGCGGCGGTTCAAGAACGGCGACCACCTCGTCGTCGAGCCCTGGCGCGCCCGCGCGTTCCCCGTGATCCGCGACCTCGTGGTGGACCGCGCGTCCCTCGACAAGATCATCGCAGCCGGCGGCTACAACTCGGTGAACTGCGGCAACGCGCCCGACGCCAACGCCATGCCGATCGGCCGCGACACCGCCGAAGAGGCCTTCGACGCCGCCGCGTGCATCGGCTGCGGCGCGTGCGTCGCGGCGTGCAAGAACGCCTCGGCGATGCTCTTCACCTCGGCCAAGGTGGGTCAGCTCGCCATGCTCCCCCAGGGGCAGCCCGAGCGCTCCCACCGCGTGGTGCGGATGTACGACGAGATGCAGGCGCTGGGTTTTGGGGCGTGCTCCTGGACCCAGGACTGCGAGGCGGCGTGCCCCAAGGAGATCTCCGTGAAGTGGATCTCGCGGGCCAAGCGCGACTACCTCAAGGCTCGCTTCAAGGAAGGGCTGTAGAGCCCCGGTCATGAACTGATGCCCACCGGCGCGGACACCCCCGCGGGACAGCGGCGCCGGCTCGTCAAGTTGGAGCTGGCGGCCGACGACGCCCTCCCTGGGGAGTTCGCGCCGTTTCGCCTGCCGCGGCGGCTGACCGCGACCTCCGTGAACGTCGACGGCGCCCTGGTTCGCGCCCTCGAGCTCTCCCTCAGCGGGACCCTCACCGCGGGCAGCCACGCGCTGCCCATCGGCCGGGACGTCGCGCTCGAGCTCACGGTGGCCGAAGTGACCGGGTTCTCGCTGAGCGCCCGGGTCGGCGAGGAGGCGGGGCACCCCGTGCTGCTCGCCGGCGAGGTCCGCTTCGATCGACCGGTGGTCCTCGGCAACGTCCCCAAGGTCCTCGCGGCCCTGCCCTCGCTCTTCGAGGACAAGCGCCTCGCGGCCGTCAGCGGCTGGCTCGAGCGGATCGCCGCTCAGGACGTCCCCGGTGGGCTCGCCTCGACCCTACGAAAGGTGCTCATCCGCGCCACGCCCTGGGCTCGCGCTCCTGGCGAGGCCGACACCGCTCCGGCTGAGCCCCCGAGCGCGGAGCCGGTGACCACCACGCGCGGGCTCGTGCGCGTCCTGGCGAGCGGCGAGCAGCTCGCTCGCATCCACCTCAGCGGGATCACCCTGCGCCCGGCGGCCCGCGGGGCCCGCAGCGAGCTCGCCTTCGACGGCTATGTCAGCTGGGTGGACCAGCTCCCGCTGCCCTTCGCGCGAGTGGTCCTCCCAAACGCCGTTATTCCCGCTTTGCACAGGCGCATGAGCCGTCTGTTCTCGGGCAATCCGCTCGCTACCGCCGCATTGCACAACGAGCGCATCGCGTCCCCCCGGGCCCTCGCTCTCGGCTTCGGGCGCCTCGTCGAGGGCGCTCGCGGGCACGTCGCCTTCACCCTCGACACCGTCGCCCTCGAGCTCGGGCTGCGGCTCGCCGACGGCACCCGCTTGCGGGTCGAGGTCCCCCCCCTCGGGCGGGCGTCGGGCCACGCCCACGTCATGGTCTCGCAGGCCGGCGACGTGATGACGACCAGCCTCGAGGACGCCTCGATCCACGTGCCGACCGGCGAGCTCCAGGGCCGACTCTCCTGGACCGGCCCCCTCCCGGGGGCGCCCGACGCCGCACCCAACGGGACCCGCCTGGCCTTCACCGCGGGCCCGGGGACCCGCTTCGAGCGCCTCGAGCTGCTGCTCGGGCTCGACCACCCCGGGGTCCGGGGGGAGACCCGCGCCACCGTCGCGCTGACCGCCGCCACCGTCCGGGGCGGGGCCGACCTCGGCGCCGTCCGCCCGACCATCGACCTCGAGCTCGCCACCGCCTGGGCCCTCGCCGGGGAGCACCGCGACCCCCGGGGCCGCCTCCTACCCCGCGGGCAGGGCCGCGCCGAGGTCCGCGTCGCCAGCGACGCCGGGGCCATCGGGGTCGCGCTCGACGCGACCGCCGCCGCGACCCTGAGCGCCGAGCTTCATCACACCCCCATCCCCGAGCTGGGGCTGCGGGCGCCGCTCACGACGGCGGAGCTGGCGCTCGACGCGACGGCAGAGCTGCGCGCGACGCTCACCCGGCGCCGCGACGGCCAGCGGGTGGTCACCTCCGACGGCTCCAAGGCGCGCGCCGTGCTGCAACGCGGCATAGTGAAACACGGCGACATATCAATCATCTTTCCACCACGATCGCACGTCGATCTCGCAGTGCATGAGGCCGCGCTCGGCGACGACGGTCTGGGGCACGGGCGCGCGACCGCGCGCTGGGACCTCGGCGCGACCCCGCTCGAGCTCCACACCGACGCCGGGGTCTTCGCCATCCCGACGGACGCCGCGCGAACCGGCGCCCGCCAAGTCACGCTCAGCGCGGTCGGCGGGCTCACCGTGGGTCCCGCCACGGCCGACGAGGGCCCGCTCGAGCTCTGGACGCTGCTGGGCGACGACGCGCTCCGCGACGCGATCGTAGCGGCCGCGGAGCGCCTCGAGCCGCGCCTCGGTCGGTTCATCCGGGAGGTCTGGCGCGTCGCCCGCCGGGCCCGTCGGGTGCTCGACGAGGAGGGGGTCAGCGAGCCCCGGGACGCCATCCCCCGCGAGCGGCTCGCCCGGCTCGTGGCCCGCGTCCTCGGCGACGCCCCCGCGCTCCCCAACCGCGCCCTGCCGATCGTCACCGCCGTGACCGACGGCCACGGGCTCGACGTGCCCGCGACGCGCGCGCTCCTCGACGCCGTGCTCCCGACCCACCACGGGTGGGATCGGACGATCGACCAGGTCCTCGACTGGCTCGCGATCCTGCTGTCGCCGACCGAGCCCCTGCCGCCGCGGGCGCGCCTGGCGGCGCCGCCGCTGGCCGAAGACCCCGCCCTGGCCTCGCTCCTCGCGGCGGTCCCGACCGCAGCCGCGCTCTACGCGGCCGCAGAAGGCGCGGCGCTGCCAGGCGACGAGCCCCTCGCCAGCGCCCTGCCCCGCCTCGCGCCCTACCTCGCCGACGCCCAGCTCGACGCGCTGCTCGAGAGCTACGACGCGGCGCTGCCGGCTCCCGCCCGCGACCGCGTCCACTACGTCCAAGCGCTCGCTCGGCGCGCGCGCCTGGTCGCCCAGTCCTACGGAGGCCTCGCGCACCTCCCTCAGGCGCTCGCCGTCGGGATCTTCCTCGGCGACGCCACCCTCGTTGCGCGCACCGCGTGCGCCCGCTACACCGCCCCGGACGAGGGCGCCCCGGGACCGACCGGGGTCGCCGCCATCCACGACACCGTGCTCGGCCCGCGCGCGGTCGCGACCCTGCTCCAGGCCGGGCTCACGCCGGTGTGGCAGGGGCGGACGGTTCAGGTGAACCAGCGCCTGCTCCTCGACTACCTCCTCGACCGCCCGCCGGGGTTCTCGCTGCAGGTGCTCGTCGAGCTCGCCGAGGGCTCGACGCGCGTCCTGGCGAGCGCGCTGAACGCGCTGCTCGACCTCGAGCAGGACCTGCTCCGAGAGCCGCTCGACCTCCACGCCGTGCTCGGCGCCCGCCTCGGCGTCGCCCTCCCCCGCCGCGCGGACTTCATGGCCGACGGCGCGACCCCGGAGGCGAGCTACTACGAGGCGCTCCACGCGACGGCGCGCTCCATCCTGTCCGCCGGCCGCCCCTACCTCGCCCTGCGGCAGCGCCTCCAGCGCGCCCGCGTGCCTCTCCGCGCACCCCGCCGCCGCCCCGGCAGCGCACGGCTCGAGGCCGCGGCGCAGGAGGCCGTCGCGAGCGCGGACGCCTTCGGTCACGCGCTCGACCTGTCGGACATCGGCGACGACACCCGCGGCGCCGCGGCCGCCGGCTACCGAGCCGCGTTCGACCGCTGCGCCGAGCTCCTCGCCGACGCCCCCGACGCGCTCGAGGCGCCCTGGCTGCGCGCCTTCTTCGCCCGCAACCACGAGGCCCTCGTCGTCCGCTCCGCCGTCCAGAGCCACCTCGACGACGTCGACGCGGTCAGGCGCTGGCTGTCGGTCCGATCAGGGGACACGCGCTGGCTCGAGCCCCCCGCGCGCCGGGGGCCGGGCGTCCAGGAGCTCGTCGCCGCCTTCGTCGACGCCCTCTACTTCGCGCCGGCGGACCGGGCCGCCCTGCGCGGCGACCCGCTAGTCGGCCTCCTGCTCCCGCACCCGCCCGGGCCCCTGAACTTCACGGTCGTGAGCTGCATGGGCGTCATCACCGACGGCGCCCAGGGGCGAGAGCTCGCCGACACCTTCGCGCGCCTGGAGAGAGCCCGCGGCGTCCGGGTCGTGCGCGCCGATACCCGGACCCTGCGCTCCCTCGACGAGAACGCCCGGCGGGTCGTCGCCGCCATCTCCGAGGTCACGACGCCCTGGGGCTGGCTCGGCTACAGCCAGGGCTGCGCCAACGGGCTGGCGGCGGAGAGCCTGCTCGCGACCGGCCCCCCCGCCGGGCGGCGCCTCCTCGCCGGGCTCCGCACGCGGCACCTGCTCTTCAGCGCGGCGAACGGCTCGACCCACGGCACCGGCGCCGACCTCAAGTTCGTCCGGGCCCTCGTCGCCGGGGACCTCGCCCTCAAGCGCTTCCAGGCGGACTTCAGCGCCCCGCTGGTCGAGCTCGCGCTCCGGGGCCTGCGCCTGGCGCTCGACTCACGGGACTTCGTCAAGACCCTCGGCGGCGCGCGCTCGCTGTCCCACGACGGCGTCGTGGCCCTCGCGCGCGACGGCTGCTTCGTCCCCCACGTCCCGACCACGTCGGTGCGCGGCCGGGTCAGCGCGGAGACCCTCCCCGAGGCGCTCGAGATGCTCTCGAACCTGCTCACCCACCAGAGCGGCAGCCCGGAGCACGACAGCCAGGTCTCCACGTCGGAGGCGGTCGCGTGGCCGGTCCACGTCGACGGCGACGCCGCGCGCACCCTCGAGGCGTGCGCCATCCCGGCGCGCGTCCAGGCGACCCACCACTGGGCGCCGCTCTCGCACGACGTCGAGTTCGTCCGTACCCAGCGCGACGTCGACCGAGCCATCTACGACTCACCGCGCGACCGCCTGGTGATGCCGTGGATCGAGGTCAACGCCCGCTTCGGCCTCATCCGCCCGCGGTGAACCGCGACGTCAGGCCGTGTCGGCGCGGCTGAGCTTCTCGCGCAGGCGCTGGTTCTCGCTCAACAAGTCGTGGTGCTGAAACGCCTCGGCGACGCTCGCCTTGAGGACGTCCTCCGAGCAGGGCTTGAGCAGGTACTTGTAGATCGCGCCCTGGTTGATGGCGTCCTGGATGGTCTCGTAGTCCCCCTGACCGCTCAGGATGAGGCGCACGGCGAGCGGGTGCAGGTCCTTGACCCGGCGCAGCAGCTCGATCCCGCGCATCCCCGGCATCCGCTGGTCGGAGATGATCACGCCGACCGGTCGCGTCGCCATGAGCTCGAGCGCCGCGGGGCCCGAGCTCGCCACCAGCACCTCGTAGCCGCTCAGCACGAGCATGCGCCCGATGGCCCGGCTCACCAGCGGCTCATCGTCCACCAGCAGGACCGTGCGGTCCCCTTCGTCCCCGGCGGTGGGGAAGAGGGGCTCGCTGCGCTGCAAGAAGACCTCGAGCTCGGAAGCCGGCATGGGGCGCGCGTAGAGGTAGCCCTGGAGCACGTCGCACATGTTGCGACGCAAGAACGCGGCCTGGGCTTCGGTCTCGACCCCCTCCGCGACGACGCTGAGCCCCAGGTTGTGCGCCATCGCGATGATGGAGCGCGCGAGCCCGGCGTCACCTGGATTCGTGTGGACCTCGCGCACGAAGGTGCGATCGATCTTCAGCGTGGTGACCGGCAGGCGGCGCAGGTAGTTGAGGCTCGAGTAGCCGGTCCCGAAGTCGTCGATGGCGAGGCTCACGCCGAGGCGGCGGAGGTCGGCGAGGGTCGCGATGAAGGCGTCGGCGTTGTCGACGCCGAGGGACTCCGTCAGCTCGAGCTCGAGCATGCGCGGCGAGAGCCCGGTCGCCGCCAGGACCTCCGCGACGGTCGCGACGAGATCCGAGCGCCGGAACTGCGCCACGGACACGTTGACCGCCACGGGGAAGTCCGACAGCCCGGTCTCCTGCCAGGCACGGTTCTGGCGGCACGCCTGCTCCAGCGCCCAGCGGCCGATGGGGACGATGAGGCCGCTCTCCTCGGCGATCGGGATGAACTGCAGCGGCGGCACCAGGCCGCGCTCGGGGTGGCGCCAGCGGATGAGCGCCTCGGCGCCGCAGACGCGGCCGCTCCGCGCGTCGACCTGGGGCTGGTAGAAGAGCTCGAACTCGCCGTGGTCGAGGGCCTCCCGCAGCCGCACGTCGAGGTTGAAGCGCATCTCGAGCCGCGCGTTCATCTCTGCCTGAAAGCGGCGCAGCGTGTTCCGCCCGTCCGCCTTGGCCTGATACATCGCGATGTCGGCGCTGGTGAGCAGCACCTCGGGCTCGTCCGCGTCCACCGGGAAGGCGCTGACCCCGAGGCTCGCGGTGACGTAGCGCGCCTGCTCGCCGACCGTGAACGGCGCCGCGAGGGCGACGGTGAGGCGGCTGCCGACGAGGTCGAGCTCGGTCTCGTCGACGAGGTTCGGACACAGGATCACGAACTCGTCACCGCCGAGGCGCGCCACCGTGTCCCCGCGCCGCACCGCGCCGCGGAGGCGCCGGGAGACCTGCCGCAGCAGCGAGTCGCCGGCGGTGTGCCCGGCGGCGTCGTTGAAGACCTTGAACTCATCGAGATCGAGGACGATGACGCCGACCATGCGGTCGAGGCGCGCGGCGAGGTCGATGGCCTGGCGCAGGCGGTCGAGCGCGAGATCCCGGTTCGGCAGCCCGGTCAGCGCGTCGTGGGACGCCTGGTGGGCGAGCTGCAGCTCGAAGCGACGGCGGTCGCTCACGTCGGTCATGATGCCGACGGCGTGGGTCACGCGCCCCGCCTCGTCGCGCACCGCCGCCAGGCGGAGCTCGCACCAGTAGCTCGCGCCGTCCTTGCGCCACCCCTGGAAGGTGTGGGCGCTCTCGCGCCCGTGACCGACGGCGCTGTTGATCTCGTCGAGCAGCGCCTTGTCGGGCAGGCCTCCCAACAGCACGTCGAAGCCGCGACCGACCACCTCGTCCTCGGAGAACCCGGTGAGCCGCTCGAAGGCCGGGTTGGTCGAGGCGAACGCGACCTCGGGGCCGGCGATGATGACGACGACGCCGTTGCTCGAGGCCTGAAGGGCGCGCTCGCTCACGAGGAGCGAGCGCGCGACGCGCTTGTGGGCGGTGACGTCGCGCAGCACGACGAGGTGCGCGGGGGCGCGCTCCCACACCGTGCTCGTAACGCGCAGCTCGACCGCTCGCACCTCCCCGTCCGGTCCGGGCAGGGCGACCTCGAAGCTCGGCGCGTCGCCGAGCGGCCACGGGAACGGTTGACCGACGCGAGCCGAGGTCGCGTCACCGAGGAGGGCGGCGACGGCGGGGTTGACGTAGCCGACGGTGCCGTCCGCCGCCACCACGGCGGTCGCGTCGGCGCTGCTCGCGAGGACGTGCTCGAGCTGCCGCGCCTGCCGCTCGGCGATGATGAGCCGCGTCACGTCGTGGTTGACGACGATCGCGGCGGGGCCCCCCTCCTCGTCCTCGAGGGGGATCGCGTCGATGACGAGGGTGCGCTCCCGACCATCGAGGGTCGTCACGGAGACGAGCTCGCCGCGGCTCGGGCGCCGCTCCTCGATGGCCACGATCGACGCGCACGCGGAGAGCGGCAGGGGCTCGCCGGTCTCGAAGGAGCGCGCGTTGATGCGCTCACGCCAGGCGACGTTATACGGATCGATATCGCCGCCCCAGATGGCGCGAGCGGCGAGGTTGCCGCCGACGGGCTGCCCGTGGGCGTCGAACAGCCAGATCCCGACCGGGATCGCCTCGAGGATGCGCTTGAGGTTGCGCTCGCTCTGCTCGACCCGACGCTGCTCGCCGCTCTTCGCCCCCCCGTCCCGAATGACGACGAGGCGCACGGTGACGCCATTGGGCAGCGCCACCGTGTCGCAGGCGCAGTCGACGTCCACGACGCTGCCGTCGGCCCGGCGGTGTCGGCCTCGGGCGGCGCAGCTGCTGGCTTCACTGCGAGACCCGGGCGTCACGATGTCGTCGGCGCAGAGCTCGAGGAACGCGGCGCGGGGATGCCCATAGTGCGCGAGCGCAGCGGCGTTCACGTCGATGACGCGACCGGTCGCGACGTCGTGGACCCACATCGGGAGGGGATTCCGCTCGAAGTAGAGACGTGAGCCGTCGTCGGGGCCCTTCCCTTCTCGTTCCATGTCAGTCACCGCGGCGCTTGCGTGAGCGACGACTCGCCGTGTCGGGTCTGTCCCACCATGCGTGCGGATCGTAGCACGTCGCGCCCCCCCCGCCAACGGCGTCAGCGCCGCCCTTCCATGACGCTCTGGCGCTCAGCTACAGGGAGAACGTCTCGAGCAGCTCGTCGACCCGCCGACTCTGGCGGATGATGGCGCGGACGTCCGCCTGGCTGACGCCGAGGACCCCGAGCGCAGCGTGATCGTCGAGGCGCAGGCGGTCCTCCTCCTCGGTCGCGGCGAGCCATCTCCCGAGCCCGACGACGAGGACCAGGTCGCGGTAGCGCCCGGCGGCGTGGGGACGAGCGGCGAAGCTGACCACCGCGCGGAGCTCCTCCGGCAGCTCCCACGCGTCGACGATGACGGTCCCGACGAGGGTGGTGAGGCTCTCGGCGGCCTCGAACGCGACCGCGGCGTCGATCCGGCGCCCCTGGTCGAGCGCGGTCTCGACCGCCATGCGGAAGGCGACGGCGCGCCCGACGTCCACGAGGAGCCCGGAGAGGAACGCTCGCTCCTCGTCGTCCCCCCGGACCTGCGCGACGACCTTGGTCCACAGCGCCGTGCGCAGCGCGTGGCGCCACAGCGCACGCAGCTCGGCGTCATAGCCCGGGAGGCGGATCACGTTGTCGGCGACGGCGGCGACGATCGCGACCTCCCGCAGCATGCGCACTCCGAGGCGCACCAGCGCCTGCCTGAGCGAGAGCACCGGGACGCGGCCGGCGAGCGCGACCGAGTTGGCGATCCGCATCACGTGCGCCGCCAGGGCGTGGTCGCCGTAGACGAGGGACTCGAAGCTCCGGACGTCCGACTCCTCATCGAGGGTCAGCAGCTTCCACGCGACCTGCGGCAAGAGCGGCACGCGCACCGCGCCAGCGGCGAGCCGCGATTGGACGAGTTCGGTGAGAGCGGCTGACACGTGGCGTTATCCGAGCGCGTGAGCGCGGACCGTGGGTGAGGCCGAAGGGGCCGGCATTCGCTGAGGATCCAGTCCTCAACTATCGGGGGAATCCTCAACTGCTTGAGGCGTTTCGCCGGGCGGAGACCGGGACGCGGCGCGATCCGCAGCGGATCGCGCCGCCGCAGGGGAGAGCGTGGGCGGATCCCGACGGCGTCCCCCGAACGCGGCCTCGGGGGCGGCTCGGCGGGCTCCGGCGGGCGCGGCGCGCGCGTGACGCTTGCACGTTTGGCGCGCTCGCGTTAGCCGCGGGCATTCTCCAACGCCGGAGCTGGCATGAAGCTGACGATCCAGAACGACCGTGTCGCCACCCTCAACTTCGTCCTCAAGGACGACGACGGCGACATCATCGACGCCTCGGAGGCGGGAGATCCGCTCGTCTATCTGCACGGCCACGAGAACGTCGTGCCCGGGCTCGAGACCGCGCTCCTCGGCAAGTCCGCCGGTGACAAGGTCAAGGTCGTCGTGGAGCCCGAGGACGGCTACGGCGAGGCCACGACCGACGAGCTCCACGCGATCCCGCGCGAGGCGTTCGACGACGACATCGAGGCGGGGATGCTTGTCGAGCTCGAGGACGAGGACGGCGAGCTGATCCCCGTCTGGATCGCCGAGATCGAGGACGACGTCGTGCACGTCGACGTCGATCACCCGCTCGCGGGCATGCGCCTGCACTTCGACCTCGAGGTGCTCGACGTGCGCGCGGCGACCGACGACGAGATCGCCCACGGGCACCCGCACTTCGAGGACGAGGACGAGGACGACGACGAGTAGCCCGCGGGGCCGGTCCGGCGCCCCGACCCTCGGGCGGGGCGCCGACCTCTTCAGCGGTCGAGGCAGCCGGTCGAGAACGCCGGAGCGGCGACGCAGACCCCGCCGTCACACGCGCCGTCGGCGCACGGCCGCTCGGCCGCGCAGGCCTCCCCGAGGAGCGCCGTCGCGACGCACGTACCCGCGACGCACGCCGCCTTGTATTGGCACCGGTGAGTCTGATCGCAGGCCGCACCGACGCCGACCACCGCCGGCGCGACGCAGCCCCCGTCGACGCAGCTCGCGCCGACCCCGCAGGGCTGCGTCGCTGAGCACGGATCGGTGGGTCGAGCGCGCGCCACGCACACCCCGTCCACGCACGCGGCGGTGTCGTGGCAGCGAGGTCCGCCGCCCCCACACCCTTCGCCCACCGCGACGGCGGGCTCACAGGTGCCGCAGAAGTCGAGGCCCAGGACGCAGGTCGACGCGGCGTCACAGACCAGGCTCTCGACGCCGTAGCTGCAGGCGCTCCCGACGGGCGCCAGGCCACGCCACATGCCCCCGCAAGGCCCGTCGAGGTCCCCCGGCTGGAGGGCGCAGGCGACGGCCTCGAGGTGGTCTTGGCAGGCGGCGACGCCGTCGGGCGCCAGGGTCAGCAGGCCGCGGTCGACCAGGGCCCGATACTGGGGCTCGTATACCGCATTGCACACCTCGACGAACACGGTCAGACAGGTCGCCTCGTCGGCTACCGCCATGCGGCCACAGCGCAGGTAGAAGCCGCAATAGGCGTCCGCCATCGCCTCGCAATAGCCTTCCGCCGTCAGGGCGGGCACGGTGTCGGGCACGACGGCGGTGTCCGAGGCGGCGTCCTCCTGCCCCAGCCCGTCGACGACCTCGAGGGGCACGTCCAGCTCGGTCACCTCGCTGGCGGCGTCATGCTGCACCGCAACATCACCGCTCGCGCCGTCCCCGCCGGCGCAGCCGACGGCGAGAGCGAGGACACAGACGGGGAGGACGAGGCGACGCGACAGGCTCATGGGCTCGGGTTATAGATCGACGCCATGATCCTCCGCACCCTGAAATGGCTCGGGCTGACGCTGGGGCTGGTGGTCCTCGCCGCGGTCCTGTTCGTCTGGTGGGCCGCGGGCGGCCAGACCGACACCTCGCCGGTCTCCCTGTCGCGGGTGGAGAACCTCCCGGACGCGCCGGCCGCCGCGGACCCGGACGCGACGCTCGACCGGCTGACCGTGATGACGTTCAACATCGGCTACGGGCGCGGCCCGGCCGGGGACCTCTCGGGCCCATGGACCCGCGATCACGTCCTGCGCCACCTCGACGGGCTGGCTTCGCAGATCGCCGCCAGCGGCGCCGACGTGGCGGCGCTCCAGGAGGTCGACCTGGCCAGCGCCCGCAGCCACGACATCGACGAGGGGCGCTACCTGCGTGACAAGCTCGGCTGGGCCGGCCTGACCTGCTCGGTCACCTGGGAAAACAACTACGTCCCGTTCCCGTATTGGCCGCCTTCGCGGCACTACGGGCGCATGAAGAGCGGGCAGTGCGTGCTGTCGCGCTGGCCCATCGGCGCCGCGACCCGCTATCGGATGGAGAAGCCCGCGAACAACCCGTTCTTTCGCAACTGGTTCTACCTCGACCGCGCCATCGACCACGTGGTGATCCCGGTCGGCGGCCGCGAGCTGCACGTCTTCAACGTCCACCTCGAGGCCTTCGACGCGACCTCCCGCGCCGCGCAGGCCGCACGCCTGGTGGCGCTGGTGAACGCGGAGCCGAGCCCGCTGACCGTCATCCTCGGCGACTTCAACGCCCTACCGCCCGGGGTGACCCCGCGGAGCGGTTTCCCCGACGAGCCGGACATCACCTACGACGACGACTCCGTGGCTGTGGTCGCCGCCGCCCCGGGGCTGTCGGAGGTCCTGCTCGACGCGGACGGCGTCGTGACCCACCCGGCGGACGCGCCGAACCGACGCCTCGACTACATCTTCCACCGCGCCGGGCTGGTCGAGCAGAGCGCCCGCGTGCTCTCCGAGCCGCCGGTGTGGTCCGACCACCTGCCGGTCGTCGCGCGCTTCACCGTCGCGCCGGCAGGGTCGTAGCCCCGAGCGTGAGGCTCGCGAGCGGAGAGGCCGCGTCTCCCCGGGCGGTCGACTCGCGCCGCCCGGGAAGCCCGCCACCGCGAGCTACTCGCCCCCCGAGGCCACCATCGCCTCGGGGGTGGCGGGGGCCTCGGAGCCCTCACCGGTGCGGCGACGCCGGCGCCGGCGGGGCTTCGTCTTGCCCTCGCCGCGGCCACCGTCCCGGGCGACGCGCGGGGCGTCGTCGTCGCCGTCGTCGTCATCATCCTCCCGGGACAGCCCGAGCGAGGCCGGGGGCCAGCCGGTGTACACCTGCTTGGTGCGGCGGAAGCGCCCGGCGCGGTCCGGGATGTAGAGGTCGTCCTCGGCGAACTCCACCGGGATCTTGCACTCCATGAGCTGCTCGACCGCCGCGAGGCTCATGACCGTCTCCTCGCAGGCGAGCACGATGGCGGTCCCGGTCGCGCCGGCGCGCGCCGTGCGGCCGATGCGGTGGACGTAGTCCTCGGGGTCCTGGGGCACGTCGTAGTTGAAGACATGAGAAACATCGTCGACGTGGATCCCGCGGCTCGCCACATCGGTCGCCACGAGGATCTGGATCTTGCCGGCCTTCATCGCGTCGATGATCTTGAGCCGCTTCTTCTGCGGGAGGTCACCGGAGAGGTAGACCGACTCGTAGCCGTTGTGGTTGAGCCGCCAGGTCAGCGCCTCACCGTCGACCTTGCGGTTGACGAAGATCATGGTGCGAATGGGCTGCTCGCGCTGGAGCAGGCCGAGGAGCAGGCTCGTCTTCTCACGGTTCGACACGTGGAAGAGCGACTGCTTGATCTCCTCGACCACGAGGCGATCCGGGGCGATCTTCACCTGGACCGGGGAGCTCATGTGGCGCGAGGCGAGGCGCATCACCTCGTCGCTGAGCGTCGCCGAGAAGAGCATCGACTGGCGCTCGCTCTTCTTCGGCATGTAGCGGAAGAGGTGGTTGATGTCCTGGATGAAGCCCATGTCGAACATGCGGTCGGCTTCGTCCACGACCACGACCTGGAGCCGCTTCAGCTTCAGGATGCGCTTGCGCTCGTAGTCCATGAGGCGGCCCGGCGTCCCGACGACGAGGTCGGTGCCGTCCTGCAGCGAGCGGGCCTGCTTGTCCCAGCTCAGGCCACCACAGACGATCGTCGTCTTGATGTCGGTGTAGGTCGTCAGGGACTCGGCGTCCGCGGCGATCTGGATGGCCAGCTCACGCGTCGGCGCGATGACGATGGCGCGCGGGCTCCCGTCCGTCGGGCGCTCCGTCTGGAGCAGTGAATTGAGGATGCCGAGCAGAAAACAGGCGGTCTTCCCGGTGCCCGTCTGGGCCTGACCGGCGACGTCCCGTCCCTCGAGCACGAGCGGCAGGGCCTGCTCCTGGATGTCGGTCGCCTTCTCGAAGCCCAGGTCGCGGATCGCGGCGAGGAGCGCCTCAGGAAGGTTCAACTCATCGAATTTCAAAGATTATCTCACTTTTGCGGAGGTGGCCCCGCGGGATCGGCGGCCGGATGCCGCGTCTCGACCGGAGGCTGGCGCGACGCATACGTATTCCACGTCGCACCTTCTTCGTTGCGCGGACTGTTTTCCACAGGCCACACGAAGTCAAGGCAGTGGCCGTTCCCCACGCCGAATGACGTCGCCCGGCGATCGGGCGCGCCCCTCCCCGAGGACGCCGATCCGCAGCCCCGCGAGGCGGGGCCTTGGGCCGGTGTCCACGCCGCGCGAGCGGCGGGCGGAGGCCGCGAAGCAGCCGGATCGGTCGAGCCAGGAGCCCTGAACAGGACGCGGCGAAGCGAGCCTTGATTGAGGCGCCCTGCGACCCCGTCACCCCCCCGCGGCGTCGAGCAGCTGCTTGGCGATGGTCATGCGCTGCATGTTGCTCGTGCCCTCGTAGATCTGGCCGATCTTCGCGTCGCGGAAGAACTTCTCGGCCGGGTACTCCTTGGTGAAGCCGACGCCGCCGAGGAAGTCGATGGCCGTGGACGCCGCCTTCTCCGCCACGATGGAGCTGTAGAGCTTCGCCATCGCGGCCTCCTTGAGGAACGGCAGCCCGGCGTCCTTGAGGCGCGCCGCGTTGTAGACGAGCAGCCGCGCGGCCTCGATCTCGGTGGCGAGGTCCGCGTACTGGAACTGTATCCCCTGGAAGTCGGCGATCCGGGTCCCGAACTGCTTGCGCTCGCGCAGGTACGACATGGCGTAGTCGAAGGCGCCCTGGGCGATGCCGATCATCTGCGCGCCGATGCCGATGCGCCCCTCGTTGAGCGTCTCGATGGCGACCTTGTAGCCCTTGCCGACCTGGCCGAGCACGTTCTCCTTGGGGACCACGCACTCGTCGAAGACGAGCTCGCAGGTCGAGCTGGCGCGGATCCCGAGCTTGTCCTCCTTCTTGCCGACCCGGAAGCCCTCGAAGCCCTTCTCGACGAGGAACGCCGTGATGCCCTTGTAGCCGAGCGACGGGTCGACGGTGGCCATCACGATGAAGAGCCCCGCCTCCTTGCCGTTGGTGATCCACAGCTTGGAGCCGTTGAGCACCCAGTGGTCGCCCTTGTCGGTCGCGGTCGTCTTGAGCGCGAACGCGTCCGAGCCGCTCGACGCCTCGCTCAGCGCGTACGCACCGACGAGGTCCTTCACCATCCGCGGCAGGTAGCGCTCCTTCTGCGCGTCGTCGGCCCAGCGCAGCAGCGCGTTGAGCACCAGCGTGTTCTGCACGTCGACGAAGACCGCGAGGCTGGCGTCGACGCGGGCGAGCGCCTCGATGACGAGGATGGCGTTGAAGAAGCTGCTCCCCGACCCACCGTACTGCTCGGGCACCTCGATCCCCATGAACCCGAGCTCGAAGCACGCGTCGATGATGTCTCGACGGAGCTCCTGGCGCTCGTCCATCGCGTGGGCGTGCGGAGCGACCTGCTCGCGGGCGAAGGCGAGCGCGGCGTCGCGGAACATCTTCTCTTCGTCGTTGAGCTGCGTCAGCGGGCGGACCGTCATGAGCTTCCTCCAGGGGGTCGTGGCGCTCGGGACTACACTGCGCGACGCGGTCATCGTCAAGCACCTTCCCCACCGCCGTAGCTCTGGGATTTCGGTCGTCACGTGGCACACCGCGGGCTATCCTCGGGCTTGAGCGCGGAGGGCTCCGCGCCGGCAGCCCACTCGAGGTCTCCATGACGCGCTTTTTCGCCGCACTCTCCCTGGTCGCGCTCCTCGCCTCCCCCGCCGCCGCGTATCGAGCCACGGCGGTCGACGCCCAGCCAGAGGGGCCGCTGCACAGCGTCAGCGTGACCCTCTCGCCCCTCCACCTGGTCCTGCCGGTGCTCGAGCTCCAGGGCGAGTTCGCGGTCGGACCGCAGATGGGGGTGTCGCTCATCCTCGGCTACGGCTCGGTCTCGGTGAGCGACGGCTTCACGACCGAGGCCTTCAGCGTGTTCGAGATCGGCGGCCAGTTCGCCTACTACGCCCTCGGGGACTTCGACCACGGGCTCCAGATCGGCGCCGAGGTGCTGTACCTCGGGGTCAGCGCCGACGCCGACAGCCAGTTCGGCGGGGTCTTCGGCAGGGGCCTCTCGCTGGCACCGTTCGTGGGCTACAAGGTCGCCGCCGACTTCGGCTTGACCTTCCAGGCCCAGGTCGGCCCGGCCTTCTTCGTCGTCTCCGCCGAGAGCGGCACCGAGAGTGAGGAGCAGGCGGCCATCGGCGTCATGCTGAACCTCAACCTGGGGTGGTCCTTCTGACGGCTCCCGGGGGCTCCGCAGCCCCGCCTGCCAGGCTGATGTGCGCAACTTATCGTCGCGCCTCTTGACGCTCTCGCGGGTGGGTGTTACCTGCCGCGTGACTACGAGGGGAACCCGCTCCCACGCTGGTCGGGACGACCCGCCAGCACCCCTCGGACGAACCCCCAGTGGACGTGGACGTCAGCGAACGCGACGCCGGGGACGTTGTAGCGGTCGGCCAGGTTGGTCGCCGCCCATGGCATGTACGCAGGCCACGCCGCGCGACCGCCGCGACCTCCGTTGTGCATCGCACGACGGATACGGCGCAGTTGCGCACGGGAGAGGGTTCACATGGACGACCGCAACGCGGTAGCAGTGACCGAAGACGAGGAGCCTCCAGCGTCGCCGGTGGCGGTGCTGTACAACCGGGACTTCCTGCCGGGCGGGAGCTGCGAGCTCGCGCTCGGTCACGAGGCCGGGGAGGAGGCCGCCGCGGTGGCCCATGCCGTCGCCGGCCTGCTCGCGGACCGCGGCATCCCGGTGCTCCTGCTCGCGGTCGACGACGACCCCGAGGGGCTGGTGGCCGAGGCGGTGGCGGCGGGCGCGACCCGCGCGGTGAACCTGGTCGAGTCCCTCGGGGGCGACGGCCGCCGTGAGCACGAGGTGCCGGCGCTGCTCGAGGCCCAGGGCATCCCCTACACCGGCAATGGGCCCCGCGCGCTCCTCGCCGCCCAGGCCAAGCACATGGCGCGACGGCTGATGCGCGCCCAGGGCGTCCGCCTGCCCGACGCCGCCGTCGTGGCCGGGCCCGACGACCTCGAGACCGCCCTCTGCCTCGACTTCCCGCTCTTCGTGAAGCCGGCATGCGCCGACGGCTCGGTCGGCATCGACCAGGGCTCGGTCGTCCGCGACGCCCGCGCCCTCCGCGCCCGCGTCACCTGGCTCGCCGAGCGGATCCCGGGGCCGTACCTCGTCGAGACCTACCTCCCGGGCCGCGAGCTCAACGTCGCGATCTTCCCCAACCCGATGCACGGCCGCTTCTCGGTGACCGAGATCGACTTCGCGAGCTACCCGAAGGGCTACGCGCCCATCGTCACCTACGACTGCAAGTGGACCCCGGACGGGCCCGAGTCGTCGGCGTACTCGAAGCCCGTCGGCCCGGCCGACCTCGGCGCCGCGGTGTACCGCGAGGTGGTCGCCCAGGCGCGCGCCGCCTTCCTCGCCATCGGCGGCACCTCTTATGGCCGCGTCGACATGCGCCTCGACGCGAGCGGCCATCCCCGGGTCATCGACGTCAACCCGAACCCGGATCTCGACCCCGACGCCGGCTTCTGCCTGGCGGCACGCCACACCGGCCTCGCCTGGGGCGACCTCGTCTTGGCGCTCCTCGCCGACGCGCGCCTCGACGACGCCCGCGACCATCGCATCACCCGCGAGGGCCGGCAGCGGCCCGCGCTCTGGGAGCCCGCCCCATGGACGTCGACCTCCGCCCAGTAGCCCCCGGGGACCGAGACGCCCTCGCCGACATGCTCGCCCGGACCGCACAGTTCACCGACGACGAGGTCGACGTCGCGCTCGAGCTCATCGATGACGCGCTCGAGCGCAAGGCGGCCAGCTCCTACCGCGTCATCGTCGCGCACCACGACTCCGTCCCGGTGGGGTACGTCTGCTACGGGCGGACCCCGATGACCGAGGCGACCTTCGATCTCTACTGGATCGTCGTCGAGCCGACGCTCCGCGGAGGGGGCGTCGGACGGCACCTCTGGAGCGCGTGCGAGGCGAACGTCATGCTCGAGGGCGGGCGTCTCGTGCGCATCGAGACCTCGTCGACCGAGCTCTACGATGGGACGCTGGCCTTCTACGACCGCATCGGGTTCACCGAGGTGGCGCGGATCCGCGACTTCTACCGGCTGGGCGACGACCTCGTGACCTACACCTGGCGCAGGGCGGACCGGCCGGAGCGTTGACCACGGGCGGGCGCGGACCGATGCTCGGGGACTCACCCGGAGGCCCCATGAAGCTCGCCCACGCCGCGCTCGCGGTGTCGCTCGTCCTGCTGTCCTTCGCCGCCCCCGCGCGCGCCGCGGTGGAGTGCACGCCGTTCGGCCCCAACGGGGTGCAGCGGTGCGTCGCCGGGCTCCCGAGCCCGGTGGCCGACACCATCATGGCCTACCAGAAGCAGAGCCAGTGGTGCTGGGCGGCCTCGATCTCGATGGTCTTCCATCACCACGGCCTCACGGTGTCCCAGCAGGAGATCGTGAAGCAGGCCTGGGGGACGCTGGTCAACATGCCCGCGCAGCCGCAGGACATCGCGCGCAGCCTGAACCGCGACTGGGTCGACGCCCGGGGGACGCGGTGGCGGGTGGCGACGTCGACCTTGACCGCCGACCCCGCGACCGCGGCGCGCGATCTCGCGGCCGGACGCCCGCTCATCATCGGCACGATGGGCCACGCGATGGTGCTGACGGCGTTGACCTATGACCGCGCCGTCGACGGCTCGGGCCAGGTCGTGCTCGCGACGGTGCGCGACCCGTGGCCCGGCAACGGCGGTCGCCGCGATCTGAGCGCGCAGGAGTGGATCTCGACGATGCTGCTCACGAGCATCGAGGTGCGGCGCGTCAGCGACGGCGCGGGCGACCGAGCGGGGCGCGGCGAGCCGCGCTGCCGCACCGTCACCGCGCCGTGCACCCACCCCGCCCACCCGAACGGTGACCTGTCGCCCTGCGCGCACGCGATGCACCCCCTGGGCGACCTCATCGCGTGCTCACACCCGTGCATGGACCCGTACTACGGCACGGTCCCGTGCCACCCACAGGGCGACGTCATCCCGTGCTCCCACCCCGCCCACCCGATGGGGGACGTCTCGCCGTGCCAGCACGCCCTCCACCCGCTCGGCGATCGACGCGAGGTCTGCGAGTAGCCGGGCGCGTACGCGCCCCGCAGGTCGCCCAGCCCCCGCCCGCGCCGGGCGGCTCCAGACCACGCCAGGGTTTCAGAGGGCACCAGCGACAGGCCCGCCGCACCCGGGGCCGCGGCGGACGCGCTCGGCGCAGACCGTCGAGGTCAGTTCTTCGCCAACTCGACCAGCCCCGCGCCCTCGTCGAGGCGGATGACGCCGCGCTTGACCCCGGCGAAGCGCTCGACGAGGCCGCTCTGCCAGCGCACCTCGAGCTCGTCGACCTGCGCGGCCCCCCCGAGGCCGAAGAAGGCGACCGGCTCACCCTGGATCGCGCCGTTGGTGGACTCGATGGTCCGGACCAGCTTGCGCCCGCCGAGGGTCGCGGTGACCACCGCGCCGATCCCGTCGCGGTTGCTCTTCGAGCCCCGCGCGAACACGGTCAGGGTGTTGCGGTTCGCCCCCTGGTTCTTCAGCAGCGTCACCGTCCGGAAGCGGACGCCGGGCGCCGGGTCGCAGTTGCGCAGCATCAGGTCCTGACGGCCGTCGCCGTCGAAGTCCGCCGCCGCCGCGACGTAGCCGTCCTCGAGGCGATCGGCCCCCTCGAGGTAGCCGACCTCGGTGAAGGTCCCGTCCCCGTTGTTGCGGAACAGGCGGTTGCGCTCGTAGCCGGCCATCGTCAGCGACGGCGCCTCCCCGAGGTCGCCGCCGCGGGGGTTGGCGAGGTCGCCCCGGAACTCGCGCAGGATGTCGAGCACCGGGTTCGGCCCCGACAGCTCCGCCACGTCCGCGCCGGCGCCGAAGATCGGGTCCTTGTCGGTGCGGAGGAGGGTGCGCACGAAGGCGCTCGATAGGTCCTGCGCGCCGGCGCCCGACCACAGCCCGTTCGACACGTAGATGTCCGGCGCACCGTCGCCGTTGTAGTCGATGAAGTTGACCCCGGCCGGAGCCTCGCCCGCGAAGCCCAGGCCGGCCTCCGCGGTGACGTCGACGAAGCGCTCGCCGTCGTTGCGGTACAGGATGTTGCCCAGGAAGGTGGTCGACATGTCCGCCAGGGTCGCCCGCAGCCGCCCCGTCGAGCGGTCGAGCCAGGAGTTCACGATGCGGCGGCCGTCCACCAGGTCGATGGCCGTCAGGGTCACGTCGACGAGCCCGTCACCGTCGTAGTCGGCCTGGGCGGCGGCCATCCCGAAGCCGCGCAGGCGGATCCCCGTCGCCTCGTTGCCGCGGGTGAACTTGCCCGCGCCGTCGTTGAGGTAGACCGGGCTCTCGAGGCCGCTGTCGTCGACCACGACCAGATCGGGATCGCCGTCCTGGTCGAGGTCACCGACCATCGCCGCGTGGGGGAAGCCCTCTGACTCGGTCGGCACCTGCGAGAAGTTCCACTCGCCGTCGTTGAGCCACACGCCGTTGACGACCAGCTCACCCTCGCGCGGGTTGTGGGCGAGGTCGTTGGTGAAGTCGCGCACGCCCGGGAAGCCGATATAGATGTCGAGCAAGCCGTTCTTGTCGAAGTCGGCGATCGCCATCGGCATCGCGCGGTCGAACTCGTCGTAGCGGGTCAGGATGTCGCCCTCGAAGGCGAAGGTCCCGTCACCGTTGTTGCGGTAAGCGACGAGGTCGCGGTGGCACTCGCCGCCGCGATCGGTGCACGGCGCGCTCGCCACGCCCGCCGCGGCCGCGTCGGGGATGAAGCGGATGAGCACGAGGTCGCGGTGGCCGTCGTTGTCGAGGTCCGCGAAGGCCGCGGCCTTGACCAGGTTCTCGCCGCGCAGGCCGGCCTCGTCGGTGACGTCCTCGAAGCCGTCGCCGGTGTTGCGCAGCAGCTGCGAGCGCCCGAAGTGCCCGAGCAGGACGTCCGGCCGGCGATCGCCGTCGTAGTCCGCCACGGCCATCGCGTAGCCGCCCCGCCGGATGGCCTCGGCGCGGCTCGTCACCGGGACCGCGTCGAGCCCCGCGGCCGCCGTCCCGTCGACGAAGGTCGGCTGGCGGTCACTCGCCAGGGTGAGCCGCTCGGCGGACCTCGCCGTGATGGAGGCGAGCCGCCAGCCCGCCGCGCCGCGCTTCACCGCGACCGCCAGCTCGCCGCGATCGGCGCGGCGCTGCCCGGCGGTGGTGACCCCGCGCACGTCGTAGCGGACGGTCAGCTCCGCCGCGTCACCGCTCGGGACGAAGCGGAGCACGTAGAGCGACACGTCCTCGAGCTGCGCGAAGGCCCTCAGGTAGGCCGCCACGTCCGCGCCGAGGTCGGCCGCGGCGACGGGCTCCGGGCGCACCTCGACGACGCCGTCGCGATCGCGGACCGGGGTCAGGGGGGCGCTCGCCCAGCTGGTCCCCGCGGCTCCCGGGGCCAGGAGCGCCGCAAAGGCCGCGCCGTCGCGCGCCACCCAGGCGGCCGACCACGGCCGCAGGACGTCCTGCTGCACGGCGGCGTAGGCCCGCTCGTCGGTGTTGACGGCCGCGATCCCCTCGTCGCGCTCGAGCGCGTTCAGGAGCATCCCGACGAGCTTCGAGGCGGCGACCCGCGGCGTCGGCGCGGCGGTCGCGACGGCGGGCGCCGGGGTGGGTCGTTCGGCCGCGGCGGCGAGCGGCGCGGCGGGCGGCTGTGGCGCCGGTGCGGGTGCGGGTGCGGGTGTTGCCTCGCCCTTGCACCCGGTCGACCCGAGCGCCAACAGGACCCCGATCGCTGCGACCAAGTCGTAACGACGCATCATCTCCTCCGAGGGCTGGCGATGTTGATTTCCGCAACTATGCCGGAGGCCAT